>CACVKW010001572.1 GCA_902749685.1 Olavius sp. associated proteobacterium Delta 1 | reverse complement strand
CGTGCCCTATGTTGCGAGCACACTTAACCCACTGATAATATAGAGGATATTAACTAGACCCCGGTAAATACGGATTTGTTTATATTTCAATAAGTTAGTGAATAAATTACAAATTTGTAAAAAAAGTGGCGACATAAAAATTAATGTGAGTTTCTACCTCTTTTGCTCCCGCCGATGTTCTTTCAGCCTTAGTTTAGAGGCTGTCGAGCCAAGCCAGGATATCTTCTTTATGATCCCAATCGATGAGTTCATCCAACTTTGGATCGTGTTTAAGAGCTGATTGGGCGTATTGAATAAATTTTTTCTGCACCGCGCGCTTATGAGTCAGATCCATATGCAGATAAACCATGGTGGAGTTGATATTTTCATGTCCCAGACGGTTTTTGATATCGGTAATGGATTTACCGCAGCAAAGCATATTGACGGCCCGTGAATGACGGAAGCTGTGCGCCGGATGGATGGTTTGAAGACGTTTGGGCGGCAGTGCCTGCATTAGATATTTTCTACAGAGCCGATGGATGCCCGAACGTGTCAATGCTTGTCCTCGCTGGTTGATAAAAATCCGATGGCGATACAGTGCTCTGGCAGTGGTCCGATACTTTTGGATATACAGCGTGATCAGCTCGCAGGTTTTCGGCCACAGCTTAATCTGGCGGAAGCGGTTTCCTTTTCCTAAGATAGCCAGTGTTTGGTTGTGGTCATCAAAGTAATCCAGATTAAGGGTTGCGATTTCGGTTGCCCGGGCACCGGAGTCAAAGAGCAGATGCAGCAGACAATAATCTCGCAAGCCTTCACTTTTTTTCAAATCAACGACATTGTAGACATCCATAATTTCTTCCGGATACAAATAGCCGATCAGTTTTTTTTGCATGCGTTTTTGAGGGATGTTCAAGATTTGTTGGGCCAGTTGGCGGTGCTGCGGATACATGAAGCGGATCATCTTGGCCAGTGATTTGATGGCCACCAGGCGCAGGTTGCGGGTGCGGGCGGTGTTTTTACGTTTTTGTTCCAAGTGGTTTAGAAAGGATAAGATCAACTCGACTGAGAGATGTTCGATTCGCAATGAGGCGATTTTTATGTGATGATAGTCGGCGGCAAAGGGTAAAAACAGCCGGTAGGCATCGCGATAGGAATGGATGGTTTTTTCACTGCTGCCTTTGATGCGGGGCAGATAGTGGACAAAAAATTGATTGAGACAGGTTGACAGTTTCATGGGTTGTGCTTTTGCGTGTTGATAAAGTTGGTCAGTTGGTGTCGATGCTCGGCATCAAACAATTTGAGATATTTGGCCGTGTGCTTATACTCGCTGTGACCCAGGTAGGCGGCGAGCACCGGCAAGGCATGTTGGGCGGATTTGCCCTGCGCCTTGATGCGCTTTAGGGTGTTAACCGCAAAGCTGTGTCTGAGGCAATGAGGCACGGGAGCCCCAATATTGGTGTTTCCAATGGTTTGTCGGGGGCACTTGAGGCCGATGTCGCCGACCGCCTGGTGAAAACGCCGTCGGATGAACTCGTCGTAGAAGGGTTTTTCTTTGCTCATCGCCAGCAGATAGGCATTGGTATCGGTGCCCCACAGCATGCGGCGTACGGCCAAGTAGTTGGCAATCTCGGCGGCCACTGCTGTGGGTATGGGAATCAGACGATCTTTTTTAAACTTGGTCTTTTCAATATAAAGCGTGTCGTCGTCGGCACGGAAGTGATGCCGCTTAAGCCGCAGCGGTTCGTAAATACGCATCCCGCAGCGTGCTAAAAGTAAAATGGCCAGATAGCTGCCCAGATCTTGGAGAAAATATTTTGATGTTTTGCGCAGGCAGCGACAGACGGCGTCAAGCAACCGGTCGATTTGAGTTGGAGAGAAGATAAACGGGATATAGTTTTCTTCGGGCAGCCAGGGGATATCCCTTAAAGGATTATCCCGGCAGTATTCTATGCGCAGCAGGTATTCAAACAACTTTCTTGTGCAGCACAGAAGACGATTGATAGACTTATTTTGTGTGTGCAGATCGGCTTGCAGACTGAGGAAAAATGCCGGTGTCAGATCCTTTGGCCCGGCGTTTTGAGTGAGCAGATAGCGGTCAACGGTTTTTAACGCCCAGCGCAAGTTGTCGGTATCATAGCCCAGCTGGTGCCGGTAGTCCATGTAACCTTCAAACTGTTGTGCCAAAAAACTTTCAAAGCGGTTCATCTAAGATTACCTCGCGCATCAGGTCGGTGTGGATGTGAAGATATTTGCGGCTGGATTCGATGTGACGATGCCCTAGCATCTGTTTGATTTCATAGATCGAGGCGCCAGAACTTAACAGGTGCTGAGCATAGGAATGGCGCAGCCAATAAGGCGTTGAGCTCAGTGAAGCCTTGTGCATGGCCTCTTGAATGTAGCGGCCCACCAGGCCGGGGACAATCGGACCATAGGGGGCATGGAAGCTTAGAATAAGATGACGCTCCTGGCTGTTGGGCCGGCCGCCGACCATATAGGCGACAATGGCTTTTAAGGTTTGCTCGGGGATGGGAAGCGTTAGCGGTTGTTTGTTTTTGCGATCCTCGACGTTAACTTGTGCTTTTTTAAAGGCGATATCATCTAAGGTGATACGGCAGATCTCACAAGGTCGCAGCCCCAGGGTATAAGCCAGGTGAACCATGACGTAGGTGCGCAGATCTTTGGCAGAGGTAACCGACAGGCTTTCAAACAACTGCTTAACTTCGTGGGGACGCAAAAATTTCGGGGGCTTGGCTTTGGCAAATTGCGCGGCTCCGATCAGAAGCGGCGCCAGATCCTTTTTTAAGATGCCGCGTTGCTGATATAGATAAGTCAAAAAGCCACGCACAATGGTGCGATAGTTGCGGCAGGTGCCCGGCAAAAAGGACTGGCAAAACTCTGCCATAAAGGCATCAAGCTGCTCGATACGAAGCCGGGCTGGTGTGATATCGTGCTGGTTAAAGTAATCGCAAAGCGCTGAGAGCACCCTTCGGATAGGGTTTAGTTGGCGCACATTTGTCTGACGGCTATCTTGTCTAAACTGCAGATACTCTTCAAAGATGCCGGCAAGTTTTCTTGACGATGGATGCTGTGGCAGTGGCATCTTTATTTGGCCCTTTTCAACCAGATACCGCGATAGTGCATTGACAGCCGCCGTGGTGCGAAGTCCGCTGGTATTTTTAAAATGCTCACGAGTGTTGACGCTAAAAATCTGCTGCCAGTGAAGATGTTGGTTTTTGACAAAATTCAAAAACAGTTCTAACTGGGTCCGGTGCAGGTGTTGACTGGCAGCTGTATAGTTGACGGATTTCATCCAGCCAAGGTAATCGGCGATCGCGCGGGTCAGTCGCGGTACAGCCGCCGGGTCTTTTTGTGGGGACCCGTATTGTTGGTTGTACCAATCCAGCCACTGGCTGCATTGCTGTGGATAAGGATCGGCCATGTTAAGTTGCCTTAAATAATTGATCAATAATGGCTCCGATGGCCGCCGGTGTCTGGCAGCGCGTCAATTGCCGTTTGGGTTTATTCATTGAAAGTTCAGTGGGTCGGCAGGGCAAAGAGAGCACCTGGAAAAGGCTGGAGTCAAAGGCGATCAGATCTTTTTCAATCAGCCCGTCTCTGGCAGCGGTATATTGCTCAAGGGCCATGTGCAAAAATGAGCAGATGCGATCACAGCTGTAAAATGAGAGTCCATATCGGTCAGCAGCCAGAACCAAAAAGATATACAAGAGCAGTTGCGGCTGGCTTAAGGTCTGCAAAAATCCATCGGTTAAAAACCGATGCGGGATAAAGCTGAAGCCCCCATCGATGCGCCGGATGCGATCGGCAACCAGAACCTTTTTGGTGATCATGATCGACTCCTTTCCTATTGTCAGCAGCTATACACCAGCTAATTGACAAAAGTCGATCGTCTCTTAAAAACACCAATGCCATAGTTGGTTTAAATCATGTGTGTTTACAAAAACTTAACTGCTTATCACCTCTTAAAAACGTTTTTGGCATAGTCCGCCAAAATGCTTAGTGATTACAGTTTCTTGAATGCGTATCACCTCTTAAAAACTCCGATGTGAGTTGTTGACCACTCGGGGGCTCATTGACCAGGGGATGCGGACGAATCAGATGGCGGCAGCGGCCGATGAGCAACTGACTCAGGTACTCGATGATGATCAGCTGCGGTGTGCCGATAAGTTGCTGAACATAACAAAGGGGCAATCCCGTCTTCAGCCGGCTACGCGGCGTACCGGTTACCGCAAGTTTTTTATCCAGATAATTGTCCTTGAAGTAATCGGCATTGTTGTGGTTCCACTGCTCACACTTTCTACGGTGCCATTCCCGCTGACATTGCGCATCACCACAGGTCTTCTGCCGATCCTTCAGGCGTGTGTTGGGTATGAACCACCGTTTGCATACCCGGCAAGGGCGTTTGCGGGTGGGGCTCCTGCTCATCGTTTTTCTCCTATCAGGGAATTTGATAAAACGATTTTAGGAATAAATAAGTTGAACCGGATAGCTTTAATGAAGAGAATAATATCGGTTGGAATCAAAAGGAGAAAGGAATGAGAAGAATTAAAATGAGTTTTTATTATTTTCTGAGAATTAGAAAAAAAAAATTAAATGAAGGAATTAAATTCCCGAGACATAACCAAACTGGGCTCATATCGTGCCT
>CACVKW010001571.1 GCA_902749685.1 Olavius sp. associated proteobacterium Delta 1 | reverse complement strand
CCCTATAGTTGCATAAAATATTGAAATCCAACTTCGCTGCTGCAATGAAGACCATTGAAAGTATTGACTGATCCTGGATTCTGGTTTCTGGATACTGGATGTCGTTGAAATTCACCGAT
>CACVKW010001570.1 GCA_902749685.1 Olavius sp. associated proteobacterium Delta 1 | reverse complement strand
GCATCAAGTATCAAGCATCCAGCATCTGCCCGGAAAAAGCAACGATCTCAGACATAACGGCCAGGCTAGATGACAAGAATTTATGCAATGTTAGGGTTACCTCCGCGTTTCTGGATAATATGCATGATACTGATTATGGCAGCTTTGGCCAAAATTCGGGGGTCAAGTCTACGATTGACCTTTCTAAATAGCTTTGGTATGTCATGCGCCATGACGCGCCCGTTGAGAATAGACTATCCGAATGCCTGGCACCATGTGATGAACCGTGCCCGCAGGGGAGCAAGCCTGTTTAGGGACAAAGCGGATTATCAACAATTTATTGATTTGCTTCAAGAGGCAGCTGATCTGTTCAATGTCAACGTGGCCGCCTTTTGCCTGATGCCAACCCATTACCATCTGATGGCCCAAACCCCGGATGCGAACTTATCTCGCTGCATGCGAGATCTCAACGGTGTCTATACCCAAAGATTTAATGTTCGCCATGGTAGCGACGGAACGCTGTTTCGTGGACGATATAAATCGATACTCGTCGAAGCCGACAGCTATGTGTTGCAGTTGGTTCGCTACATCCACCGTAATCCATTAAAAGCCGGACTGGTGAAACGCCTGGATCAGTATGTCTGGTCAAGCCATAAAGGCTATCTTTCAAAAGCCAAGAAATGGAACTGGCTTTACAAGGATTTTGTGCTACAGATGCTAACGGCGCAAATCAGTAGTCAAATCCAAATCTATAAGCAGTTCATGGCTCAGCAGCAGGATGAAGATCTTGTCCGGGTCCTGGATGGCAAAAACCAGCCGGCGGTGCTTGGCAGTGAAAAGTTTATTTGCTGGATCAAAGATCGATTTTTCAAAAAGAAAATGCATAAAGAAGTTTCCGCGTCAAAGGAACTTGCGCCGGATTTGGATACAATCATATCGGAAGTGAGCCGGTATTATGAGATAAGGCCGAGCACATTAAAAGCGGTTCGCCGCGGCATAAAAAACGAGCCGCGTGAGGTGGCCATGTATTTGATTCGTTCGATGCGTTCAGAGTCCCTGATGAGAGTTGGTGCCGACTTTGGGTTGAACCAATATAGTTCTGTCAGCAGTGCGGTTGTACGCGTAAAAATAAAGTTGCAAGAGGATCGAAAATTTAAAAACCGCCTTGAATGTATTAGAAATAACATCCTCAAAAGTCAAACGAAGACTTGACCCCCAAGTTGACCCCCAATTTCTTAATAAATGATTGCATTCGGTCCTTTTCGTTTAGTAGAGTAAGAAGCGATTGTCAAATCTTAAACGGAGGGATATATGGGAATCCTTAAATCAGCCGAAGTCACGCCTGAGAGCATCGGTCCGGGCCGCACCCGTTATCTGACCCACACGGATCAACTTATGATGGTGGTCATCGATTTTAACGACGGCCCGACAAACGAACCGGATCCACCCCATTACCATCCCCATGAACAGGTGTCGTATGTTGTTGCCGGTGAAATTATTTTCTTCCTTGGCGACGAACAGTTTCACCTGGTGCCGGGAGACATATTCACGGTACCGCCTGACATTCCCCACACGGTCCGATTGCTGTCCGAACATGTCCGACTTGTGGACACGTTCCATCCGCTGCGGGAAGATTTTTTAAAATAAGCACGTACGTCAAAATCAAAATAATCGGGACTGAATTATGGAATTTCCGGATCCGACCCGGGAAAAATCAAAACTTGTCGACGCGCTTGTCCGCCAGGAAGATCTTTGCGCGGATAAAATACGGGTCATTGCATCGCCCTACCGTATCTGCCCCATAGGGGCGCACATCGATCACCAGGGCGGGCCGGTGCTGGGAATGACCATCAATGCCTACACCCTGATGGTATTTGCAGCGGCTGCCGACGGCACCACAAAGCTTCGCAGCAACAACTATCCGGGCAAGGTGATATTCGATGTCAACCGGGTGCCGGAATCAACCGGAAGCTTCTGGGGGGTGTATGCCCGCGCGGCGGTACTGGCCCTCAAAACAGAGTACGCCGTCAAGCGGGGCGTTGTCGGACTATTGGACGGTATGCTCCCGGGCTGCGGCCTGAGCTCTTCCGCATCCGTCCTGCTGGCCTATCTGCACGCCTTTGCGGCTGTAAATGGCATCGAGCTGCAACCCTGGGATTTGGTGCGACTCAACCGTGTCGCCGAAAACCGATACATTGGTTTGAACAACGGTATCCTGGATCAGACCAGCATCGTCTTCGGCAAAAAGGACGTTCTGCTGCACATCGACACGAAGGCCGAAACCGTGAGCGAGATACCCGACTCACTGGGGGAATCCCACCATCGGATTCTGGTGGCCTATTCCGGGTATTCCCGGGAATTGACGACTTCCGGCTATAACACCCGCGTCGAAGAATGCCGTCAGGCGGCCGCCCGGCTTTCGATGCTGGCAGGCGGTGAGCCTGCAGGGATACTGTCCGATGTGCCGGAAGAGGTGTTTGCCCGGTTCGGAGACAAACTGGCACCGGATATCGGCAAGCGGGCCGGTCATTTTTTCAGTGAAGTACGGCGGGTACACAGCGGACTGGACGCCTGGCAGAAAGGATCGATTTCAGATTTCGGGAATCTGATGAGTGCATCCTGTCAGAGTTCAATTGAACAATACGAATGCGGCATTCAGGCCATATATGATTTGCAGCAGGTTGTCAGTTCGGCTGACGGTGTTTTCGGATCGCGGTTTATGGGAGGTGGATTCGGCGGATGCGTCGTCGGATTCGTGCGACCCGATGTGGCGGCCGATGCCGCATCTGATATCCGTGAGACTTACCGCCGGCTGCATCCGGAAGTTGCCGAACAGGCCGCCGTATACCTTGCGCGGTCCGCCGACGGGGTGCGATTTATATGAATGCCGTCATTCTTTGCGCCGGATTTGCTACCCGCATGTATCCGCTGACCAGAGATTTTCCCAAACCCCTGCTGCCGGTGGCAGACAGGCCGGTCATCGATCACCTCATGGATCAGATCGCTGAACTGCCCGGCCTGCGGGCCGTTCACGTTATCAGCAATAGAAAGTTTATCGATCATTATGCGACCTGGCGCGAGGTTCGTAAAAGTTCCGACGGTCCTGAAGGTGTCCGCATCGAACTCCACGACAACGGTGTCACGGCCAATGAAAAACGCCTCGGTGCTGCGGCTGATCTCCAGCTGGTTTTCAAGCGGATCTCCGAACCGTCGCGCGTGCTGGTTTCAGCCGGGGATAATATATACCGCTTTTCCTTCAAACTGCTCTGGGAGGTGTTTGTCGAGAGTGAACACCATTACGTTGTCGCACTTCCCGAAACCGATCCGGCGAAACTGAAAAAAACCGGCGTACTCGAACTGACGCAAAACGACCGGGTGCTGCGGCTGCACGAAAAGTCGCAAAATCCACCGTCCACCTGGAGTTGCCCGCCGCTCTATTTCCTACAACCCTCCGCCTGGCCGATACTGCAAAAATTTGTTGAGAACGCCGACAATCTCGATGCGCCCGGACACTTTCTCGATTATCTCTGCCGTACAGAAAACGTAGCAGCGTTCAAGCTGAATGCTTCCCGCCTGGATATCGGCAGTATCGATTCGTTTCGGGAAGCGAATCGATTTCTTGGTGGAAAACCCCTCATTATATAGTCCGCTTAAGTTTAAGTTCGGGGGTCAAGTCTACGATTGACCTTTCTAAATAGCTTTGGTATGTCATGAGCCATGACGCGCTCGTTGAGAATAGACTATCCGAATGCCTGGCACCATGTGATGAACCGTGCCCGCAGGGGAGCAAACCTGTTTAGAGACAAAGCGGATTATCAACAATTTATTGATTTGCTTCAAGAGACAGCTGATCTGTTCAATGTCGACATGGCCGCCTTTTGCCTGATGCCAACCCATTGCCATCTGATGGCCCAAACCCCGGATGCGAATTTGTCTCGCTATCTATAAGCAGTTTATGGCTCACCAGCAGGATGAAGATCTTGTCCGGAAAAGCGGTTCGCCGCGGCAGCGAAAACGCGCCGCGTGATGTGGCCAGGTATTTGATTCGATCGATGCGTTCAGAGTCCCTGATGAGAGTTGGTGCCGGCTTTGGGTTGAACCAATATATATGGAGGATGTTATGCGGGAAATCGATAAAACCAAACCGGTATTGGTTACAGGAGGTTCAGGCTATCTGGCTTCCTGGATAATTAAAATGCTGCTGGAAGATGGAGTTAATGTTAATGCAACTGTGCGTGACCTCTCAAGTGCTCAAAAAGTTGAACATCTTAAGGTCTTGGCAAAAGCCTCTACCGGACAATTGAAACTGTTTAAATCGGATCTTATGGATTATGGCAGTTTCAATGAACCGATGCAAGATTGCGAATTAGTGATTCACACAGCCTCGCCCTTCTTCGTAACCGGAATCAAGAATCCGCAAGACGAATTGATCAGACCAGCCAAGGAAGGAACAAGGAATGTTTTTGAATCGGCGAAAAGGAATTCGACCGTAAAACGTATCGTTCTCACCAGCAGTGTGGTAGCCATCTATGGTGATAATGTGGACATGGAGTTGGTTAAAGGGGGAATGTTTACTGAGAAAGAATGGAATGTAACGAGCAGCGCTGAACACCAACCATATGCATATTCAAAGACAATCGCGGAAAAGGAAGCTTGGGCTATTGCTGAGGAACAGGATCAATGGGACTTGCTGACTATAAATCCTGCCTGGATTCTCGGCCCGTCACTGTCAAAGAGGACAGACTCAATGAGTATCAGCACTATGATCGAATTTGGTGATGGTACTTATAAGAGCGGTGTTCCTGAACTGTGGACTTGCATTGTTGATGTACGTGATGTGGCTACGGCCCATATAAAAGCGGGATTCACATCAGGGGCAAGTGGAAGGCACATCATCGTGAGTAAAGAAGCAACGTTGCTTGACATTGCAAATATTCTTCGGAAAAATTTTGGCGATGATTATCCGTTTCCTCGGAGACAGGCCCCAAAAATTTTGTTCTGGCTCATCGCTCCGATGTTTGACCGCACCCGCAAGTTCGTAAGCAAAAATGTAGGCATTCGTATCAAGTTCGACAACTCCTACAGCAAGAAAGACCTGAACATGTCGTATATACCAATAGAACAGACGATCCAAGAGCATTTCCAACAGATACTCGATGATGGTTTGCTAAGCAAAACCCAACCCGGCCAAGCCGGAATTGAAGATTGAATACTGAAAAATGAATATTCAATTATTGTAAGATTATGATACCCATAAGAATAAAATATTTCCTGAAGTTAATTGAAGGTTGCTGCCGGAGGGCCCACAATGGCTAACCAGGCAAACTTTGCCTCCATCGATATGATCCGCGAGCAACTGATTAATCAACGGTACATAGCGGATCAGTCACTGGCAACGGTAATTTATCTATCCTACCATCTTGCGAAGCCTATCTTTTTGGAAGGAGAACCAGGGGTTGGCAAAACTGAAATTGCCCTCGTCCTGGCGGACATTCTCGCCACCAAACTTATCAGACTCCAATGCTATGAAGGCCTGGATGCAAATTCGGCCCTGTATGAATGGAATTATCCCAAACAACTGCTGCGCATCAAAATGGATGAACAGTGCAGCCAATCCCCGGAAGAAATGGGGCATGTCATATACAGCGAACCTTACCTGATTAAACGCCCGTTGTTGGAAGCCATCTTAAGCTCCCAGGGCAACAAACCGGTTCTTTTAATCGATGAGCTGGATAGGGCTGATGAAGAGTTCGAGGCGTTTTTACTGGAAATACTATCGGATTTTCAGGTATCGATCCCTGAAATCGGCACCCTGAAGGCTTCCCATAAGCCGCTCGTGGTGATCACCTCCAACCGGACCCGGGACATCCACGATGCACTAAAAAGGCGATGCCTGTATCATTGGATCGATTATCCCGATCTGGAAAAAGAGCTGAACATAATCCAGGCCCGGGTGCCCAACCTGGAAAATTCTCTGGCCCATCAGGTGGCGATTTTCATGCAAAATATCCGCCAGCAGGATCTCATGAAAAAGCCCGGCATATCCGAAACCCTGGATTGGGCCGAAGCCCTGATCAAACTCCAGCGCAATTTGCTGGATCAGGACACTGTTGAACAAACACTTGGCTGCATCTTAAAATACCGCGAAGACATTCAAAAGTTTAAATCCAGCATCTGGTCCACCCCGGACAAGAGAGCTCAGCTGTTATCTTCTTATTCAGCTCAAAATGCCAGTTAAAAAAACAAAAACTTCCAGCCTTGCCGACAGGGGGTTAATCGAAAACATAACCCGCTTTTCCAATCTGTTAAAAGACAATGGCGTCGCTGTCTCTTTGCCGGCCGTTGTGGATACTCTCCAGGGACTGACCTTGATTGATATTTGCAATTTTACCGAATTTAAGGACCTGCTGCGAGCGAATCTAATCAGTCGGAAGGAAGATCTGGCCGTATTCGAAAAGTTTGTCAACTCGTTCTGGATGGGCGCAAATATTCCGCGACGGATGCTTCCCGCTGAAAAAAGCGAAAAACCGCAAGATGACGACCGCCCACAATCTGAGAAAGCTAATGCCGGCAGTAATCTTCGATCGCCGGAGACGGAAGAGCAGGCAGCCGCAGAGCAAAGGTCGATTCGGTATAGCCCGGATCCGCAAAATAAAATGGGAAAAACCAAAGAACCTGGAGACGTGGAATCCAGGGAATTGTATGAGTCGATCTGCAAATTGCTGCAGCCGTTGAATAATCGGCTGTCTCGTCGACTTCAATATACAAACCGCGGCAAGCAGATCTCCTTAAGAAGAATACTGCGCAAAAACATGCAGTTCGGCGGAGAACTCATATTCCTCGACTTTAAGAAGAAAAAGTTGAAAAAACGACGCGTCGTCTTTTTTTGTGATGTCAGCGGATCCATGGACCTTTATACCTTGATGATTCTTCAGTTCATTCATGCCTTGAAGCGAATAGACCGCCGGACCGAAATCTTCTTCTTCGCGACTGATCTTTCCCGGGGGACATCTCAATTCGAGTTAAGCGACATCAATTCAGCCCTGTCCCGCATATCCGAGTTGACCCCGGACTGGGGCGGCGGCACCCGCATCGGCCATTGCCTGCGTATCTTCAACAAAAGCTACGGTCAACGGACGCTTTCCAGCAAAGATATTGCTATTATTTTCAGCGACGGCTGGGATCGAGGCGAGATCGAGGAACTCGACTCGCAGATGGCGGCACTTAAACGCAAGGCCCATAAGATAATCTGGTTAAATCCGCTTCTGGCAACCAGCGACTACCAGCCGATCTGCCAGGGCATGCGCACGGCCCTGCCCTATGTGGATTATTTTTTACCCATGGGCGCCCTGCATGATCTGCGGCGTTTAAACCGAACGCTTGATGGGTTGTTAATCTGATAATAACTGCAAAGGAGATTATTCCAATGTCAAAAATTAATCCACCATTTCGTGCTGACCACGTCGGCAGTCTGCTCAGACCAAAAGCATTACTCAAGGCCCGCCAACGTTACCAAAACAAAGAAATTTCCAGACAAAAGCTGCGTGAGGTCGAAGACCTGCACATCGGCAAAGTGATTAAAAAACAGGAAGCGGTCGGGCTGCAAAGTGTTACTGATGGTGAATTTCGAAGAGCCTATTTTCACCTTGATTTTTTAGAACAGCTGGATGGGGTGACCGTCAGGGGCAGCATCGCAGCCAGCTCCGACGCTCAGGCAACGGTGGGATTCACTCCCCCCAAACTCAGCGTAACCGGCAAACTGCGTCACGTCAGAACCATTCAGGTCGATGATTTTAACTACCTCGATTCTCAGGTCGCCCAAACACCCAAAGTATCCATTCCCTCGCCGACAATGGTCCACTTTCGCGGTGGCCGCAAAGCGATCGATATCGAAGCCTACCCCGACATGGATAAATTTTTTAAAGACCTGGCCCAATGCTACCGGGATGAGATAGATGCCCTTTACCAGGCCGGTTGTCGCTACATTCAAATGGATGATACCAATCTGGCTTATCTGTGCGACCCCAAAATGAGAGCCGGAGCTTTAGAGCGCGGCGACGACCCCAGTGAATTGCCCCACGCCTATGCGGCATTGATCAATTCTGTGATTGATGATCGTCCGAAAGACCTTACGGTTGGCATTCATCTGTGCCGCGGAAATTTCCGCAGTACGTGGTTTGCCGAAGGCGGATACGAGCCGATTGCCGAAGTTTTGTTTAATGAATTGAATGTCGATGCATATTTTCTGGAATACGACGACGAGCGCTCGGGAGACTTTGCGCCCCTGCGCTTTGTTCCGGATGATAAAACCGTGGTCCTGGGGCTGGTCACCTCAAAGTTGCCGGATTTGGAGTCGAGCCGGGATTTAATCCAACGTATAAAGGAAGCCGCACAGTACCTGCCCCTGGAAAACATGTGCCTGAGCCCCCAATGTGGCTTTTCCAGCACCCTGCACGGCAACGAAATCAGCGAGAATGACCAGTGGTCCAAGCTGGAGCTGGTAGTCAATACCGCCCGTGAAGTTTGGGGAGATACTTAAAAATATCGGAATTTCTACAATCTATTCCATAACCCATGATTCCAATATTCCAGAATTCCGACATTCCCTCGGGGCTAGGCCTTACGGACCGGAGGCCGGTTGGGCCAGGCTCCTAACTTGTACCCAATTTATCAAGCAGTCGCCCGACAAATTCCATTCCGTCCGGTTTATACGCCGGCAGGACCCACGGCATCTCCTGCAGGGTTTGCAGTATGGAGGGCAGCAAATCAAAAGGGATCGATATAATTTGTCGCCCTTCCGGAAAAAGCTCTCTGCGCTTCATTCCATGACCGAGACCGGTGATGGTGTAATTCAGTTCCCCGCTGAGATAGGGATATATGTAAATCCAGGCGCATCCAATGGCAGGTGTGTACTTGCTGACCCAAATTTGCCCGGTTCGGTAGCTCATTGCCCGCAGCAGGATTTCCGTCTGACTGGTTTCGGCGAGCAGAATCAATAGATCCGGTTCAAAAGGGAGCTTATCCAGCGGGGAAAAGGCCACATGGTGAACGACACCTCTGCCTATCTTGGGAAGATGCAGGTAAAGCCGGCTTGCGGATCGCGGTTCTTGATAGATTTGCAAGCCGGCTCCGAATTCTCCGCTGATAAATGGCTCCGGGGCATCCGCCTGTCCCAACACATACAGGCCTGCTTCACAGGTATGGTTTTTTATGTCGGCAAAAAAGGCCTTCCCGCCCTGTGCCCTTTTGAGCATTTCGCAGAAGGCCATGTTCTCGTCCAGCCTCTCAACCATGTTCGGCGGTTTCGTCAGGAATTTAACGCCAACCGGCGGTACCTCGAAGTCAAACTTTTGCAAAATAGCCTGATTTTCTTTATTCATAATCATGTGAAACGGTCCCTTTTCCTCTCATCCCTTACTGTTGGATCGTTTTGTAGGTCATATTGAACGATATGGAGCGTACCTGAATTTTAGCGTACCGATTACCGCTCCCAATCAATTGCGACCACTGGATCCCAAACTTCACCAATGGTTTCGGCGTGCAAAATTCAGGTAATAAGGAGCTTTGCCTATTTTTTGGTAAAAATGTGGCGCAGCGGGTAGATGCCCACTTTTACCGACTTGCCCTTCTGCACCTGGTCAATACGCACCTGATCAACCCCCTCGATATCACCTTTACCATAGGTCAGCGGCGTACTGCTGATGTCGCCGGTCGGAAGGTTTTTAATCTTATAGAATCCTTCCTCCAGCACGACTCGCGGCGTGAGCTTTTCAAAAGGCACCTTTAGCATGGCCAGTCGTAGGGCCTCAACCTGAACCATCGCTTCAAGGACGCCTGCTTCATACATGATGTGAGTAATCCGTTTGCCGGAGCGATACTTATCCTGCAGGTCACTGCAGAACTTTATCCCGGGGGTGGCGAGGTCATCCATGGGGCGGAAGCTGCCGGCGCAGACATAGCCGTCACCCAACTCACCCATGGCCGCAGCAAACACGGCTGCATGACCGGGTGCCGGTACGCCAAAGGTCATCTTGTAGGGCTGATTGGGTCCCATGCCCAGCCGGACCATCTCCTTGACCGTCGGCTGCGCCCCCGGGTTGATCATGACCCCCAGGGCAAGATCAACTCCTTTTTGCTTGAGCCAGGTCAGCTGGGTGGTTGGCGGCGAGGTCGGCACCAGCGGCACATACTGGGTGCCCACAAACTCATAGCCGGTCTTCTCGAGATAGGCCTTCATCTCAGGTATTTCAATCGAGCGGCCCATGGCGTTAGAGGCAGTCAGGTAGGCGACCCTCGGCTTTCTTGCTTCCTTCCAGTTGGATTTAAACCAGTCGGCGATGGCCGCAATAGAATCGGTATAAATGGGGTAATAGGTGAAGCAGCTTTGGGGCGGCGACAGGTAGTAGGGTCCGGTGGCCATACTCGTGGCGCCCATTTGATCCTCCCATAACCGGTCTTTGAGTGCCAGCGCTATGGGTGAACCCGATATCCTGCCGACCAGCATGCCTTTGGCTTTGAGCTCTTCATAGATCGACAACGCCTTGGGAGGTTTGAGCTCATCATCGCGCCACATTACCTCCAGTTTTATATCGGCGGGAAATTTCTCGCTGCGCCACGGAGCCATGTTTTTGGTCTCATTGACATATTTGACATAGTCCTCAATGGCGCCCAGCACGGCTGCTGAATCTTCGGCAAAGGGCCCGGTCAGCGACTGGGTGCCGCCGACATACAGTACTTTCTCAGCTTGAGCGCCGACGGGCAATAACGTGGTTGCCACCATTAAAATAATCGTGATAACTGCTGACATGCATCTGTTTTTAGCCATGGTTTACCTCCTTTTTGATCCAATGTTGATTGGGTTTATACCAAACGACATATATCCTCCTTTTACTCCGACACTTCATGGGAGAAGGGCCAGAGCCTGAAATAGGCCTTGACCATTTCCCAGCGGTGATGAAGCCCCCGCGGCTCAAATATGAGAAAGATGATGATGATCAAGCCGTGGGAAATAAGTGCCAGCGAGGCGGCTGCCTGAGGCGCGACGGCGGCGGCCAGGATCGGTCCGGCGACGGTGACGAGCTCATCCAGCACCTTGAGCGCAATCACACCAAAGATCGCCCCGGCCGTACTGCCCATGCCCCCCACGATCAACATGCCCAGAAACCAGACAGAATCCATAAACGGAAACTGTTCGATGCTGGCGAATCTAACGTAGTGCACGAGCAGCGATCCGGCCACTCCGGCATAGATACAACCGATAAAGAATGCCTGCAGCTTGTAGCTCCACAGACTGACGCCCATGACCTCAGCCGCCAGCTCGTTGTCCCGGATGGCGATAAAGGCCCTGCCGGCCCTGGTCCTGACAATGTTGTGGGCCGTGATCGTCGCCAGGACGACAAAAACCATCACCAGGTAGTAATAGTTGGTTTTGGAACTCAGCACGATACCGCCGATTGCCGCTTTGGGCACAAGCAATCCATCCGTCCCACCCGTAATGCTGCGCAGCTGGATGATGATCCAGATAATAATGAATTGGGCCGCGATGGTCGCCATAATCAGGTAGAAGCCCTTGATTTTCAGAGATGGCAGGCCGAAGAGCAGGCCGGCTATGCCCGCCGCCAGGGCGGCACAGGGAAGGGCCGCCAGGAATGGCCAGCCGAGTTTGGCGCACAAAATAGCCGAAGTATAACCGCCGACCGCCATAAACCCCGAGTGGCCGATGGAAATCTGGCCGCAGTAACCGGTGAGAATGTTGAGTCCGTGGACACTGACAACGGCAATCCCCATGGTCGTCAGGATCGTCAGCATTCTGTCGCTGAGAAAGAGGGGACAGGCGCAAAGCAAGACGATAAAAACAACAACCATCCCCCACTGCCGCCTGGAGCTCAAGATCGCCATTTCCTGGGCATAATTTTCGTTGAAGGTTCCGGTGCGCAAACCCATTGATTAAACCCTTTCTATATGTGCAAGGCCAAAGAGCCCGTGCGGCCTGAAGACCAGGACGATGATCATCACAAAAAACGGGAAAACCTGGGCCAGTCCGCCGCCGGGCAGTAACGGGTCCAGGTACCCGGCCGCGACGTTTTCCAGCATGCCCAGTATGATTCCAGCCACAATGGCCCCGCCGATGGAGTTGACCCCGCCCAGCAGCACAACCGCGAATGCCTTGAGGCCGATATGTGCCAGATCCATATTCGCGCCGGATACGCCCCCCAGCAGGATGCCGCCGATAACGCCGACGACACTGGCAATAACCCAAGAGACGGCATAGACGGTTGTGGCCTTGATACCGACACTCTGCACCACCTGCAGATCCTCGGCCGTGGCCCGCATGGCCAGTCCGATTTTGGTATAGCGGAAAAGGAACATGAGCATCGCCACACAGATAACCGAGACGATGAGTCCGATCAGAGACTCCGAAGGTATGGATATCGTGCCGACTTTCATGGTTATCGTCGGCAGTAACCCATGGTAAGCCTTGTATTCGGCACCCCAGAGTAGGGTTGCCAGACCTCCCAATACCGTGGAAAGCGCGATGGTCATCATGACGACGGCCAGCACGGGTTGACCAATCAGCGGGCGCAGCATCAGCCGCTCGATCAACAGACCCATGACAATCGCCACCGCGATGGCCGCCAGCAAAGCAGCCCATATCGGCAGATCGAACGGCACCAGAAAAGTCCAGCCGAGATAGCCGCCGATCAAAACAAAGTGTCCCTGGGCAATGTTAAACACATCCGAGCATTTCAGGATGATCACAAAGCCGATGGCAATCAGGGCATAGACCATGCCCTGGGCAATGCCGGTTACGATTAATTGCAGAAAAAAGGTCATCAGCCAGCTCCTTCGGCAGACTGGATTCGAAGCATCGTTTCGCTGGTTCCCGTCCGCCCCTCACGGTATCCGTCCCGGGTTTCTATCGGCACCGCGTCATTGTCACTGTAAATAGCATCTATCAGCTTGCGGTAGCGTTCTGCCAGGAAAGCTCTTCGCAAGTTCCTGGTTCTGGTCAGCTCCCTTTGGTCAGGATCGAATTCCTTGTGGAGGTTGATGTATTTCCTCACCCTGGAACCGGTCGGCAGCGTGCGGTTGACCCTGTCGATATCCTGCCTCACCAGTTCATAAACCTCCGGTGCCTGGGAGAGTTCAGCAAAGGAAGTAAAAGCCACTCTGTTTTGTCCCGCCCACCTGCTGACGTTATCATAGTTAATGACGATAATCGCCGAAGCGCCGGCACTTTCCGGGCCGACCAGTATCCAGGCGTCCTTTATATAGGGGCTGAACCTCAGCCGGCTCTCAATAAACTGGGGTGTCCCTTTATCGTCAGCGGAAAGCTGTTCAAGGTTTTTGAGCCGATCCACAAAAACAAGGTGCCCGTCCTCCCGAAAAAAACCGCTGTCACCGCTGTGAAACCACCTGTCTTTGAGCACCGCGGCCGTCCGTGCCGGGTCCTTATAGTATCCGACAAACATACCCGGCTGCCGATAATTGATTTCACCGGTTTCGCTGATTCTTACCTCTGTCCCCCTGTGGGCAGGTCCGACCGTCTCGAAATGAATCTCGTCATTGCTGGCGCCGGTAAGAGCCCCTCCCTCGGTTGTTCCATACAGGCTTTTAAGCGGAACATTTAACGCATGGTAGAGCCGGAAGGCATCCGGGCTCAGTATCGCGCCGGTCGTATAGCAGATTCGGGCATTCGACAAACCCAGGCTGCGTTTGATGGACCTGAACAGGATGATATCCGCCAAATAATAAAGCATTTTCAAGAACAAGCCCGGTTTTTGCCTGCGATACTTTAATTCGGCCGTCTGATAGCCGATCGGCATCAACAGTCGGAAGGCAAACCGCTTTATGGCATCCGCCCCGAGAATCCGGGCCTGCACGATAGAGGCCTGACTTTCCCACAGCCGTGCCCCGCAGAATACAATGCTGGGTCCGGTTTCCCGACTATCCCGCTGCTGGGTTTCCGATGCTTCGGCAAAGTTCAGGATGCCGGCCGATAACAGATGGCAACCGATCCCGATCCATTGCTCACTGATCCAGACGGGCGGCAGATAGGGGACCACGTTATCATCCTCAGACCACGGGTCGAGCTGCAGCAGAAAGTCGGCACCGGCTCTTAAAGTTCGGTAAGTGTGGACGGCTCCTTTGGGGGCATCCCCCGTGGTTCCCGCGGTGTAAATGACGGCGCATTCGTCATCCGCTTTGCCGGTTGCCACATTCTGCTCAAAGCGCCCGGAGTGTTCTGCTTCATAAGTTTTCCCCTGTATTAGAGCCTCCCTGTATCCTATCAGAATCTCATCATCATAGTGGGCAAGTCCCTTGTAGTTCCAGTAAATGACTTTTTTGAGAAGCGGAAGCGCCGCTTTGATTTCGAGAAGCTTATCAATCTGCTCCTGGCCTTCAACGACGGCAAAGCGGGCCTCACAATTTTCGGCCATGTATTTTATCTCAGATGGCAGCAGCTCCGCAAACAACCCCACAGACAGGCCGTGGTTGGCCTGGGCGGCCAGCTCGGCGTAGTACCACTGGGGGGTATTGTCGCCGATAATCAGCAGCTTGTCTTGGGGCTGAAAGCCGAAAGCCAGTAAACCCAGCGCCAGATGTTTGACATTCAGATAATAGTCCTGCCAGGTATGAGGCTGCCAGACACCATAGTGCTTGTGACGCATGGCCCGGCGCCGGGCGCCATATTTTTCGTAATTGTATTTGAGTACCTTGGGCCAGGTATCACCCTTTTCCCGGTAGATTAGTTCCATCCCGATCGTCATCTCCCCCTGCTCTTGCGTTAACCCAACCACCGCTTTCTGCGCCGGTAATGCTTGACTTCACGATAACTCTTCTGGGAGCCGACTGCCGACAGCCCCATATAGAACTCGCGCACGTCCTCATTCTCTCTTAAATTCTCGGCCGGGCCACTCAGCACGACCCGGCCATTCTCCAAAACATGACCGTAATCGGCGATACCCAGAGCGGCTCTGACATTTTGCTCCACCAGCAGTATGGCCATCTTTTGATCGGCATTGATTTTCCGGATGATTTCAAATATTTCCTGGACCATGAGCGGTGCCAGGCCGAGCGATGGTTCATCCAGCAGCATCAATCTAGGACGCGCCATCAGTGCCCGCCCGATCACCAGCATCTGCTGTTCACCGCCGGACAGATAACCGCTCATCCGGCGGCGCAAGCGTTTGATGGGCGGAAAATAGTCAAAGACGATTTCAAGGTCCCGCTTGACGCCCTGACGGTCTCTGCGGCAGTAAGCCCCTATGAGCAAATTTTCCTCGACACTGAGGTGCTCGAGGACCCTGCGTCCTTCCATGGCTTGGCTGATGCCCAGAACCGCAATATGTTCGGGACCGAATCGCTCTATGCGCTTGCCGTCAAACTCGATGCTGCCGTCGGTGACTTGGCCCTCTTCGGTTTTAAGCATGCCCGAGATGGCCTTGAGCGTCGTCGTCTTGCCGCCGCCGTTGGCGCCGAGCAGTGCCACGATCTGACCGTCGGCTACCGTCAGCGATACGCCTCGCAGCACCCGGATAACATTCATGTAGACGACTTCAATATTGTTGACTTGCAGCATTTGGCCTGCTCTGCTTAAGACTTTTAATGGTTTTTATCGACAATTGTTGTCGATGGTTACGGATGTTTTGATATATTAAAGGTTTCAGGTGTCAGGCTCCTAAGCTAGCTCACCCTGAAACCTTGTATGAAACTTCACGAAGCTAGAAGCGAACCGCAGAACCGCAGGATATCGAATATCGAATGTCGAAGGATGGAATCGCTTCGCTCAGGCCTTTTAATAAAATAGATAGAATACCTTACTTCGACATTCGCTTTTAACTGTTTATTTTTCCTTCCCCAGGTAAGCGCTGATAACCTCGGGGTTGGTTTTGATTTCAGCCGGGGTGCCCTCGGCAATCTTGCGCCCGAAATCAAGGACAACAATCCGGTCGGCAATGTCCATCACCACACCCATATCATGTTCGACCAGGATGATGCTGCGAATCCCATCCCGTAGAACGGGTGTATCGGGATAGGTGGCGCCCTGTCCTTCAAAGATGTCAAGAATGAAGCGGGCGATGTCCTCCTTTTCCTCCAGATTCATCCCGGCCATGGGTTCGTCCAGCAGCAGCACTTTCGGCTCCAGGGCCAGTGCTCTTCCCAACTCGACTCTTTTCTGCATGCCGTAGGGCAATACGCCGACCACTCTCTTTCTCATCGGCGCCATTTCCAGAAAATCGATAATTTCCTCCACCGCCTGGCGGTGCCTGATTTCTTCCTGAAGTGCCCGGCCAAAGTAGAACGCGCCGGCAACGAAATTCTGCTTCATCAGTACGTGCCGGGCAGACATGATGTTATCCTGGGTGCTGAGCCCCGTGTAAAGCTCGATGTTCTGAAAAGTTCTGGCAATGCCGAGTTTGGTCAGCTTATCGGGGCGCATGCGGGTGATTTTTCGCCCATCAAAGTAGATCTCGCCCGCCTGGGGTTTGTAAAAACCATTGATGCAGTTGAGCAGGGCGGTCTTGCCGGCCCCGTTCGGTCCAATGATGGCCAGGATCTCATTGTCCCTGACGTCCAGGCTGACTTCCTTCAGGGCATAAACTCCGCCAAAACTGAGCAACAGTTGTTCAACCTGAAGTTTAACGTTTTTATCCGCTTCCATCTTTTATTATTTCCTGCCAATCATTTTCCTGAAAACGAGGTGCGAATTTCGCGTTTTAAAATTTTTCCGGCCGGGGATTTGGGCAGTTCCGCTACAAACATGATTTTCTTGGGCGCCTTGTAAGCGGCAATGCGTTTTTTGCAGTATTCGATCAAATCAACTTCAGAACACTCGAGACCTTTTTTTTTCTTGACGAACGCTGAAACCGTCTCGCCGTATTCGGTGTGAGGCATGCCGACCACGGCGCATTCTTCAACCGCCGCGTGGGTGTAAAGGGTTTCCTCTACTTCGGTCGGATAGACGTTCAACCCGCCGCTGATGATCAGATCTTTGATCCGGTCGACGATAAACAGGTAGCCATCCTCGTCCAGGCGGCCGATATCTCCGGAATGCAGCCACCCATTGCGCAAAACCGCAGCGGTCTCTTCAGCCCTGTTGAAATACCCTTTCATGATGTTGGGGCCGCGAATGACGATTTCACCGGATTCGACGCGAGGGACTTCGTTATCTTTGTCGTCGACGATTTTTACTTCGACGATGCCCGCCGGGGTGCCCACCGATCCGATTTTATGGTGATACAGGTGGTTAAATGTAGCCAAAGACGACGTCTCGGTCATTCCATAGGCTTCGTGAATGGTCAAGTTGAATTTGTCCTGCCATTGGCGCACGATTTCAGAGGCCATGCTCGTGGCCGCGGAAAAGCAGTAATTGACCGACGTCAGATATTTGCGGCTGCCGGCGCTGTTCAATAAACGGATAAACACGGTGGGAACCGAATAAAAGCGCGTAATCTTTTCGGTCTGAACGGAAGCAAGCAGCCGGTCCATATCGAAGCTTTTATGAAGCACCAGGGTTCCGCAGCCGTAAAAAGTGGAATTCATGATGTGAACGCCGCCAAAAACATGGTTTAAGGGCAAAAAGCAAAGGGCCACATCAGCAGGAACCGCCCGCTCATGGTAACATACGTTTTGGGCGCTGTATAAAATGTTGCGGTGGGTCAGCATGGCCCCTTTGGGCGTGCCGGTCGTGCCGCCGGTAAAAAGGATGGCACATTCATCACTTAAACCGCAATCCACCGGCAAAAAGGGCTTTCGTTTAGCTGACCGGATATCAAAAGTGGATTCGAGAACGCGGTCATTTTCCCAGATAACCACATCTTTAACGCTCGGATCGGCGTCCCGCACGGGCACCCGGGACGAGAGTTCATCACAGGTTATCAGCAGCGAGACCAGGGACTCATTTAGCAGATGTTCCAGCTCTTTTTGTTTGTAAGCTGAACTAATACATACTGCCACAGCGCCCAAGCGGATGATCGCGTAATATGCCGCCACCCATTCCGGACGGTTGGGCATATAAAGGGCAACTCGATCTCCCCGGCCGATACCCCGCTCGCTGAGATAAAAAGCGACCCGATCCATCGCAGACTTCAGACGGTCGTAAGTGTAACGGTTCTTGTCCTGGATCAGAGCGATCTTTTGCGCAAAATTTAAGGCTCCCCGATCGATAATCCTGGAAAGATTCAAGGCGTTTCCTTTCGGATACATTACGGATCTAAACGCTTATTCATGCTTGGTTAGAATCCGGGCAACATTCGGGTACCAATGCTTGCATGAAAATAAAGGCGAGGTTGAAATATTTTAAAAATTGCTTGATTGGTCTTACATTAAATGTTAATCACTTTACTTGTCAAGCTTAAATTTAGATTTATCTGAATCCCTGGTTTTTAGTTCTTTTCTGATGAGGCTTTAAAATGGGTCGATTTAAACCGATTAGACAGTTCCGCGTATCGGAAGCGGTTTTGAGTCAGCTTAAGGACTCCATATTACTTGGAAAATTCAAGTCCGGCGAAAAGCTGCCGTCTGAAAGGGAGCTAACCGAAGAATTTCAGGTCAGTCGCGGCGTTATCCGGGAGGCTATCCGTGCATTGGAAATTACCGGCTTTGTCAGGTTACGTCAGGGTCCCACCGGTGGCGCTTTTGTTACGGATTTATCTTTCGACCATGTCGGCAATGCCTTTCTTGATCTATTTATGGCTAACAAGGTTTCGATACCCGAATTGGCCAATGTGCGCTATTATATTGAGCCCGAAGTTGCACGCCTGGCAGCACTCAATGCCACCATAGAAGATAAAAACCGCCTGATAGAAGCTCAAAAGGCAGAATTTCTTTCCGTCACAACAACAGCGGCCCGTATTACCCAGTTTCAAAGGGTTCATCATGTCATCGCTGAAGCGTGCCAAAATCATTTCTACGAAGCGATTTCTAATTCAATGCTGCGGCTGACCTTTGAAGTTGTTGAAGCAGTGGACCCCGATCATGAAGCGTTGCACATGCCCGGCGAACATAAGCACATCATTGACGCCGTAATCAGTGCCAATGCCAAGGCGGCCCAGGCAGCAATGCAGATACATATGGAAAAATTTTGTGAAAACCTGCTTGAAATGGAGACCGCCTATCGCCAAAAGACATTGATGGCTGATAAGAGAGCCAAGCTACGGC
The DNA here is from genome assembly GCA_902749685.1 of Olavius sp. associated proteobacterium Delta 1. Taxonomy (GTDB): domain Bacteria; phylum Desulfobacterota; class Desulfobacteria; order Desulfobacterales; family JAFDCJ01; genus JAFDCJ01. The sequence goes on along the minus strand of CACVKW010001570.1, from coordinate 30,518 downwards.
GAAGGAAATACGTGTGAAAGGAGGTATTGCGATATAGTTAAGTGATTCGAATCGGTGTGGTAATTGGATGCAGTTAAGCTATAACATCTCAATGAGGCGGTGGCTGGGACGGGAGCCTCAGACTTCCTAGGCCCAACGCAGAGGGATATGCGACATCCTCGGCCAACGGAGGGTACATGTCCAATAATTGGCCCAGCGGTCCTGGCACATTCGGTCTGAAAGAACCCTACTTTAGCCAATATTACGATCATACGTTGTATCCGACAGGTGCCGGTGGTTATTACGGTGCTGTTGATCCGATAGGTGAGGGTAACCCTTATGCCTGCCAAAAGGTTTACGATTTCGGCATCAGGCATCTCCGGGAAACCCCGCTTATCGCAAAAGAGATCATCAATCATTATTACGGCAGCTACCCAGAGTTTTCGTATTTTAGCGGCGGATCAAACGGGGGCAAAGAGGGTATGATCAGTTCTCAGAAGCTCTATGACATCTATGACGGCTTCTACATTGGTTGCCCCCTCGGCGGTCACGTAGCGGTGACCTTCCGGGGCACGTGGGACACCCTCAAGGGAGCGGGCCTATCCGAGCAGGCCGATCCTTCTTGTACTCCGACACCACCGTTCGGCGGCTGCCCCACGGTGTACAGCGAGTACAAGGCAGAACTGCATTACCAAGCGGTGTACGACAAATGTGATGGTGTGGACGGTCTTTTGGACGGCCTGATTGATGATCCCCGCAAGTGCAACTTCGACGCCCTTACCGATCTTCCTGCATGTAGCCCTGAGGAAGAGGCGGACGATTCAGGTAGAACCTCAACAGAGTGCTTCACCCTCGCCCAGCGGCAGGCCCTCAAAGACATTTACGATGGCCCGTACAACAGCAAAGGCAAAGCATGGTATGTGGGAACACCACTCGGTGCGGAGTATGTGACCGCACGAGGAAGCGGTTTCGGGGCTGCCCTTAACGATGGCTTTGCTCCGGGCATGTTCGCTAACATAGCCCTGGATCCTCCTGACGGACCGTACTTTGACATAACAACCTTCGACTGGGACGAAGATCCCAAGGCGGTTATGAAAACTACATGTGAACAGTGCTACAACGACGACACGTGCGAGACTTTCAACGTTCACGATGTGCTGGACGCGATTACCCTCAGTCCCAAACCTGCTCCGAATATGGGCGGCCTCGAACCGTTGTATGAACAGGGAGGCAAGATAATCCAGCATCACGGCTGGAGTGATGCACTGGTGTCCGCCCTTGGCGGATCTTCTCAGTTCTACGAGGAAGTCATGAAAATAATGGGCGCCGAACGAACGAAGAGTTTTTATAAGCTTTACCTGGTTCCGGGCGCCGGTCACTGCGGCGGAGGGATCGGCTGCTACCCGACCAGCGGATTCCAGGCGTTGGTTGATTGGGTAGAAGACAATATAGAGCCTGGTGCACTCATTGGAACACGCGCATCAAATACCGATCTTAACTGGCCCGAGGCCCGTACCCGGCCGATCTGCCCTTATCCAGAAGTTGCCCGCTGGAACGGTACCGGCAGCATCGAAGCGGCAGATAGCTTCATATGCGTGCCGCCCATCAAGGTCCGCATAAAACCCGAAGCCCTGAATCTCAAAAGAAAAGGTGTGTTCACGGCCTTCATTACCATGCCGCATGAATATCGTATGAAGGACTGGAACCTGCAGGATTTAACCTGTGAAGGCGCACCGGCAAAATTCGGCTTTGCTTTCAAGAATGTTTATGTTGCTAAATTTGCCACACAAGACCTGCAGGATGTGACGACGGGCAAGTCGGTCACCTTGACGGTGAAAGGCGAATTTCAAGTGGATGGCGCAAAGGCCCATGTCCAGGCCAGCGATGCAATAAAGGTCATCAAGAAACACAAGAAGCCTCCCAGATGGGGGAAAAAAAGACACTGGAAATAGGCTTCAATCATCAAGGCAGGGCCCGCCACCGGCCCGGCCCTTTTTTTTGGATACCCCGCAGGCTGAAACCAGGGAGCGACTTTCTCCGCCCCCGTATTCTTTTGGAAACGCCGCTCTTTGAATCCCCCAAATCCGTCAGCCCCAAATGCCAGGGCACAAGCTTGCCGGCAAGGACAGAGCACCTTCCTGACACGCACTGAAAAAGCAATATTTATATTGGCTGTGCGTCGAGGGGATAAAAGGCCATCGACAACTTCGTGATGATCGCACCGGCAGGCGTATTGGCAATGGTTCCGTCATCAGCAATTGCAAAGAATTTGCCGGTCGTTCGCATCTGATCCCAGTTATAGAAAAATACGGTAGAAACGGGTAGACCGAATTCACGAAAGGCAAAAAGGTACTGATTATCGTCGAACTTGTAGACAGTGGCCAGGTCGACATCGCCTTCGCCACGCAGCGGTCCTTTGATGCATTGCCAGGCATAGCGCTGCGAATTCAGGTAGATATGTTCGAAACATTGCCCGGGGCTATACGTATAGAGCCCGCGCAAGCCGATTAGATCACGCGTTGGCGCAGGCGTGCGCCCTGTCGGCGGGATTGCGGGGTCACCGAGCACGCCGGGCGCAAACATATGGACGACCCGCGGCTCATCGCCGACATCACCTTCGCGCATGACCGTGCGGACAGCGAGAACTTGCCGTGTTTCAATGTTGACGATAAAGGTCTGGGACTGACGCGGCTGATGGGTAAAGGTCAGGTCGATGAAATAGGTTTGCGGACCGACTTCCACCGCTTCACACCAGTCCGTGCCGCGCTCGTCGCCGCTCTGCCAGATGCCTTTGTTGAGTTCGGCGAACTCGAGATCGAAAGTTGTCCCCGAGTCGAGCGTGATCTTTAGCGTCTGATTCACCAGCGCCGTTGTCTGGGGAAGACGGTTGGTCGCCATTTCAGAGGCATAGTCCTCATACTTGTAATTCGCTTCACCCTCTTGCTGTGGCACGGTTCACCTCCCGTGAATGATACGTCGTTATCGTGTTGGCGTTGTGCACGGTCGTCCATCCGAAATACTACCGCAACAGGTCTCTGGCCTTCAAGTCGGCGGCCACATCGCCGAGCTCCAGGTCCCGGAGCCGGGTGTCGGTCGGCAGACCGCTTTTAACTTCCCAACCGCGCAGTTGGTAATACTCGCTTTTCAGTTTTTCAAAGTCGGTTCTTTCTATTTTAGCACCCTGGCGGGATACGATTTCACCGTCTTGGCCCGGAACCAGGCATTCAGGATTAAAAAACACATCCTGCAGGGGCTCTTCATGAAGATAATCCATGAGCCTATCTCCCTGTCTCCCACCCCTTCCCTGCCGGAGCAGTATCGCCCGCTGCAGATTATAGATTCTCTCCCCGATTTTATTCAATCCCGCCTGATCTATTTCTTTGCCCGTAATGGCGGATAAAACCCGGCTTTCCATGGTCGGATCGCCGGTATGGTTTTCGGCGAACCGGACCCATATTATGGGCCACAGGAAGTCGCAGAGGATAAGGCTTTCTTTGGCATAGGCACGGTCCTGGATTTTCTTGGCCGCCAGTGCTTTGCCTTCGTAGGTGGAAAAGTCGGCGGCCGCGGCGCCGCCCCAGAAGTTCTCGGCAACGACGCGCAAATCATCATAAGATAGAAAGGCATCTTCTTGCCCTTGGGACCAATTAAGCCACATCCACAAAGCATGCGTTAGTTCATGAACCTGATTTATCGGTCTTCTTGGTTCGGTAGCGTAGAAAAGCGCATTGGTTAAAACGAGCCGGGGGTCATAGTCCCTGGTTTCATTGGCACGGGTAAGGATGGAAGCGCTTAGCAGTTGCTGAGCTTTTGACCCCACCCTGGCGGCGGCGTTTATGGTGCCCCGGGCCAGTAAATCGCCAAAGCCCTCGCGCAGCGCTATTTTGCGGGTGAGCTCTTCAATAAATTCAGCACTGCCTATCCTTGACAGCGGCAGTCCGGTATCTTCCTCACGCAAGACGCCTTCCTGATAACAGCTGGAAAGCCACGCAATTAAAGGCTGCATCACGGTCGTATCCAGCCCGTACCGGTCACATAACCGGATGGCCAGCAGCGACACTGCCTGCCAGTCATCGTGGTATTTTTGCGGTATTTCCCAATAGACGTGCACCGGCTGGCAGAAAAACTTGAAGCGCCGGCCACCCTCGGCCTGATATGATTTTCTAAAGCAACCGCTGACACAACCATAGCAGGGGCGGAGCCTGGTTCGGCCCGGGATATCAACAAACCAGTTTTTCCAGGTATCCTTTCTTAACTCAAGTACCCGTTGCGCGAGATGGCTGAGCCTTTCCGGATCAGCGGCCCGGGGGCGCTTATTTCCGGCGGCAACGATCGCCTTCAGCCGTTTGGACCCCATCACACTACCGAGTCCACTGGCTCCGGAAGAACCATCATCGGTGAGCATGGTGGCAAAGCAGACCAGGTTTTCGGCGGCCGGTCCGATTGTTAACACACTCACGGCCTTACCCAGTTCCGCTTTCAGACGATCAGCCGCCTCAAAAGTAGGCTGGCCCCACAACGATGAGGCGTCCCTTATTTCTACAATGTCGTTGTTTATGAACAGATAGACCGGTTTAGCGGCTTTGCCCCGGACGACCAGTCCGTCATAGCCGGCGTATTTCAGCCAGGAACCCCATCGATCTCCCAGGTTGGCATAAGAAAACGCTTCAGGGTCCATGGCGGGTGATTTCGCACAGATTTGCCATCTGCAGCCGGCCAGTCCGGTAAATCCGGCGACAGGTCCGGTGACGCAGATCAGGCAGTTATCCGGGTCCAGCGCACCGGTTTGGGGCGGCACCAGGTCCCAGTAGAGTTTGGCGGCCATGCCCCTGCCTCCCAGGAATCTGTCCGCATAATCGACCGATGGCAGACTGGCAGTGCTGCCATCGGATAAATCGATGGTTAGAATTTTTCCGGCATACCCGAATTCAGTCACGGTTGGCCTCAAGATTCGGCACCCAAATCAACAAGGTTATACGGATCATGTCCTTTGCCATGTGAACTTCCTCTTTCAGCAAGACATCTAACTATTGTTCAGATATTTCGCTCCCTCTTAATTTTAAGCCGTTTTCTCAAACACAGCCGCAATGCTTTTCTTGCCGCCCAAACTAATACATCCGGTCGGACAGACGCTCATACAGGCCGGTTTTTTGTCTTCCGCCAACCGGTGGATACAGAGGTCACATTTTACGGCTATTTCCCGGTTGTCTTCGAATTGCATGGCACCGAAGGGACAGGCTTCGATACAATCCCGACAACCGATACAAAGCTCGTTGTCGATTAAGACAATGCCCTGTTCATTGCGTGAAATCGCTTCCACCGGGCAAGCCTCTTTGCAGGGCGTCTTGGCACAATGGTGGCAATAAATGGGGATGTAATCCGGGCTTTTTTCAAGCACCCTCACCAATCTCGGCCCCACGCCCAGACCGTGTTCCTGTTTGCAGGCAACTTCACAGGCATGACAGCCCATACAATTCTTCTTGCTAAATAGCAACGAGATCTTCTCCATCTCAATTCCTCCTATTCACCTTCACAACGCGAGATATTGCACAACAAAACCCTCAGGTTGGTGGCCCCCATCACCGGATCCATAGATTCGTGAGAATTATCGGTCAACATATTAATGTTGGATACATCCCAGCCATGATCGGAATTCTTGGATTCCGGATACCACCAGCCGTGCTCGGCCACGATCACGGCGGGGTCGATCCCGTCGTTTAACTTGGCCTTTTCTTTGGCACGACCCCGCGGTGATTCAATCCAGACCCAGTCTCCTTCGCGGATACCGTGTTTCTCGGCTGTTGCGGGATGGATTTCCACTAGGGGATCGGGCCGGATCTCCCTGAGCCAGGGGATCTGCCGGTTGGCAGAGTGAAAAAATGTGGGCGTGCGCAAGCCGGCATTCAGAATATACGGGTATTTCTCAGCCAGGTCAGGACGGGAAACCGGACTTTCGGGAATCTCGGTGTACTTGGGCAGCGGATCGCGGCCCCATTTCTCAAGAACGGTGGAATACAGCTCGACTTTGCGCGTGGGGGTGGAAAAACCTTTCTGCTGGTACTTGTAATATTTCTGTTCGCCATGCAGGTAGCCTTTCTGTTTGAATTCCTCCCAGCTCAGCCCGGTCGGCTCCAGCAGCCAGTTGAGAGAATCCTCGATGGTGTCCCACCATTGCTGGCCCATTCGCTTGCCCAGTTCCATAAATATCTTGTGGTCCTGCCAGCATTCGCCGATCTCAACCACCTTTTGCCGGGCCAGCACGTAGCCGTGAAACTTCCAGTTTTCCGACACGTGATCCTGCTCGAGCCAGGTTCCGGCGGGCAAAAAGATATCTGCCAGCTCGGCTGTCGGGGTCATGAAGAAATCCGACACCGTCAGGAAATCAAGTTTATTCAGGGCCTCATAAACCTCGCCGGCATTCGCTCTGGATACCACCGGATTGGTGCCCACCAGGTATCCGGCTTTGACCGGATAGGGTTTGCCGGTCAAAATCGCATCCCAGGCACACTTGGGGGTGACAATCGTCATGCGCGCGGCCAGCTTGTATTGATCCCCGCCCAGACGTTTCTTGCGCTGCTCGTCGGACAAGGCCATATGCGCTGAAAATTCAGAAATCTTTCTGGTGCCGGGCGGTTCGTGAAACACATTGCCGCCGGGGGCATCCAGGTTTCCGGTGGCTGCCATGAGGCCGACTGCGGTTCGGGTAAAATCGGTGCAATTGATGGTTTGTTCCGTCGGCACCCCCCAGTGGATCCCGGCCGGCTTCGTATTGGCATACAAGCGGGCGGCCTGACGGATAAGGTCCGGTTTGACCCAGGTGATCTCCGCCACTCGCTCGAGGGAGTAATCTGTTTTAATGCGGTCCGCAAAGGCCTCCCAGCCGTGAATATGCTTGGCCACAAAATCCGCATCATACAGTCCTTCTTCGATGACCACACTAAAAAACCCCAGGGCCAGGGCCGCGTCCGTGCCCGGCCGCAACTGCAGCCAGATGTCTGCTTTTTTAGCCAGAAAACCCTGCCGCGGATCGATGACAATCAGTTTGGCTCCCTTCTGATAAGCGCGCCAGAAACTGACCCCTTTATATTCATCCGGGTTGGTCCACAGCGGATTACAACCCCACATGACGATACATTTGGGGTTATTGGCGTAGTCAATAGCCGGATGTCGGCCGCATGTGGTCAGGGTCGCACCGATACGGGAGAGATAACACATGTGGCCGGCCGTTAACATGTTGGGCGTGCCTAGTAAATTACCGAAGCGTGAGAAGTGGCTTTCGAAATCCCGCCCCGTACCCTGGCCGACGATGATGGACTCGGGGCCGAATTCTGCGATAACCTCCTTAAACTTCGCGGAAATCGTATCCAGGGCCTCGTCCCAGGTAATCCGTTCCCAGTTTCCACCGTTTTTTTTCATGGGATAAAGGACCCGATCCGGGTGATAGGCCAACTGGGTGATCGCCAGCCCTTTGGTACACATACTGCCATGGCTGATGGGAGACGCGGGATCCCCTTCCACCTTGATTACTTTACCCGCTTTTACATGGGCAATGACGCCGCATCCGCCATGACAGCTTCGGCAAACCGTTCTGACGTGCTTGACTTCAGCCATTTAATCCTCCTAGTACTGCGTCTCATAGGTTCTTTCGTTAGAAATGGCAATGCGGAATTTGGAAACAAAGCTCCATTTTTGAACCATTTCCCTGAGACGCCCAAATCCGAAATTCGAAACAAATTCAAATGAACAAAATACGAAATTCCAAAACATAAGAACTATGGTGCCGGTCCGGCTTTGTTTCGAATTTTAATCATTCGAATTTCGATATTGTTTACGAATGTCTTTTTTAAGTATTTTGCCCTGGGGGCTTTTGGGAAGTGATTCAACAAACGCTATGGATTTGGGCGCCTTGTAGGAGGCCAGATGTGCTTTGCAAAATGCGATGACGTCATTTTCCGCCGCAACGGCGTCTGCTTTCAACACGACCACCGCATGAACCCGTTCCACCCATACCGGGTCGGGGACACCCACCACCGCAACTTCGCCAATCGCAGGATGCCGATAAAGGACATCTTCGATTTCGCGGGAATATACATTTTCGCCGCCGGTCACAATCATGTCCTTTTTGCGGTCGACGATATATATAAATCCATTTTCATCATAGTATCCCAGGTCGCCGGTGTGCAGCCACCCATCAATCAGAACCTCACGGGTTTCGTCCGGCCTGTTCCAGTATTCAACCATAAGGGAATCACTTTGGGCGATGATCTCACCGACTGTGCCGGGCGCCACATCAAGGCCCGATTCATCAACCACTCTGACGTGAACACCCAGACTCGGTTGCCCACAGGAGGTTAACACTTTTTGTTCTTCCGGGGGCCGGTCCAGGACCTGGTGCGCCTTCCTGGGAAGGGCGCAAATCTGGGGTCCCGATTCGGTCTGTCCATATCCCTGTGAAAAAATCGGGCCGAATATTTCAAGGCCCTTTCTCAATAACTCCAGCGGCATGGGGGATGCCGCATAATAGATCCGGTTCAGACTGCTCAGGTCGTAATCATTAAGGTCTTGACGGGATAATAGCGCACTAAGCTGGGTGGGGACAACCTGCATATCGGTCGCTTTCTCATTTTGAATCACCTGAAGAACGGCAGCCGGATCAAAAGATTTTTGCGGCATGATCACATTACAGCCCCCGACCAGGAAAAAGGGCCAGACATGACAATCGCCACCGATGTGAAAAAACGGCAACACCAGGACATGCCGGTCATCGGGCTTGACACCGATTTCCAGGGCTTTAATTCGGGTGTTGTCCAGCTTGCGTAAATGAGTATAGAGCGCTCCGCGAGGAACGCCTGTGGTACCGCTGGTGTAAAAAATCAGATAGGGGTCGTCCCGGTCCACATTTAGATCCGGTTCTTGCGGTGGGTGGGCGGCGAGCATCTCATCATGTGAAAGCATATCCGGTACTAAATCCCCGAACGAGATATAGTACTTTACCTTAGGAAGATGGGATCGCAGGCTGTTGACAGTTTCAAGCAGATCCTGGCCGATAAATAGCGTATTGGCCTCTGAATAATGAATGAGATATTCAAGCTCCTCGCGATGCAGCCTGGGATTAAAGGGGGATGCGATAAATCCCCCTTTCATTGCAGCCCCATAAACATCCGCAAATTCTAGACAATTCCATGACAGAATGCCGATGACATCTCCCTTTTTGACTCCTGATGCGTGCAGTGCATGGACCAAACTGTTTACCCGGTCGTTATACTGTGCAAAGGTTATTCTTTGGGAACCGCATACAAAAGCCTCACCCTCGGGGTGAAGCAATGCATTGCGACAAATGATGTCGGCAAAGGTCCCGATTTGATACCGGCTCAATTCCTTTAACACAAGATTACCTGTCATGCTGATAGCCTCCGACTCGTGTAAAATCCAGGTAACAACTCAACTTATTGACTATCAATATTTTAACTCAAATTGTGTGTCAATACTTTTTTTTAACGATATAAAATAATTGGACAATTTTTTATTTCTTTTTGTGAACGAATTGCGTAATTGCATAAATGCTTAAGTCTATTGAAAAAAATCTTGCAATTTATATATGAGGTATACTATAGGGGAATTTGCTTATGATGCGAAAAATAGTCAATGTATTGATATAATATATATTGATTTTATCGACTTTAGAGTAAAAAAAGGAAAGCAATATGGCCGAACGCATTTACACCAGTGACTTGAGCACCGACGAAAGAGTCCTGATGGCAATCGTAAGGGCTGCCGAGGTTTTCAAAAGAAACCATTCCGCTGTTTTCAGAAATTACGGGCTCTCGTTTCCCCAGTACAATGTGCTGAGGGTTCTTGAGGCATCCAAAAACGGCCAAAACAAAATGAGCGATGTGAGTCGAATTATGCTGGTCCCGGGTGCCAATATTACCGGCCTGGCCAAGAGGCTGGTAAAGGACGGGTTTATCATCAAGAAATCCGATGATCGAGATGAACGGGTAACTATCCTTGAAATTACGCCTAAGGGTAAGAGGACCCTTAAGAATATTAAAAAAGAGAAAGATGAGTGGCTGGAGTTGATGTTGAAGAACTTATCCGAAAATCAAAAACTGGAGCTTCTGAACAAAGTCAGAAGGGTCCTGAAAAATGGTATGTACAAAAGCAGCACCGCCTGATTCCATTGAATTTTACAACTTCAAAAATGAGAAACCATCCAAACCCGGGAGGTGAAAAATGGACATGAAAGCTGCAGTTGTTTTTCAAAAATCGGGGGATTTCAGCATCGAACAATTGCAAATGAGTGATCCGAACGATGATGAGGTGCTGGTTAGGATCGTCGGCACGGGCATTTGCCACACGGATCTGGCCGGCCGGGAGCAGTATTTGCCGATCCCGCCCGCGCGCGCGTTCCCGGCTGTCTTCGGACACGAAGGGGCCGGCGTGGTTGAAACGGTGGGGGCACGGGTGACCAAGGTAAAACCAGGCGATCACGTGGCCTTGAGCTGGGATTTCTGCGGTGCCTGCCCGTCGTGCAAGGCGGGCAGCGAACCCTATTGCAGCAATCTTTTCCTCTACAATTTTAACGGCGCCCGACCTGACGGGACCACGACCTTGCGCAAGGGCGATCAGGTCATCTATGGGTCCTTTTTTTGCCAGTCTTCTCTCGCCAATTTCGCCCTGGCCAACGAAAGAAATATCGTCAAAGTGGAAAAAGATGTTCCCCTTGAAATCCTCGGCCCCCTGGGGTGCGGCATCCGGACCGGTGCCGGCGCGGTCATGAATACCCTTCATCCCAGCCCCGGGGCTTCCATCGCTGTATTCGGTGTGGGCCCGGTGGGGATGAGTGCGGTCCTGGCTGCGGTTGTCTGCGGCTGCACCACCATTATCGCCGTAGACATCATTCCCGAGCGACTCGAGAAGGCCAAGGAATTAGGAGCTACCCACACCATCAATGCCAGTGAGGGAGATCCGGTTCAGACCATTCGGGACATCACCGGCGGAGGAGTGGAATACAGCCTGGAGTGTGTCGGAAACCCCAAGGTTCTTCGACAGGCTGTGGACGTCTTGCCTCGTTGCGGGGTTTGCGGACTTCTCGGGGTTGTGCCGCCGGGCACCGAGGTCAGCCTGGATATGGATCTGATCATGAACGGCCGAACGGTTCGAGGGGTCCTCGCCGGCGATTCCAATTCGGATCTATTTATCCCAAGACTTCTTGATCTTTACCGTCAGGGGCGGTTCCCGTTTGACCGCTTGATCACCTTTTATCCCTTCGACGAAATAAACCGGGCGGTGGCAGATATGGAAAAAGGCCGGGTGATCAAACCGGTGCTGCGGATGTAACAACAGGCTGGTCTACTGATATAAATCACAACATTGCTTAGTGCTCCTATTCGTAATTACGGTGACCTATTAGCAGTAATTTTTTTTAAACGCAGAGGCTCAGAGGTCGCAGAAAGCGATTATTTTTTATTGGCCGTTGATCCTCCAAAAAAACTGGCGGACAGGAAGGACGGCAAATAAAACGACTCACGCCCTGCGGGCAAAACAAAAATCTGATCTTCCAAGTCAACGAAAGGGGCCAAAGTAGTAAATTAAGAAAGGAGGTGCACCTACAGAAAAGAAAAGGCGGAAGAAAATTTGTGCAGACTGCCTTTTGCGAACCCGGTGATAATCGATGTGAAGGCACATGATCACAATACCTATAACCATTTAAGAAAGGGGGCTAGCATGAAAAAGAAATTATTGCTTGGGGTGTTCGTATGTTCGCTGATTGTCGTGTTCCTGGCAGGTGCCGCTGCAGCCAAAAATAAAATCGTGATCGGCCAGGCCATCGCTCTCTCGGGACCCCTGGCAGGCGGTGTTGCCATAGCCGGCGGACCAATCTATGAGTTGTGGGTTGAGGAGGTCAACAAAAAGGGCGGGATATATGTAAAAGAGTATGGCAAAAAATTGCCGGTGGAATTGAAGCGATACGACGATAAAAGCGATATCGGCACGATGACGAACCTGCTGGAAAAACTCATCTTAGAGGACAAGGTTGATTTTGTGTTCCCTCCCTGGGGCACCGCCTGGCTTTTTGCTGCGGCCCCGATAGCCAACAAGTACGGGTACATCCTGATCGGCGGCCCCGGTGGCGCAGCCGAGCTCAAAAAACTCAGCCTGCCCTACTTCTTCCAGGTATTGAATTTCTCCGAAACTCAATCTCCGGCGCTGGTCGGTATTTTTAAGGAAATCGGCGTCAAGTCGGCGGCGGTGATCTACCGCGGAGACCTCCACGGTATCGAATATGGTAAAGGCATCGCTTCGTTTTTGAAAAAAAATAAAATTAAAGTCAAAATGGAAAAAAGCTATCCGCCGGAGATAAAGGACTTATCGCCATTATTGAAGGAGGCCAAGTCGCTGGGCGTCGATGCATTTGCCGCGGCTTGCTATCCTGGTGGCGGCATGATGCTTACCGGTCAATCGCTTGAGCTTAACATCAACTTCAATGCCTTTTTCCTGACGGTCTTGCCCTTTTCCCCCAACCTCTATCGCGATAACTTTGGGGTGAATGTGGTCGAAGGCGTTATGGGCGGGGGCGCATGGAATGCGAAGACTTCTCCCGGAGCCAAAGACCTTGTCGACAAATATGTCGCCAAATTCGGACATGAGCCTGACTATTGGGGCGGCCTGTATTATTGGTCATCACTGCAGCATTTCCAGCAGGCGATCGAGAAGGCGGGAACCCTGGACCAAAAAAAGATCAGGGATATCATGGCCAAAGAAAAATTTGACACGGCCCTGGGGCCGTTCTGGTACGATAAGGATCGATATTTCGTAAATCATCCCGGTGAGATCGGTCAATGGCAAAAAGGTATTTTTGAAGTCATCGACCCCGGCAAGAAGCGCACGGCACCGCCGTTATACCCCAAACCAGCGTGGCCCAAAAAGAAGTAATAAAGCGCGTAAAGCCGCCGCAATTGTGGCAAGCATGCTGTTGCAAAGGGTGCAGACAAAACCTCGCTGCGAGTGTTTACCATCTCCAGCAAGGTTTTGCCGAACATTTTGACAGCCCGAGTATGGGTTTCAGGTGTTAAATTCTACAGCGGGACCGGCCGCCGGAGCGGCGAGTCCGATCGGAAAAAGAAACTTTTAAAAGCGAATAACGAATATCGAATCATGAATATCGAATGTCGAAGGAATTTCTGCTGTCTTTAGATCACGTCTTTAGCGTGATTCGATATTCGAAATTCTGCGGTTCGCTGTTTAACTTCGTGAAGCTTCATAAGGTTTCAGGTGTCAGAGGGTAAATATGGAAGGCGAGCCATCATTATGATTGTAACCATCCTGGACGTAGCGATCGCCGGTTTGCTGCTGGGCGGCATCTATGCCTTGATTGCCGTGGGGCTCAGTATGCAGTATGGTGTGGCCCGGGTGTTGAACATCGCTCACGGTGAGTTCATCATGCTCGGGGCTTTCATCACCTGGTCACTCTATACGATCTTCGGGATTAATCCCCTGGTATCCCTGGCCATTAGCGGTCCGCTGATATTCATCTTGGGTTATCTTCTTTACAGAGTGATGTTCACACGCCTCAGAATGGCGTCGGCATCACCGGCCGCCTATGAGGGCAACTCCATGTTAGCCTGTTTCGGTCTGCTTTTCATCATTCAAAATCTGGCCATATTAACCTGGGGCGCCGACATCAAAGGCTACTCCTATTTGGCGTCGCCGGTCAATATCGGAGGAGCGGTATTTGCCACCAACCGTTTGATAACCCTTGGATTTGCAATGGTCATTTGTTTGATTTTTTATCTTTTCCTAGCCCGTACGCGTCTGGGAAAAGCGATCCGGGCTGCAGCCCAGGATCCGGTCACGGCCGGGCTGATGGGCGTAAACATCAACCAGGTACTGGCTTTATGCTTTGGCTTTGGTGCTTTGATGGCCGGTTTAGGTGGTACGCTGATCAGCATATCCTATCAGATTCAACCAACGATGGGGCTTGAATATACCATGATCGCCCTCATCGTGATCGTTATCGGGGGCTTGGGCAGCATCCCCGGAAGTTTTATCGGAGGCCTTGTTCTGGGTCTTGTCGGCAGCATCGTAACCCATACGGAGCCGGGCTTAGCACTGGTTGCCTACTATGCCATCTTCATGCTTCTGCTTCTGGCGAAGCCAACCGGAATTTTAGGGAAATAGCGCAATGGATATGGTTAGAATTATCTCTAAAAGACCCCTGGTACCGGTATTAAGTTTGCTATTTTTAATCTTATTGGCGGCTTCACCTCTCTATGCGTCGCGCTATACGGTCATCCTGCTGACCAGCATCCTTATGTATATCATTATTGCGGTGAGTTGGACGATGTTTTCCGGTCCGACCGGCTACATCTCGCTGGCGGCGGCGGCGTTTTTCGGCGTCGGGGTATATACTTCGGCGATACTGGGGTTAGTGCTGCCCTTACCGGCCGTGATCGTTATGGGTGGCCTGATCAGCGCTGGTCTGGCCCTTCTCGTCGGTTCTTTAACGTTAAGACTAAAGGGCATATATTTCGTGATGTTCACTTTCGGACTCGTTGAGCTTCTGCTGCACTTTATCCTGTGGTGGGAAGTCAATATAACGGGTACGACCGGTCGGGTGGTCCCCACCGTCGATAACCAGACGGTTTATTACACCCTGCTGCTCATTTTTACGGCTTTAATGGCCACGGCGTACTGTATCAAAAATTCCAGAATCGGCCTGGCGTTGCAGAGCATCGGAGAAAATGAGGAGGCAGCGGCTCACATCGGCATAAATGTCACGGCTTTGAAAATCACGATCTTTGCCATCAGCGCCTTTTACATGGGCGCGGCCGGGGCAATCATGGCGACAAGATGGACCTATATCGACCCCCGGATTGCCTTTAATCCCCTGATATCTTTTTTACCGGTTTTGATGGCCATCTTTGGCGGCATGGGACAGCTTTACGGACCGATAATCGGCGCGGCGTTCTTTACCTATCTGGAAGAAATTTTAATAACCAGACTTCCCTATTACTATATGCTCATTTTCGGCGTTGTCTTGATCGTCGCTATTTTATACATGCCTGAAGGTCTCGTCGGATTAATTCAAAAGTTATGGCAACGGATTTCGGGAAGACAAAATGGCGATACTTGAAGGCAAGGGCCTAACCAAGTATTTTGGCGGGCTGGCCGCCGTATCGGATGTGGACTTTAAAGTCGATGCGGGGGAAGTCGTCGGTCTGATCGGTCCCAATGGGGCGGGTAAAACCACCCTGTTTAATCTGATATCGGCAACTTTGCCTCCCACCGAAGGGGATATTAAATTTAAAGGTCAAAACATTGTCGGTTATAGGCCGTATCAAGTCTGCCGCATAGGGGTGGCACGAACCTTTCAAACGGTTAAAACCTTCGCCAACATGCCGGTCCTAAATAATGTTTTGCTGGGCTCTTTTTATGGCACCTGCAGGAAAATCTCATCAACGGATGCCATGGGGGAAGCCACCGAGTTGATAGATTTCGTCGGGTTGTCGGCATTGATATCAACCCCGGCTAAAGACTTAACCCTGGCCAACCAGAAGCGACTTGAAATTGCCAGAGCGCTGGCCACCGGACCGGAAGTACTATTGCTGGATGAAATAATGGAGGGCTTAAATCCCAGCGAGGTGGCCCAGGCCATGGAATTGATCACCATGATCCGGCAAAAAGGAATCACCATTGTTATGATCGAGCACGTCATGAGAGCCATTATGAACTTGTGCGGACGCATCCTGGTCCTGCACCACGGTGAAAAGATTGTCGAGGGAACGCCTCAGGAAATTGCCACCAGCAAAACCGTTATGAAGGTATACTTGGGAGATAAGGCGCATGCTGGCAGTTAGCAACCTGGATACGTTTTACGGTAAGATCCAGACATTATGGGACGTTTCTTTTACGATCGATGAGACGGAAATCGTCGCCCTGATCGGTGCCAACGGCGCCGGCAAAACGACCCTTTTAAATACAATATCGGGGGTGCTGCAGCCGGCGGCGGGTAACGTTGAGTTCCTTGGCAACCGCATTGACGGGCTGCAATCTCACGCCATTGTGGAACTGGGCCTGTCGCATATACCCGAGGGGCGCAAACTATTTCCCGACATGTCCGTGCGTGAAAACCTGGAGATGGGCGCCTATCCGAAACGCGTCTGGCAGCGCAAACAGGAAACCCTGGCTGAGGTCTACCAGCTGTTTCCCCTCTTAAAGGCCAGGCAAGGGCAACTGGCCGGAACCTTGAGCGGCGGCGAACAGCAGATGGTGGCGATGGGGCGGGGTTTAATGTCCAGGCCGAGGCTATGCATCATTGATGAGCCTTCATCGGGCCTGGCACCGATCGTGGTGGACGAAATCTTCAATATTATCCAGGGGCTTCGCGACCAGGGCATTGCCATTCTTCTGGTTGAACAAAATGTCCAACAAACCCTGGAGATCGCTGATCGCGCCTACGTGCTGGAAAATGGGCGGGTTGTTTTAGCCGGGGAAAGTAAACAGCTGTTACAGGAAGATCTCATCAGAAAGGCCTATTTGGGTATCTAAGGGCTTGGAAGAAATCAATGAAAGGAGACAACTATGAAGTTTATCAGGGTTGACATGAGCAAAAAAACCATTGCAGTTGATGAGGTGCCGCAAGATTACCTGGGGCTTGGCGGCCGGGGCCTGACATCCATTATGATTAATTCGGAAGTACCGCCGGAGTGCGACCCCCTGGGACCGGAAAATAAGCTCATTTTGGCTCCGGGCCTTTTAACCGGAACGGTTCTGGTGAATACCAGCAGAATATCCATCGGGGCCAAAAGCCCGCTGACCGGCACCATCAAAGAGAGCAATGCCGGCGGGACCGTCGGTGCGGATTTAGGCCATTTGGGCATCACTGCGGTCGTAATTGAAGGACGGGCTTCGGATGAAGAACTCAGTTTTCTCAGGATTGACCGCAACGGAGAGGCGAGTATTGTTTCGGCTCAAGCGTACCGCGGTATGCGAACCTATCAGCTCGTGAAAGAGGTTCTTGAGAAATACGGAGAGAAAAACTCGGTGCTCTGCATCGGGCCGGCCGGTGAATATCAGTTGGCTTCGGCTTCCATACAGGCCACCGATATCGATGGACGGCCCTGTCGGGCTGCCGGTCGGGGAGGCCTGGGTGCTGTTATGGGCGCCAAGGGCCTTAAAGCCATCATTGTCGAACAGGGCGGCAAGAGCGCCGACGCCTTGGCCGATCCGGAAGCCTTCAAGGAGGCCAACAAAGTGATCGTCAAGGTCGTAAAAGAGCATCCCATGGCCGGTCACGTGATGCCCGCGCTAGGCACGGCAGGCCTGGTTGCGCCCGTCAACTCTATGGGTGCTTTTCCCAGCTACAATGCGAGAAAGGGCGTGTTGGAGGGCTGGGAGAAAATCAGCGGTGAAGCCATGGCCAAGCTGATCGAGGAGCGAGGCGGAAACCCATCCCATATGGGCTGTGCCCAATGCATCATTCACTGCTCCAATGAATTCGTTGATAAAGACGGCAAGTATGTTACCAGTTCTCTGGAGTATGAGACCATCTGGGCGGCGGGCGGCATGACCGGTATTGTTGACCTGGATACGATTGCGCGACTCGACTATCTGTGCGATGACATCGGCGTTGATACCATGAATACCGGTGTGGCCGTCGCGGTTGCCATGGATTCAGGTTACAAAGAGTTTGGGGATGAAGAGGCGGCCGTTGAGATGATTGAAGAGATTGCCAAGGGAAGCGAATTCGGCAAAACCCTTGGCAACGGTCCGGTAGCCGTGGGCAAACATTTCAACAACGACCGTGTTCCTGCGGTCAAGGGTCAGAGCATTGCCGCGTATGATCCGAGGGCCATGCTGGGCAACGGTGTGACTTTTGCCACCTCACCCATGGGTGCCGATCACACGGCCGGCAACGTGGTCGGGGAATATCTGGAACAAAAACTCGATCCCTTAAGCGCCGAAGGTCAGGTTGAGGCCTCCCGTAACCTCCAAATCGCCACCGCCGCTGCCGACTGCACGGGGTTGTGTTTTATGGCCTATGTCGCCCTCGGTTCTCCCGAAGGCGGTGCAGCGCTTTTAAAGGCCATCAATGCCAAATTTGGAATTCAGCTCGGCCCGGACGACGTCCCCGCCCTGGGACTCAGGGTATTGAGGGCCGAAAGGGAGTTTAACAAAAAAGCGGGTTTTACGAATCGGGACGATCGGTTGCCCAGATTTTTCTATGAAGAACCATTGCCCCCGCATAACACCGTATTCACCATTAGTGACGAGGAGGTTGACCGTACCTTTGATTTCTGACGGGATACAGCCATGAAGCTCAGAATTAAATTATATGGTACCCTGGGCCCGAGGGTACCCGGCTATCGGCATTCAGAGGGAATTCAGGTCGAGCTGCCGGATGGGGCCACCGTCAACGACCTTCTTACCCGGCTTAAGATATCCGAATCCGAAGGGGCCGTGGTGTCTATTGAAGGCCGCCTAAGAAAGACGGACGACAAACTTTCCGACGGAGCCCAGGCACAGGTATTCCAAACCATACATGGCGGATGATTGTCCGGTACTTGATCCATAAATTATCCGACTATTTTATTAAAAAGAGTATTCCAAATGGAAGCGTAAAAGAAGCGGCTGGGCAGTAATGGGAATGGAAAGGTAATCAGGTAAGGAGGTATCGCTTGAAAAAGCAGATCCGGCTGGCGGTAAATGGCTTTGAATACGACCTACTGGTAAAGCCGCACTGGACCTTGCTGCAGGTTTTGCGGGATGAGATCGGACATACGGGCACCAAAGAAGGGTGCGGCAAGGGCGAGTGCGGTGCGTGCACCGTCATCATCGACGGTGAAGCCGTTCTGGCCTGCTTGACCCTGGCCTTCCAGGCCCAGGGCAAGAGCATCCTGACCATTGAAGGCCTGGTCCGGGAAGGCCGACTCGACTCCCTGCAGGAGGCCTTTGTGAAGCACGGGGCCATTCAGTGCGGTTATTGCACGCCTGGAATGATCATGACCTCAAAAGCGTTCCTCAGTAAAAAGCCCCATCCAACGGAAGCAGAGATTAAAAAAGCCCTGTCAGGCAACCTCTGCCGCTGCACCGGATACGTCAAGATCATCGAGGCCGTCCGGAAGGCCTCGATGACGGAGACCGGTAAATGAAAATGGATTATGTGAATATCGGCAAGCGGCTTCCCCGCGTCGATGCGGTTGTGAAGGCCACGGGCGAAGCAAAATACGCCGGTGATCTCTCCATGCCCGGGATGCTGCACGGGAAAATGCTGAGAAGCCCCTATCCGCATGCCCGGATTCTTGACATCGACACGAGCGCAGCCGCGAGGCTCACCGGGGTTCGTACGGTGATATCCGGCAACGATACCATAGGCTTCAAGGCCGGTGGCATCTCAGCCCAGGGAGACGAACCGTATTTGGCCCTGGACAAGGTGCGCTTTATTGGCGACGCCGTAGCGGCGGTAGCGGCGATCGATGAGGAGACCGCCGCAGAGGCCCGTGACCTGATCCGGGTGGAATACGATGAATTACCGGCCGTGGTGGACCCCCTGGCCGCCATGGCGGAAAATGCTCCGCTCATCCACGACCGGGCACCCAAAAACATTTCTTTTAAGACCGATCTTGCGTACGGCGATGTGGCGCAAGCATTCCGGAAGTGTGATTATGTCAGAGAAGATCGGTTTGAAACGACACCGATTCGCCATGGATTCATCGAGCCCCATGCGGCCCTGGCGGTCTGGGACCAGTCCGGCCGGGTATCGTTTTGGGGCTCAAAGCAAAGCCCCTATTTTACTTACCGCAATCTGGCAAAAGCCTTAAACATTCCGCTCAGCCGGGTCCGGGTGGTTCAACCCTACATTGGAGGGGGCTTCGGCGGCAAAAACGAAATGTTTGATGTGGACTTTTGCGCGGCCCTGCTCTCACAGAAGACCGGCAAACCCGTTAAAATCGTGGTCAGCCAGCAAGAGGTGCTCTATGCTTATCGCCAGAGGCACCCGACCGTCATCGATCTCAAGACCGGTCTCAAGAAGGACGGCACCATCCTGGCCCTGGATGCCCACATTGTTGCCGATGGGGGGGCGTATCTCAGCATCGGTGCCTTGAGCCTCTACCTGATGTGTGCCTTTTTCTGCATGCCTTACCGACTGCCGAATATGCGGGCCAAAGGATATCGGGTTTACACCAACACGCAGCCTTCCTGTGCCATGCGGGGCCACGGGGTGCCCCAGTCCCGGCAGGCCGCGGAAACGCAACTCGACCTGGCTGCCGGGGAAATGGGACTGGATCCCGTCGAACTACGATTGAAGAACGCCTTAAAACCCGGGGAGACCACTCCCAATGGATTCAAAATTACCAGTTGCGGTCTGGAAGAATCGATTGTGGCGGCCGGGAAAATCATTGCCCGGTGGCGCAGGGAAAAGCCCAAAGATGATGGACCCACAAAACGCGGGATCGGCCTGGGTTGCTATGGATACACCTCCGGACCCCGTATGGCGGGCCATAACACCGCTGGAGCCGTGATAAAAGTTCACGAAGATGGGGGCATCTCCCTCGCAACAGGCTCCACGGATGTCGGCCAGGGATCGGATACCGTCCTTTCTCAAATTGCAGCCGAAGTTTTAGGCGTTCGTCTTGAAGACATTCGTTACGGCATGGTTGATTCCGACATCACCCCGTTGGATCCGGGCACCTTTGGCAGCCGGGTTACGTTTATCACCGGCAATGCGGTGCGGATCGCCGCCGAAGATGCCAGGGGGCAACTGGCCGAAGTTGCGGCCAATGCGCTGGAGGCCAATCCCCATGATATTGTCTTCCATGATCGCAAGGTTTATGTGGTCGGCAGCCCGGAGCGCAGTCTGCCGTTCAGCAAATTGGTCAAGATTGCGCAATATTCCGCAACCGGGAAGACGATCCTGGGTCGCGGGTATTGGGCTCCGGAAGGCCTCGAAGTGGTCAATTTCGAAACGGGCCGCGGGAATATGTCGGCTGCTTATTCCTTTGGGACCCAGGTGGCGGAAGTCGAAGTGGATACCGAGACCGGGACCACTAAAGTGACGCGGATGGCGATGGTCCACGATTGCGGTCAGCCTTTGAATGAGATGCTCATGGAGGGGCAGCTGGAAGGCTCGGCCATCGGCGGTGTCGGGCATACCCTGATGGAAGAGATTGTGCGCCGGGACGGGCAGACGATGAATTCATCGTTTCTCGAGTACCGCATGCCCACATCCCTGGACGCCTGCCCCCTGGAAATTCTGCACACGGACACCTATGATGAGATAGGGCCCTTCGGGGCCAAAGAGACCGGCGAAGGGATCCAGGTGGCCGTCGTGCCGGCGATTGTAAACGCAATCCATGACGCCACGGGCGTTGCTTTTAAAAGAATTCCCATTACGTCCATCATGGTTCTGGATGCATTAAAGGATGAGACCAAAACCGGACAAGCCGGAATTGAAGATTGAAGATTGAAAATTGAATATTTGTGGATGTCACTTTGTTCCGTCATTTTTAAATTCGAAACAATACCTTTGCGGGCTTTGCGGCTTGGCGAGATTTTTTTTCACAAAATGCTAAAATTATAAATTTAAGAGTCTATAATTAAGGCACTTACTATAATGCTATTACCTTCTTTCGAATATGCTGCGCCCACGACCGTCGGAAAGGCCGTCTCGGCGCAGAAGGCTTCCGGCAATTTTCTGGCCGGCGGGACGGATCTCTTCGTGGCCCTGAAAGATCAGATCGCGGCCCCCGATCTTCTGATCGATTTGGGCGGCATCTCGCGTTTAAATGGGATCAAGCGTGATAGCAAAACAAGGGAATTACGGGTGGGAGCCTTGACGACCCTGACCCAGCTCCAGGAGAGCCCGCTTGTACAGGAACACCTGCCTGCTTTAAGCCAAATCGTTCCGCTGGTAAGCACCCAACAGCTGCGCAATATGGGGACCCTGGGCGGGAACCTATGCCTGGACACCAGATGCTGCTACTTCAATCAGCCATCCTTTCTTAAAATGAGATGGGAGCCGTGTTTGAAGATCGGTGGCAAAATCTGTCACGTCGTCAAAAAAAGCGACATCTGCCATGCCGTCTATTCGGGCGATATGGCCGCGCCCTTGATCGCCCTGGATGCCAAATTGAGATTGGCCGGCGATCGGCGTAAAAATGAGACGGATCTGCTAAGCTTTTTTACCGGATCGGGAATCAAACCCAATATCTTAAAATTTAATGAAATTTTGACCGAAATCCGTATTCCTGCCATACCAGAAAACGCAGGCTTCTCCTACCGCAAGCTCAGGCTGCGGGATACGGTCGACTTCCCCCTGCTGGGCGTGGCGGTTTTCGTTCAATTGGACGGCAAAAATGGGAAATGCCGCCAAGTCCGCCTGGTACTGGGTGCTGTCGGCCCGGCGCCCCTGGGAGTGAAAGAGGCGTCCAGGCTGATGCACGGCCGGCACATTACCCCAAAACTGATAGATGAGGTTGCCGGCGCCGCCCGCAGGATGGCTCACCCCGTCGACAACACCGCCTCATCGCCCAGATATCGGAGACAGATGATACCACTTTTAATCCGGCAGGCTTTTGATGAAGCGTTGGCTATGATAAAGTAAAAAACCCGGGTCCATAAGCCCGACGGCGGGGTTTGGTCCACCCAGAAAGGGTAATAACGTTATCAGCAGTTTTCAGGTGTCAGGTGTCGGGGTTTCGATTTTGAATAAATCCGTCTGGAGCGCAACCTGGGGGGAAACATTCCGGGTCGGTCTGGTGATATTTTTTTGAACAGGAGGCAACGAAAAAATCATGGCTGCTTTCGAAAATGAGATGCGTCATCAATTATGTGCTGAGATACACGAACACGTGATATTCGGACGCAATATGGATCCCGCAGCCAGCCAGGCGCATATGGCGGCCTTCGCGCAGGCTAAAGGGTTTGAAATGTGCGGTCTCGCCACCGGGACCGGGGCCCGGCTGGCCGCTGGATGTATAATTGACAGTATGGAGTGAAATATAAAGGATTGCTTGTTTCACACGCTGCTTACGAATAACCATTTGCAAAGGAGGTAACAACCATGTCAGACGAATTGGCAAAATTGTTGTCAGATTTGAAGGAACCGGAGGCTTTGGATTTTGTCCAAAAAGCACTGGCAGAGGGAGTCGACCCGATGGATCTGTTAGGGCAGGCCAGGGAAGGAATGAATATCGTGGGCCAACGGTTTGCCAGTGAAGATTACTTTATTCCGGACCTCGTTTTTGCCGGAGAGATCCTAAAGGGCATCGTTAAAATTCTTGAACCCCATCTCAAGCATGAAAAAGAGGCCAAACGTCTGGGAAAAGTCATTGTGGGAACTGTCGCCGGAGATATTCACGACATTGGCAAAGACCTTGTCGTCTTTATGCTGGATGTCAGCGGTTACGAGGTTCTGGACCTGGGGATTGATGTGCCGGTGCAGAAATTCGTGGATGCCATTGAGGAAAGCGGCAGCCGGGTTGTCGGATTGAGCGGGTTTTTGACGCTGGCCTTTGACTCCATGAAAGACACCATCGAGGCCATCAGCGCTTCCGGGCTTCGCGATCAGGTAAAAATCATGATCGGCGGCGGCCAGATCGACGACCAAGTCAAGAGCTTTGTAGGGGCTGACGCCTATGGAAAAGACGCCGTTGAAGCCGTTAAACTGGCCCAAGGCTGGATAGGAGGGTAAGATAATGGAAAAATCATGGGAAGAGCTGTCATCGGATGAAAAGCAGGAAGCCCAGTTTCAAAAATTGCTTACACCGAAAGATCATGAAGGCAATGACCTTAAGTTCCAGAGCCCGCAAGCGGAGGCGGCCTATAAAGCAAGCATAAATAGAATCAAGAATGCCATCCAGTTGAAAGAACCGCAGGACCGGGTTCCGATTTGCCTGTTTCCCGGCATGTACCCTGTTGCGTATGCCGGAATGACCATGGAAGAGGCTATGTATGACTATGACAAATGCATGGCGGCTTTTAAAAAATTTGTCCTGGACTTCAAGCCGGATCTCCAATTTGGCGCTGCGGGGCCAGGACCGGGAAAATTCTATGAGATTCTGGACTACAAGTTATATGCCTGGCCGGGCCACGGGGTCGCGCCTGATGCCACCTACCAATGCCTCGAGAAGGAATACATGGGGGCGGAGGAATATGATTTACTGATAACCGACCCGTCGTTTTTTTTCAGAAATTTTTACCTGCCGCGGGTTTTCGGGGCTTTAGACGGTTTTGCGATGCTGCCGCCGCTAACCGGCATCCTCGAGATGTACGGGGTGGCCTTTAATTTTATTCCGTATGCATTGCCTCCCGTCCAAAATACCTTAAAGGCCCTGATGGAGGCCGGGGCCGAGGCCTTGAAATGGGCGAGTGCGCTGGGCGGCTTCGATGGTGAGATGGCAACCTTAGGATTCCCGAATGTCCTCGGTGGCTTTACCAAAGCCCCTTTTGACACCATCGGTGACACCCTGCGCGGCACCAAAGGGATCATGCTGGATATGTACCGCCAACCCGATAAGCTGTTAGCAGCCCTGGATGCTATAACGCCGATCATGATTGGGATGGGGTTGGGCGCAGCCCAGCAAACCGGCAATCCCGTAATATTCATGCCGTTGCACAAAGGGGCCGACGGTTTCCTGTCCGACGCGCAATTCAAAAAATTCTACTGGCCCACCCTCCAAAAAGTCATCGAAGGTCTGGTTGAGGGGGGGTGCATACCATTTCTTGCGGCTGAAGGAGGCTACAACAAGCGCCTCGAGGATATCAGGGATTTACCGAAAGGCAAAACGTTATGGATGTTCGATCAGACGGATATGGTAAAAGCCAAGGAAATCGTCGGTGACACACTTTGCCTTTTCGGCAACGTGCCCTCTGCCATGCTGAAAATCGGCACCCCCGAAGAAGTGAAGGAATACTGCAAAAAACTCATTGATACGGCCGGCCAAGGCGGTGGTTTTATTATGGGCAACGGGGCGTTCTTTGATCATGCCAAGCCGGAAAATATCCAGGCGATGGTTGATTTCACCAAAGAATATGGCGTTTACAAATAGATGTGAAATCTGTGGTCATTATGAGGGTGCTCCGACCTACCAGTGGGTACCGGCTGAAAAGTATCCGCCGGGCGGGGTTGATTCACCTGACATCATGGGACAAAACAGAGATCCCGGATGTAAGCCCGGCGGACTTTGCGAATGATGGATAGAAACGTGGGTGATCATCAGATAGAATTCCAGCCGATCGGCAGGCGGGGATTGTGTCCGGCCGGCGAAACACTGCTGGATTGTGCACGTCGGTTGGGTGTTGACCTGGCCAGTCTATGCGGCGGTAACGGAAAATGCAACGGCTGCAGGCTAAGGGTCCTGGAGGGACGCCTTTCGGAGGTGACCCCCGCTCAGCAAGAGGTCTTTACCCCAGAGGAACTGGGGCACGGCTGGCGGCTGGCGTGTCAGACCTACCCTCATAGCGACTGCAAAGTGGATGTCCCGCCGGAAGGCCTGAGTGCGCAGCAGCGGCTTCAGGTTGAGGGCCGGGAAATAGATATTTCCCCTGATTCCCCGATTAAGGCTGTTGCCTGCACACTTGAACCGCCCTCTTTGGTCCGGCCGGTGGCAGATGCCGAGAACCTGATTGAAAAATTAGATGCTTTCAGCCCCGAACATTTTGACATCAACATCTTGCGGGAACTTTCAACGCGACTTCGGGAATGGAATTGGCGCCTCACGGCGCACCTTCGAAATCGGGAACTGGTTGCCATCAGCCCTCCCGGTACGCGCTCGATGGGTCTGGCTGTTGATCTCGGGTCAACCAAAATAGCCGGGTACCTGATGGATCTGGCGACCGGCAAAAAACTCGCCGCCAAGGGGATTGTGAATCCCCAGATCAGCCACGGCGAGGATATCATAACGCGCATCAACTTTGCGATTCGTTCGCCGGACGGGCAAAAGCGGATGGCGGACCTGATTAAAGACACCCTGATGAGTTTGGCACAGGACCTGTGTTCCGAGGCCGGTTCAGAAACCGGGGATATTCTGGAGGTCGTCATTGTCGGCAACACGGCTATGCACCATCTGACGCTGGGTTTGCCGGTCCGTCAACTGGCCCTATCGCCTTTCGTGCCGGGGGTGAGCGGGGATTTAAACGTCAAGGCCAGGGACATCGGGCTGGATTTCGCTCCGGGCGCCTATGCTTATTTTCCCCCCAATATTGCCGGCTTTGTGGGTGCGGATCACGTGGCCGCCCTGATGGCCACTGCCGGGGAGTGGGTTCACGGAAATGTCATTGTTCTCGATATCGGCACCAATACGGAAATATCACTGATCAACCGCGGAAAAATTACAAGTGTTTCTTGCGCTTCCGGCCCTGCATTTGAGGGCTATCACATCAGTTCCGGTGTGAGAGCGGCTCCGGGAGCCATTGAAAAGGTGAGCCTGTCGCGAGGGGATCTCCATTATCAGACCATCGATGATGCCGAGCCCATCGGTATTTGCGGCTCCGGTATATTGGATGCCGTCTCCCAGCTTTTTCTGGCCGGGGTGCTGAACTCCGGCGGACGACTGCAAAAAGGTTCACATCACCGGGTAGTCGAGAAAAGCGGATGTCTGGAGTTTATCCTGGTTCCTCAAAAGAAACGGCGCAGGGACACGGTGATTTCCATCACCCAGAAGGATGTGCGCGAAGTTCAGTTGGGCAAAGCCGCCATTCAAGCCGCGCTCGAAATCCTTTTGGCGCAGGGAAATATTGCAGCAACAGAAATTGACAAGATCATCATCGCCGGTGCCTTCGGCAGCTACATAGATATTTCAAATGCTGTGGCCATCGGCATGCTGCCGGGACTGCCCCTCAACAGGTTCCACCAGGTGGGAAATGCGGCCGGTACCGGCGCACGTATCTTACTGTTATCTGCCGCCAGGCGCGAGGAGATGAAAAATTTACTGACACGTATAAAATATCTTGAATTAGGGGGCACACCACAATTCAGCAAAGCTTTCACCCGCGCCTGCTTACTCGGCCCCTATAACACCGGTCCGGATGCCGCAGGAAGATGAGGTCCCATTTCGACATCACGGGTTGCGGATATAGGGAGGACAAATCGGCGAGTGCGGACGTTAGGTACTAATCCCATTGTTGAATAAATGCGGATTTCAAAACGAATTCAACCGGCAACCAACAGCGCCAGGGGCTGATTGGATAGCACAACCCGGTGAGCACCGGGAGTTTACATAATTCAGGGGAGTTAACGTATGGAAACGAGAGTGTCAAGTGCTACAAAAGAAGTTCTTATCACCGCAGCCGGGCCGACAGTGCTGATCGGTGAACGAATTAATCCGTCAGGAAAGAAAAAACTGGCGGCCGCATTGAAGCGCGGCGATATTGATGCCATCAGCAGGGAAGCCGTCGCCCAGGTGGCAGCCGGTGCCGATATCCTGGACATCAATGTGGCCTGCTCCGGGGTAGATGAAATAGCAATGCTGCCAAAGGTTGTCGAGAAGGTCATGGCAGCGGTTGACGTGCCGCTTTGTATTGATATCAACAATCCCGCCGCGCTGAAAGAGACACTAAAAATCTACCATGGCAAGCCGATCGTCAATTCCGTGACCGGCGAAGAGAGA
The DNA here is from genome assembly GCA_902749685.1 of Olavius sp. associated proteobacterium Delta 1. Lineage (GTDB taxonomy): Bacteria > Desulfobacterota > Desulfobacteria > Desulfobacterales > JAFDCJ01 > JAFDCJ01. The sequence goes on along the minus strand of CACVKW010001570.1, from coordinate 2,928 downwards.
TCCCTGAATGAGATACTGCCCCTGGTCAAGGAATACGGGGCGGCGGTCATCGGTTTAACAATTGATGATGAAGGCATTTCGCAAGAACCAGACCGGCGGGTAGCCATTGCCCATAAAATTGTTGAGCGCGCCGCACAGCTTAAAATTCCCCCCGAGGATGTCATCATAGACTGCCTGGCGCTGTCGCTGGGGGCGGACAGCAATGTCGGGTTGGTAACACTCGAGGCGGTCCGCAAGGTAAAAGCAGAACTGGGCGTTAACCAGACCCTGGGCGCCAGTAACATCTCATTCGGCCTGCCGGATCGCCATCTGGTCAACCATACGTTCCTGGCCCTGGCCATCGCAGCAGGCGTCACCTGTCCCACCGTTGATGCGGCCAAGGTCGGTGCGGGGGTTTTATCCATAGACCTGGTTCTGGGCCGCGACAGGTTTGCCCAGCGTTACACGCGGGACTTCAGACAGCGCAAACGTCAGAAGGATCAGAAAAACTGAATCATCCCCGCATCATACTTCATTGGGAGGTTGCTTCATGGGAAGACCACTCAAACTATGCCTTTCTGCTCCCGACAGGGTATGGGGTACCCTGTCGGGAGCCCACCAACGCAGGTAAGCGCAAAGCAATATCAACCTTATTGATAGGGGAGAGGAAAAATGAAAACCCAATTATTCTTCACCGTGCTGGCGTCTATCCTTATTGCATCACTTATTCCTTGTGGTTCTGCTATCGCCTGGTACCATCCACCTTCAAGCCGGGATATCGAACCGATCGTTTCCACTGACTGGTTGGCTGATAATAGCAGTGATGTTGTAATTCTCGACATCAGGAGTGCAGGAGATTATGAGGCCGGTCACATACCCGGCTCAATCAATGAACCGTTTATAGTTCCATTTTCAGCCTGGATAACCATGAGGGATGGTCTTCTTCTCGAAGTGCCGGATGATGAAGATCTATTTGATACCATCGGATCACTTGGCATAACACCAGATTCATGGATCGTAATTGTTACCGCTCCCAATCCCGGTGAACCACCCTTCTACGGTCTGGCGAACGGGACGCGGGTTGCCGCTACCCTCATTTACGCCGGGGTTGCCAACGTGGCGATTCTGGACGGGGGATACCCCCAGTGGGTGGATGGGTATGGCACAACTACGGAGGTTCCTGACGTAGATCCTGTTACGTACGAGGGAACCGTAAATAAGGGCATGTTTGTCTCGGCATACTATGTGCGACGGCACCTTTGGCGGGCCGACATTATCGATGCCCGGGATGCGGATGTTTATTTCGGAGTAACCATCGAGCCATTTGCCGATAAGGCGGGGCATATCCCGGGCGCTGCATCTTTGCCGGCGCCCTGGATTTGGGATCCGCAGGGTGACGAGATATACACTTTCAAGGATGCGGCGATCCTTGGCGAAATGGCATCCGGTGTACTGCGTGGAAAGCGTTATTGGAGGCCTAAAAAAATCGTCTACTGCGGTGTGGGAGGATATGCCAGCTCCTGGTGGTTTGTGCTGACCCAGGTCCTGGGATATCACAATCTAAAGTTCTATGACGGTTCCGCCCAGGAATGGGTGAGGTATTATGATATGGTTCCTTTTCAATGGGACTAAGAACGTTCCCGGGGTTGTTGGTTTTCAGGTGGAGTACCCGTAATCAAAATCCAAGGGAATTGAAACCGAAATCGATGCTTTTATTACTTGAATTTTGCACGCAAAAGCCATAAGTGAAGTTTGGCATCAAGTTGTCGCAATTGACTGGCAGCGGTGATTGGGGCTCTAAAATTCAGGTATTAATTCGGCCATCAGCCGATCGATTTTGGCATTATCCCTTGACATTTTCAATTCTATTGAATAAAGTTTCTTTTATTTTTAATAGTATGAAACACAAGACAAGTCCATGAAATCAACTTCGACCCATCAATCGCTCAAGCGCGGACTGCAAATCGTCGAAATGGTGGCCGAAATGGCCGAACCTCCGACACTGTCGGCGATTGCGCGCAAAAGCAAATTAAACCCGAGTACGACACACCATATCCTCAAAGCGCTGGTAGACTTCGGCTATCTGGTCCGGGCACCCGAGACGCATATCTACTCGCTGTCATCCAAGCTATTCCGGCTTACCCGACGGACCTGGACCGTCGAGCAACTGGCCGAGATCGCCACTCCGTTCCTGGAGGAATTGGGCAACTTGACGGGGGAGAGCTCAAGCCTGGCCGTTTTGCGGGATGGACAGGTGATCATCGCCGCCAAGCAGGAGCAGAACGGTCCGTTGCGTGTGGTCCAACGGATCGGAGAATCAAGACCGATCTACTGCACCGCCGTGGGCAAAGTCTTGGCAGCAGAGTTGTCCGAACAGGAACTTGAGGATCTCATCGAACGGACCAATTTCCAGAAGAAAACGCCAAAAACGATTACCTCACCGGTTGCCTTTCGCAGGGAGATGGTCAGCATCAGGGAGAAAGGCGTGGCCCTCGATAACGAAGAGCATATCAAAGGGGTCCGTTGCCTTGCGGCTCCCATCAGAGATTATTCAGGCGCGGCCCGGGTGGCCCTGTGTGTCGTCGGCCCCAAAGACAACTTGTTGCCTAAACGCATGGCGAAGGTGCAACACGATTTGCTTAGCGTTGCAGCCGCGCTGTCGGCTAGGCTGGGATGTAATCCTCAAAAAATAGGGAGTTATCATTCGAGAAAGTAAGCTCTACCTGAACATTTCAGAAAAACGGTGAAGCAACGGCCGGAAAGGAGGATGAAACCGGTGGCCAGATCAGTAGTGCCGCTCTGAAACAGTGCGGTAGCGGGCCTGACCTTGTCACCCACTGACCACTTTTATTTACCCTAACATTGCATAAATTCTTGTCATCTAGCCTGGCCGTTATGTCTGAGATCGTTGCTTTTTCCGGGCAGATGCTGGATGCTTGATACTTGATG
>CACVKW010001569.1 GCA_902749685.1 Olavius sp. associated proteobacterium Delta 1 | reverse complement strand
TCCGCTCCGACAAGCATCCAGCATCTGCCCGGAAAAAGCAACGATCTCAGACATAACGGCCAGGCTAGATGACAAGAATTTATGCAATGTTAGGGTAAACTTTCATCACCCCGGAACTCACCTACCCGTCGTTGAAAAGGTAGATCGGGCTGCTCCAGGCCTGGGATCCGTCTTCCAGGGTGAGGCAAACCCAGAGCGGATTATCGCCCTGCGGTCTGAGGGCCACCTCAATTTCAGTCGCGTATTGTCGGGGCAGGTTTTTGTCCGGCAAGCGAAACACCCGCAGACATCTTCCCAGGCCGCCGGCCTCCATTATCGTTTCCTCCATATTCAGATCGCATAATTTCGCTGCAATCGTACCATGATTGGTTTCGATTTCCAGGCGTGCATCCGGGCTCTCATCAAGCCAGGCATCAAAACCGCCGAAGTTGCCGGTGGTGATGGCATCCCAGACCAGCGTGTGGTTATTCACCATTTCCAATTGCCTCTCCGGATTCCAGGCATTTATCCCTTGCCATTGCCGGATAACAGCCTTTTTAAATCTGGCCTGCCCGCGCCAGGCGGTCTCTCTTCGCCGGCCGCGGTATTCGGCACCGCTCCAGATAACCCGGATTCGCGCTCCCAGATCTTTGGGGATATACCCCCGAATGGTTTCCAGAACCTGGGTACCATTTCTGATTTCGACCCGCTCGATACCGGCCTGGGTAACCGCCTCAATCCGCAGCATTACGCTTCGGTCTTCGGTGTGAGCGATGTCACCCATCATGACTTCCAGCGATTGATGCGATTGGGTATTTTTAAATACCTTCGGATCGCGGTCGAAAACGAGTCCCCCGGTCGCAAACCTGGCCCTGACGTCCAGATGCAGGCGAGTGCCCGTGGTACCGTAATGGTGTCGGCGCTGAAGACAATTAAATATACCGTCCCGGGTCAACTCCTCAGTCAGAAAACAGGTCAAACCGCCATACGCGCCGAAGGTTGAAGCACCGGGATAACTGGCTCCGGGCCGGCCTTTGTGGTCGTCGCTGTTGCAGACCACGCCGACCCGATATCCCCGTTCAAAACAATCGGCAATCAACCATTCAAAAGTTCCCCAGGCGGAATGTATCTCCACAGCGGTTTCAATGGCGGGGTCATGGGCAAACGCCACATTGGCATATCTTCCACCGACATGAGCATAGGTCAGGCAATCTTCATCGGCCAGGGCTTTAAAAAGTTTTTGAGCGTCGTTTGCGTCGGTTGTGATATCCGACTGATCGGTCAGAAGGGCGTGGGAGGACCGCCGCATAGTTCGTCCCTCGTGTTTAAAAAAAACATTGCGATCACCGCCGACTCCGGTATTGCCGGACCATTCGTAGCCTGGAAACGTGACGAAGCCACCATCCTGGTGAAAGTCCCTGGTCAACCGGTTCAGGTATTCCCAGAAGGCTTGGTTGACCTGAAAATCATTGGCCTGATGACTCGTCACATCCAGAAAGGCCATGTCGCGTGCGAATTGGAAGTACTCCTCGGCGGCCCCAACGCCGATTGATTCACCGCTCTGGCCGTGGAGATCGCCCCAAAAGCCGGCCCGCTGGCCCGCTTTGACCACCATGGGATTGGAATCGGCCACCCGCCGGCCGGCTTCATCCAGCACTTCGATCCGCAAAACACCCTCCTGGTTTACTTTCAGGTTTTCCAGGATGAACGACTTTTGGCCGTAAGGGTAATCGAGTTGCTCGGGCAGGCCGTCCACCGGCAGGCTGGCTACCAGCTGAAATCGCCCCCGGGCCTTCGGAGTCGGGTTGCCCCAGAAATCTTCAGCCTTGAGGCCAAAGCGGAAATTTTCGCCCGGACGGCGCAGGCTGGGCAACACCGCCTGCCAGACAGCCGGTTCGTCCGGCACGATTGCGATTTCTATGGACTCGTCCAGGGGAACAAAATGCCCGACGGCACAGGGGTCGACCGAGACCTTGAACTCAAAGGCCGATTCAGCAAAGGTTTGAAGTTTGAGACCCGGAGAACCCTGAGACGTGTCACCGAAAATGATCGTAATGGTTTCCCCCGCCTGTAAATATCCACCGCTTACCCGTATGGTGAGACATTTATTTCTTGGCCGGGGACTCATCCCGTTGGGACTTGCATCAAGCTCGAGCCTGGCACTTCCGCTGGTCACAGCGCTGACGTAATTTGGAGCCTCAGGATCGGAAGTCTGAAGCCTGCCCCAGTCGCCAACCATCCGGAAGGCGACCCTGATGGCACCGCTGTCGTCAATACCGTACGGGCCGGCGGTGTATTGCAGGGTAAATGAGGCATATCTCCTGACCACAAATTCGCCCCTCGGTTCTAATTGGACCGAACCATAATTTTTCGGGCTTTCAAAGGGTTTAACGGTTGGCCAGGCTTCACCGATGAGCTGAGTATCAATGTAAGAGTTCATATCAAACTACTCCTTTTGGATAATTAGTCACTAATTTATGTTTCTTGATAGACTGATCGATTCGAGGTTCAAGCCCGCCCTGGCTCGACGGGAGTCCGAATCCCTTTGCTATGATCTGTTCGGGGGTTTTTCAATCCTGAACGTTGAACCCTGAACGCTTCAACCCTGCTTACTATATAGTATATTGATACTCAAGCAAAATTTACAATAATTCATAAATATTGTTCGCTTTTAATAATCCTATCAAAAAAAGGCCTTGACATCAGACAAATTTATGTGATTACTGTATAGTAATTTTTTGGGGTATCGGTTTGATCGAGAGTGGTCGTTCCTGCGACCGTTTCCAATCATTGAGTCATTCTTCTGTTAACCATTTCTAATTTAGGGACCATCATCAAAAGGAGGAAATTATGATAAGCAAACGAGATCTGTGTCGGCTTTTTTTTCTAAACAGTGTCTGCTGGAAAACTTTGACGGTTGTAGCTGCAGTTACAATCTTAACCACCGCCTGGGTTAGTGCACCGGCCTATGCTGCTTTTCCGGATAAACCATTGACAGTCGTAGTTCCTTATAAGGCCGGCGGCAGCACGGACTCGATGATCCGCGTTCTGGCTAAAGCTCTGGCCAAGGAAGTGGGGCAGCCGGTGGTAGTCCAGAACCGCCCCGGTGCCGGGGGGGCTGTCGGTGGCATGTACATCAAGAACCAACCCCCCGACGGGTATACTTTTCTGGTCGGTTCGGTCAGTATTCCGACCTGGTCGCCCATTCATGACAAAATCGATTTCACTGTCGATGATTTCACCTATCTGGGGTCAATCACCGAATATCAGCAGGCCGTGATCACGACCCCTGACAAACCTTTTAAGACGCTTGATGAGTTAATCGCTTATTCCCGAAAAAACCCGGGCCTGACATTCGCCGAACAGAATTCGATATCCAAGCTTGTCATTTTGTATGTTGCCAAGCAGGAGGGGCTTGACTGGCGGGCCGTGCCGACCAAGGGCGGCGGTGGAATGGTTCCGATGCTCTTGGGCGGGCATCTCGATTTCGCCTGGAGCGGCGGCGTCCACCAGCGCTACGGTGATAAGATGGTGGTGCTGGCCTCGTGCAATCCGGGGCGGTTGCCGGCCAGTCCCGATGCACCGGCACTTTCCGAGAAATACAAGATCTCTATACCCAGCCTGGTCGTGGTAATGGGCCCTAAGGGAATCCCGGCCGATCGGGTCAAATTCCTGGAAAACGCCCTGAAAAGTGCGAGCAGCAATGATCCGGCCTTTGTCAAGCTGCTTAAAGAGAACCTCAAATTCCCGCAGAAGTTCAGGACCGGTACCGAGGTTGAAGCCCAACTGCCCGGTTTGATCAAGCAGCTCAAAGCGGCTAAAGAGACAATGGGTTTTTAATCGGGATCCGGATTAGGAGAGGATAATGAGACGTGTCAACCTTGTGGCATCTCTGATAATCTTGCTAATCTTCGGAATAGTCCTGGGGTGGCTGATACCCAATTATGTGCCTTCGGCTCACGATGCAGGTGATCTGCCCCCGACCCTGGTGCCGATCCTGAGCATGGCCGTCTGCGCCTTGATGGCCCTATTGCTCGGAATCTCAGCCTGGCGGCGCGGCGGTGATGTTGCGGATGAAACCCAGGATGGTGACGCGGCCGAGCAGTTGATCTTCGGACTCAAGGAGGCGGCCAATCTGCTGCTCTGGCTGGTCGCCGCCGCCGTCATCTGGCTTCTTTTAAAATACGTCGGCTTCGTGGCCGCCGCCGTGATTACTATCGCCGCCGGAACAGTCTACGGCGGCATTCGCAATGCCTGGATTATCATCGCGTCAGCCTTGATTATCCCCCTGCTGATCGACAAGATCGTCTGGTACGGACTCAATTTACGATTACCCTAATACGACATAACATCTAATGATCGAACAGCTCCTTATAGGATTCCAAGCAGCCTTAACACTGAGCAACCTCCTGTTCATCTTCTGCGGCATCGCCTTGGGAATCATCTTCGGCGTGCTGCCCGGATTGGGCAGCGTTACCGCCATCGCGATCATGATACCGGTAACCTTTTACATGTCGCCCATGTCTGCTATCGGCTTTTTAGTCGGCATCAACAAAGGGGGTACTTCCGGCGGTGCGATTCCGGCCATCCTCATCAACGCGCCCGGCACGCCTGAGTCCACAGCAACTACCCGCGACGGCTACCCGCTGACCAAAAAGGGAATGCCGGAAAAGGCCATGAAGATGGCCCTTTATTCATCAGCGACAGGCGACATGTTCAGCGACGCGGTTTTAATCCTGCTGGCCGCGCCCTTCGCCACTGTAGCGCTGATGTTTGGACCGGCAGAGATAACCTCGATCATCATCTTCGCCTTCACCCTGATCGCCGCCCTGTCGGGCAGATCCCTGGTAAAAGGGATAACAGCCGCCGCATTCGGCGTTTTTTTGAGCACTATCGGATTGGACCCGGTAACCGGGGGCCAGCGCATGTCCTTTAACGTGATCGATTTGTATGACGGCATCTCCCTCAATTCCCTGGCAATCGGCACCCTGGCCCTGAGCTCCGTCCTGAGCCAACTCTTTGACCTGCGCCGCAAGTCAAAAACCAGGACCGATCCGATCCGGTTCTCCGACCTGGATCGAGACAGGCAGCGGCTCACTTTCAGTGAGTATTTCGGCTGTTTCAGGACAATCCTGCGTTCAGCCTTCATTGGCACCGGCGTCGGCATGCTGCCTGGTTTAGGGGTGACACTGGCGGCATTTCTAGGCTACGGTGCGGCCAAACGGGCATCCAAGAACCCGGAAAAATTCGGCACCGGCGCCCTGGAGGGCATCGCGGCCACCGAGGCGGCCAACAGCGCCGTGGTCGGATCCAACCTGATCCCGACCATTGCGCTGGGTATTCCGGGCAACATCGTGGCGGCCCTGCTAATCGGCGCATTTATGATTCATGGCGTCACCCCCGGCCCGATGATGATGCAAGCCCATGGTCATCTCATTTACGCCATCTTCGCCTCAATGCTGATGGCCAATGTGGCGCATGTCATCGTCGGTCGGATCGGCATTCGGATCTGGGGCCAGGTCACCCGCGTCCCCCAGGCGATTGTCCTGCCGATCGTTATTCCGCTGTGTATAGCGGGAGTGTACATCCCTTCCCATTCCCTGTTCGAAGTCGGGCTCATGTTCGCCTTCGCTGCATTGGCTTATGTCATGCGCAAGACCGGATTTTCTTTGGTCAGTCTGTTGATCGGTTTTCTTCTCGGCCCGATGCTGGAGTTTTCGCTGCGTCAGGCCCTCATTCTCTACAAGGGGGACTGGACCATTTTTTTCGGCAAACCGATTGCGCTGGTCTTTTTTGCATTGACCGTGGCTTTTCTGTGGCGGTTTGCCTGGAAGCCGGCCAAATTAACGGGTAATGGATAAACGATCATGACAAAGGAATCTGCCAGCCTATCACGGGACATCCGTCTCGAAGTCATTTTAAAGGAGTATTTAAACCTGGCGCAGGGGAACGGCTCCAAAGTTGAGAAACTGACCAACGCTTTTATTAGAAGTATTGAAGCCGGCTATTGGCGTCCGGGAGATCGGATACCGACCGAGATTTCGTTGACCGAAGCATTGCCGCTCAGCCTGGGCACGGTTCAAACCGTACTGCGGCGCCTGACCGACGAGGGAATTATTGAACGTCGACGCGGAACTGGAAGCAGGATTGCTGATTTATCGCACAAGGGCCGCGATGTCTGGTTTTTACGCTTCCTGGACCCGAATACCGATCAGAGGATGGGAATCGATGTTGTTTCCTTTAACATTGCCGAAACAGATCAAGAAGGACCCTGGTCACTTTTTCTGAAAAAAGGTTCCGGCTTCATCCGCATTGACCGGTCATTTCTGGTGGCCAAGGAACTTCGAGTATTGGGGCGGCTCTATCTGGCCGCCGGCCGCTTTCGCCCGTTGCTTGACTACGACCCGACGACTTTTGGCAAACTGCATGTCCGCCACGTGCTCCAGCACAGGTTCAATGCCCCGACCCTAAGTGTTACCCAGAACATCCGTGTCACCCCTCTTGATGATGATATCGCGTCCGGACTCGGCTTGGATCACGGCACTGTCGGCCTGGAAATGGATGTTTTTTGCCGCACTTTCCGGGATGAGCCTTTATTCTATCAGAAATTCTCAATCCCCCCCAGCCGCAGATGGATCAACATCCGATCCCCGGAGTCGTAATCTCCGATTCCGTTCTCAATATCACAAAGGATCTAGCCATGAACTCCATTCAGAGTTGGAGGAGTCATGGAGCGGCTCAATTTCATTGCTGTCGATGTAATTATTCCGCTTGACCTCATTCCATAGATAATTCATTTTGGTGAAACTCTGGACTTGACATTTCTATCGTTCCAAATTATTATTCATATAGAATAATCCAAAAAGGATAATCCATTATGAATAATCCATTCATACTTGGTGTGATTCCACCGGGTGCACCATTTTGTGATCGGGTAAAAGAGGTTGAAGAACTCACTTCATATGCCGAGAGTAAAGCCAATGTTGTGCTTTATTCACCCCGGCGATATGGAAAAACATCACTAATTAAAAGGGTTCAATCATTATTGGAGGGTAAAGGATTCATTACGATATACATAGATTTATTTGGTGTAGCCAGCATCGATGATGTAGCTAAGCGAACAGCTAAAGGTATCTATACCGTTACCCAGCAAAACGAGCCATTATCCAAAAAAGCGATTAGAGCTTTTAGAGCTTTTCGACCGGTCTTAAAACCAACAGAATCCGGAAATGGGCTTTCTATTTCAGTTGAAATCGCGTCAGGACAACTTTCCGGTATAGATTTACTTGATGCCACCATGGATGATCTGGGCCAATATATTCGAAAATCTGAAGCCAGGCTCCATATCGTTTTTGACGAATTTCAAGAAATAACAGAATTGAATAATCAACAAATAGAAGGGACAATGAGATCTCATATACAGGAGCATGGTATATCCTATTTCTTTGTAGGAAGCAGAAGAAGACTTCTCATAGATATGTTCAGCCAATCCAATCGTCCTTTTTTTCAAAGCAGCATCCTATATAGACTCGACAGATTACCCCGTGAAGATCTGGTAAATTTCATTATGGATTGTTTCCGGAGCAGGGGCAAAAATTGTTCGCTAGAAGTGGCCGAATCAATTTCAAGTACAGTCCATCAACACCCTTATTATTCGCAAAAACTCTCATTTTATGAATTTGAAATGACGGGTAAAAAGGCTTCAATTGATGATGTGGCAAAAGCATATGAAAGAGTTATAGAAGAGGAGCGGTTCTTTTTCGAAGCTACACTGCAGGGGATCACCTTGAAACAGATCTCTTTATTAGCAGCCATTGCCAATAGCCCCAATTTACCTGTTTTTTCCTCAGCGTTTTTAAGTCAATACCGGCTGGCACAGGGAATGATACAAAAAGCGCTTCCTAAGCTATCCAGGCTTGATTTAATAGAAAAAAACGAGGAGAATACCTGGCGAATAGTGGATCCATTATTTGAGGATTGGTTGAAAAGAACATAAGATTACCGGCTGGGGGTAGACGAATAGCTCTTAAGTTTCATCAGGCAGACAAAGCATACTGTCAAATCATTCAATCAGATAGGAGGAATCATGACACCGAAACAATTGCTTTATCTTTCCCAGGCCGATGTTTTGAACGTTGACCTGAAAATGGCTCAGATTATCGAATCCATGGAGGTGATGTTCCGCGCCAAGGGAGAAGGCCGCACCGAGATGCCCCCCAAACCGGGGATTCACCCCGGCGGCGGCGAAAGCTTTCTGCATGCCATGCCGGCCTGCATTCCGGATCTCAAGTCGGCGGGCATAAAATGGGTCAGCGCTTTTCCGGGAAATCCCGCCAGGGGTCTGCCTTACATCGCCGGATTGGTAATTTACAACGATTTTGAAACCGGCCTGCCCCTGGCGGTGATGGATTGCGTCTGGATCACCGCCAAGCGCACCGGGGCTGCCAGCGCCATTTCCGCCCGCCACCTGGCGCGCCCGGAATCCTCCGTGATGGGAATGCTGGGCTGCGGTGTGCAGGGTCGCAGCCATGTGGAGGCAATGAACGTCCTGTTTCCGTTGAAAAAGGTCCTGGCCTACGATCTGAGCGAAGACGCCAGGAAACAGTTTGCCACGGATATCAGCCGCAATTTCGATCTGGCGGTGGTACCGGTTCAATCACCCCGTGAGGCCGTCTCCGGCTGCGACATCGTTGTGACGGCCGGACCGATGATGAAAACGCCCCACGCCACGATTCAGGCCGGCTGGCTGGATGAGGGGGCCTTCGCATCCCTGGTAGATTACGATTCCTACTGGCAGCCGGCGGCCATGCACGAGGTCGACAAATTTTGCACCGACGACAAAACCCAGTTTCAAAACACCCGCCAGGGCGGCTATTTTCCGGATATACCGGAGGTGCATGCCGACCTGGGTGAGCTGGCCACCGGCCGGAAACCGGGGCGTGAAACCCCTGAAGAGCGCACCCTGACCGCCAACCTGGGCCTGGCATTGAATGACATGGCTGTGGCGCCGTTGATTTACAGCAAAGCGAAGGACAAGGGAATCGGAACCTGGTTGGACTTATAAAGATTGACACATAAATTATGACTATTAAAACCTACGATGTAATCATCATCGGCGGCGGCATCATGGGCAGTGCCGCCGCCTATTACCTGATGCAGGCTGACAGCAGCCTTAGCGTAGCGGTTATTGAACGGGATCCTTCTTATGCGCGGGCCTCGACGACGCTGTCCATGAGCAACGTGCGCATCCAGTTCAGTCTCAAAGAGAATATCCAGGTTTCCCAGTACACCTTTGAAATTTTGGATCGATTCGAAGATGAGATGACCATCGAGGACCGCCGGCCGAAAATATATTATCATCGTGACGGAAATCTCTTCCTCGTCGATCAACAAAATCAGCGCGCCGCCGAAAAGGCCTTTGAATTGCAAAAAAAGCTGGGCTGCCGGATTGAGTGGTGGTCTGCGGAAAAAATTAAACAACAGTATGACCTGTATGAACCCGGCAATCTGCTTGGCGGTACTTACGGCCCGGATGACGGCCATATTGATGCCTATGCCATGCTGATGGCATATAAGGCCAAAGCCAGGTTTCTGGGGGCCGTGTATCTGGAAGATGATGTCACCCGAATTAAGAAAGCCGGCGGCAGGGTTAGTGGTGTATCCCTTGCCTCCGGGCAAAATTTAAGCGCCGGATTTGTAGTCAACTGTGCGGGGGCCTGGGCGGCCCAAATTGCTGCGACAGCCGGGGTCGAGCTGGCAGTGATTCCGATCAAGCGTCAGGTGTTTACCCTGGATACGGCCGTGAAGCCCGCGGGCCCCCTGCCGTTAACCGTATTGCCGTCGGGCATGTATTTTCGCACTGAAACCGGTGGGATCATCCTGCTGGGCAAGTCGATGGTGGAAGATCCGGTGGGATTCAATTTTTCCTGGGATGAAAAGCGTTTCATGGAAATACTCTGGCCGGAACTGGCAGAATTTGTGCCGGCCTTCGACCGGCTCAAACTGATCAGAGGCTGGGCCGGATTGTATGCCGTCAACACCCTGGACGGCAACGCCATTCTCGGGCAGTGGCCGGAAATCAAAGGCTTTTACCTGGCCAACGGATTTTCGGGCCACGGTCTGCAGCAGGCGCCGGCCGTGGGCCGATACCTGACCGAGTTGATTTTAGATCTGCCGAATGCGCTGGATTTAGGAATATTCAGCCCGGCACGAATCCTTGAGCAAAAGCCGCTTAGCGAAGGCGGACTGGTTTAATGTTGAATGGTGTTCCCGAATTAAATCAAAGGTATAGATTGCAGAAGCCCAAATCTTATAAATCGCATTCAGAAATCCGAGTTGACATTCGCGGAACAAAATGGTTATATAGCCGTTTTATTGCCAGATATCCTGCGGGATCGTAATTCGGCAAATGATACAAAAAATACTATGTGAATCCTTTCCACCTACAGCGCATACAAACTGGGTCGATCGTTATGGCAGAACTGATATTAGAAAATGTCTCGAAGCGATTTGGCGGCCTGCTGGCAGTCAATAGTCTGGATCTGCAGGTGCCTGAAGGCAAGATCCTGAGCCTGATCGGCCCCAACGGCGCCGGCAAAACCACCGTATTTAATATGATCACCGGGGTATACCCCCCCACCGAGGGCGCAATATCTTATAAGGGCCATAAGCTTAACGACCTGAGGAGCAATCGGATTATCTTCCAGGGGATTGCACGAACCTTTCAGAACATCCGGTTGTTCAAATCCATGACGGTGCTTGAAAATGTTCAGGTCGGCATGCACTGCCGCACCAAAAGCGGTGCGGTGAGGGCGCTGCTTAAAACCCGCCATGAGAAGCGGGAGGAAAAGGAAATAACCGCAAAATCGCAGGAAATTCTTAAATTCATCGGTCTGATCGGCCATCAAAACGATTACGCGTCCAATCTGGCCTATGGTGAACAGCGACGGCTGGAAATTGCCAGGGCACTGGCCACGCAACCGGAATTGTTGCTTTTGGATGAGCCGGCCGCCGGTATGAATCCCAAAGAAACAGCCGAACTGATGGATTTAATACTCAAGCTGCGCGACACGGGTCTGACAATTTTTTTAGTCGAGCATGACATGCGATTGGTTATGGGAATTTCGGAAGTCGTCGTTGTGCTGGATTATGGCCAAAAAATCGCCCAAGGAACACCAAAGGAGATCCAGCAAAACGAAACAGTGATTGAAGCCTACCTGGGGACAGGCGCTAAGACGCAGAACTAGTTTTTCTTGAATATTATTTAGAGACATAGATAATTAATGAATATAAATAGGTTTTAAAGGTAATGTAAAATCCGAATATCTAAATCCGAAATCCGAAACAATATCAAAATCAGAATAATAAAAATTCAAAACAAAGATGGTCTGGAACTCAAGCAACTTGTTTTGGTCATTAAAAATTTGGTCATTGGAATTTGTTTCGAATTGCGAAATTCAGATTTCGGATTTTCTCCGCAATGCCCGGAAAGTGAATATATCCTGGGTATTTTTTTAAGTCGTTAAAAGTGAAAACAGCTAAGAAAAGGAGGTAGCATCATGAAAAAAGTTGGAATTATTGTTCTATGTTTAGCGTTGATACTGGGATTTCAGGGTATGGCTCTGGCCAAGACCTTGAAAATCGGTACCTTAAGCCCCCTGACAGGACCTTATGCCCAGGACGGCACAGACATCCTGCAGGGAGTTAAAACGGCGGTAGCCGTTTACGGCCCGTTAAAAGGATATGACAAGGTCGAAGTTTATCCCGGCGACAGTGCCTGTGACGGTGGTAAAGCAACCATGGCCGCCAACAAACTGATCAACAGCGGTGTCAATGTCGTCATCGGTGCCTACTGTTCCTCAGCCACCGAACCGGCTCAGATTCCGATAATGGAAGCTAAAATCGTCCAGATCACGCCGGCTTCGACCAATGAGCGTTTGACCGCCAAAGGCTACAAGTATTTTTTCCGTATGCCTCCCCGTGACGACGTTCAAGCCTGGTCAACGGTCCAGTTTCTTGAAAACAAACTCAAAGCCAAAACCCTGGCGCTAATCGACGACAAGCAGACTTACACCGCCGGTTTGACCGCCAACATCACCAAGTTCGCCAAGGAAAAAAACAAAGTGAAAATCGTTGCCCATGAGTACATCACTCCCGGCGACAGTGACTTCACCGCGGTCCTGACCAAACTGAAAAGAGTCAACCCCGATGTCATTTACATGAGCGTGTATCAGCCCGAAGGATCAAAGATGATCCAGCAGGCCCGCAAGCTGGGTATGACCTCGGACTTTGTCAGTGAAGACGCGGTTTTTCATCCAAAGTTTTTGGAAATTGCCGGAAAGAATGCCGAGGGCGTTTACCTGACATTTGCCCAGGCACCGGACACACCGGAAAGAAGTCAGTTTATCAAAACCTACAAAGCGATGTGGAAGGCCAAAGCTGTCGGCTCCTACGCTTATTACGCGTATGATGCCGGCATGATGGCCCTGGCCGCCATCGAAAAAGCCGGCACCACCAAAGCCGATACATTGCAGAAAACCCTGCGCATGAACACCTGGTCGGGTGTCAGCGGCGATATCAAATTTGACGCCCACGGTGACCGTAAACTGGCTCATATCGTCTGGCTCGTCAAGGACAACCAGTTTGTACCATACTGGGATCCGCTGACCGGCAAAGACCTTTAATCTTTAAAACAGACCGGGTGCCGAAGGTGCCCGGTCCTTTTTTAGCGGACAAACTACAGAGAATAGAAGAAATCGGAAGTCGGAAATGTGCATGGAGCATAGCGCATAGCGTAAAAGCAAACGACATAAAACTGAGAATGGAATAATTCGAAAATCAGAAGGTTTAAGCTGAAAGATGACTGAGCCCCAGGCGTGTGGCAACGGGGTCGTAAAAAATTAGCCCTCAGTACTCTATGCGCTTTGCCCTATGCTCTATGCTTCCTGGTTCCGCATTCACACTTCGATTCGACTGGGCTCGTCGCAGGCCGAATTCAAAAATCTGAATTTTGGGAAGGAAGTCTAATCCAATGGATTTAGATTCTTTTATACTTCAGCAGATAATCAACGCCGTCTTTCTCGGCAGCATTTATTCCTTGATCGCACTGGGTTATACCATGGTGTACGGCATCATTGAGCTGATCAATTTTGCCCATGGCGAGTTGTTTGCAGCCGGTGCTTTTATCGGGGTCATTGTGTTGACCGCTTTGCAGCAAATCGGATTTGTCGAAACGCATTTTATCCTGACCCTGATTATTGTGTTCGGCATGGCCATGGCATACGTGGCAATTTTGGGTGTCGCCGTTGAACATGTGGCCTACAAGCCCCTGCGTGCTTCTTCGCGCCTGGCGGCCCTCTTGAGTGCCCTGGGCATGTCGATTTTTTTATCCAACGGCATGATGCTCAGCCAGGGTGTTTCAGAACGACCCTATCCCCAGATATTCGGCATAGAAGGCATCGAAATCATGGGCGCCCGCATAAGCAACGGCCAGATTTTCATCATCATATTGGCCGTTGCCCTGATGGTCGGGTTGCAATTGTTCGTCCATCGCACCCGGTTGGGTAAGGCCATGCGGGCCACCGCCCAGAACAAAACCATGGCCCGTATCCTGGGCATCGACATCGATCAAACTATCCGCATTACCTTCATGATTGGTCCGGCCCTGGGTGCCGCCGCCGGGGTGATGGTCGGACTCCACTACGGCGCCGTGCGGTTCGACATGGGATTTATATTCATGATCAAAGCCTTTGCGGCCGCTATTTTAGGGGGAATCGGGTCCATTCCCGGTGCCATGATCGGCGGCCTGATTATCGGGGGCATCGAAGTGTTCTGGGCGGCATTTCTTCCCAGCGCCTGGAAGGATGTCACCACATTTACCGTCTTGATCCTGGTTCTCTATCTGAGGCCGAGCGGTTTGCTGGGTGAAGGTACTACGGAGGTGCGCGTCTAATGCTACGGCAAGAAATCAAAAAACTCGTTGTCTACGGTTTATTCCTGGCCATCCTGCTCATTCCGATGGTCGGATTTAAAAGTACGACCTTCGATCCCGGCCGGGCTTTTAAAATTCTGGGGGTCTTTATGGCCATCCTGGCTTTAAATCTGGTCGTTAAAATATTTCGCAGCCGCAAAAAAGAGGAAGTCGTCGCGCAAAAAACGCCTTTTAGCGAGCGTTGCGCAGAACAAATCAATCGATTCCCCAAAATATTCACGCTGGGCGGGCTGCTGGCGGTGGCAGCACTTTTCCCGATGTTGGCCGACAACTATATGATTGACGTCGCGATTACCTGCCTGATCTATGTTTGCCTGGGACTGGGGTTGAACATTGTGGTCGGCCTGTGCGGACTGCTGGATCTGGGTTATATCGCCTTTTACGCCGTCGGGGCCTACACGTATTCACTACTTAACCTCACATTCGGAGTGTCCTTTTGGGCCGCATTGCCCATCGGGATTGTCCTGGGTATGATAGTGGGCTGCATCATCGGCTATCCGACGTTGAAGATGCGCGGTGACTATCTGGCAATTGTCACGCTGGGCTTTGGCGAAATTGTACGTCTGGTGCTCAACAACTGGGATTCACTCACCGCCGGACCCAATGGCCTTTTCGGCATGAAACGACCGGCTTTGTATTATCCCGACTTTACCGAAGATGGTTTCGCCTGGGCAGCTTATTATTTAAAATCCTTGCCGGCTCTTTATTATTGCATTCTTGTCATTGCCATCCTGACGATTATCGGCGTCAGACGCCTCGACAACTCGCGTATCGGCCGCGCCTGGATCGCCATCCGCGAGGATGAAGTCGCCGCTGAGTTGTCCGGTGTGCCCACCACCTGGATCAAATTGCTGGCCTATGCCCTGGGGGCCGCCTTCGCCTCGGTTGCCGGAGCCTTTTTCGCAGCCAAGCTGAGCTATACCAACCCCAACTTCTTTCTGTTCATGGAATCAGCCATTGTGCTGTGTGTGGTCGTGTTAGGGGGTATCGGCAGCATCCCCGGCATCGTTATCGCCGGATTCGTGTTGATTGGCGCCCCCGAAGTTTTCCGGGGCCTGGAAAATTTTCGGATGCTGGCATTTGGTGCGATTATGACCACCATGATGATCATCAAACCCGAAGGACTGATCCCGGCTTCACGCCGCCGGCGTGAGTTGCATGAAAGCGAAGAGATAAAACCCAAGGATTGACGCAATGACGAGCACCCAATCAATACTGGAGCTTTCTGAAGTTCATACATATTATGGCAACATCCATGCCTTAAAGGGCGTTTCCTGTTCAATACCCAAAGGTGAAATCGCCTGCTTAATCGGTGCCAACGGCGCCGGCAAGTCGACAACCCTGATGACCATTTTTGGTGTCCAGCCGGCGTCCCAGGGTGAGATTCGATTCAAGGGCAACCCCATCCACCTTCTGCGCCCCGAAAAAGTGGCGGCGCTGGGAGTGTCTCAATCACCGGAGGGGCGCCAGATTTTCCCCCGCATGTCGACCCACGAAAATCTGGAAATGGGGGCCTTTTTGCGCAAGGATAAAGCTGAAGTTGAGCGGGATCTGGAGTGGGTACTCAGTCTGTTCCCGGTGTTGAAAGACCGCACGCGGCAACTGGGCGGAACATTGAGCGGCGGCGAGCAGCAAATGCTGGCCATTGGCAGGGCGTTAATGTCACGTCCCGAATTATTGCTGCTGGATGAACCCTCTTTGGGACTGGCCCCGAAACTGGTGGAAAAAATATTCGAAACCATCCTTGAAATCAACAAAAGCGGTGTGACCATTTTTCTGGTCGAACAAAACGCCCATATGGCTTTGACCATTTCCGGCACGGGCTATGTTATGGAAACCGGCCGCGTCATTCTGACCGACAAAGCGTCGGCATTGCTTGAAAATGAACAGGTCAAAAAAGCCTACCTTGGAGAATAATCTGAAGTTGGAAGGCGGAAGGCGGAAAGATCAAGCATAGGGCAGAGAGCATAGCGTACAAAAACCAGAGACCGAGGATTGATGATAGAGTTTCAGGTGTCCCTCCTTCGCCTTCCAGGCTTCTTAGGGCAGACAGGTTTAAGATGACAGGGGCCAGGGAAATAAAAGTTGTGGATCCCGGATAAAAATTATTTGCCGTTGGGCGAAGATGATTTTACACTAATCAAAATTGAGATTTACTTTCCCTGCCCCCCCCCCCAATTAGGATATCTGTATTTTTGCCAGAATTGGAACTCAATAAACCTGCGCTTCTCGTGCCAAATTCCGACCACATTATGTTGATGTTCATGATTTCCACTTCTGAAGAGGATAAAATTTTTATTGACATCCATTCTTTTTTAATATATCTATCCTATTTAGGAATATTTTCTTGTTTAGGAAATATATGGTGAAAGTTACCAAACAAGATATCGAACAGCGTATGGCTCATTTCAATGAGGCATGCAGGAATTCGGGCGCTAAGTTAACCCATCAACGCATGGAGATTTTCCGTGAAGTGGCGCAGTCCGCCGATCACCCCGACGTGGAGAAGGTCTATCAGGGAGTTCGCAAGCGAATGCCCACTGTATCGCTGGACACGGTCTACCGGACGCTGGGGTGGCTCAAAGAACTTGGACTGATTAAAACACTCGGACCTCCCCGTGAGCGAACCCGCTTCGATGCAAATCTTAGCCACCACCACCATTTTGTGTGCGTCCAATGCGGGCTTATGCGGGATTTTTACAGCGATAAATTCGACAAGTTATCACTACCCGAATCAGTTCAATCTATTGGCTACGTGGAAACGACACAGGTAGAAGTAAAAGGTATTTGCCTTAAATGCGCTGTAAAAGGAAAACCAATCTAAACATCTCAAAAAAAGGAGGTAGAGTCATGGCCAAGAAACTTACCAACAACGTAGGCGCTCCTGTTGCCGATAACCAAAACGTCATAACCGCTGGGCCACGTGGACCGATGCTGCTTCAGGATGCGTGGTTCCTGGAGAAACTCGCTCACTTCGACCGCGAAGTTATCCCTGAGCGCCGTATGCATGCCAAAGGCTCCGGCGCTTACGGCACCTTCACCGTCACACACGACATCACGGAATATACCAAGGCGAAAATCTTCTCCGAAGTCGGCCAGAAAACCGATCTTTTCGTCCGCTTTTCCACGGTTGCCGGTGAGCGTGGGGCAGCCGACGCCGAGCGTGATATACGCGGGGTTGCGATCAAGTTCTACACCGAAGAAGGCAACTGGGACTTGGTGGGCAATAACACACCGGTGTTCTTCCTGAAGGACCCGCTCAAGTTCCCGGATCTCAATCACGCTGTGAAAAGGGATCCTAAAAGCAATATGCGCAGCGCCCGCAATAACTGGGACTTCTGGACTTCACTGCCAGAGTCCTTGCACCAGGTCACCATCACCATGAGCGAGCGGGGCATTCCGTATTCCTACCGACACATGAACGCATACGGGAGCCACACCTTTAGCCTGATCAACGCGAATAACAAGCGAGTTTGGGTAAAGTTTCATTTAAAGACCCAGCAGGGTATCAAAAACCTCACAGATGAGGAGGCCGAGGCGATCGTAGGCAAGGATCGGGAGAGCCATCAGCGTGATCTGTTTGAAACCATCGAAAATGGCGACTTTCCTAAGTGGGACATGAAGATCCAGGTGATGCCGGAAAACGACGCTTCAAAGTGCCCGTTTAACCCGTTTGACCTGACCAAAGTCTGGTCGCACGGTGACTACCCTCTCATTGATGTGGGGGTGCTCGAATTGAACAAAAATCCTGAAAACTATTTTGCCGAGGTTGAGCAATCTGCCTTCAACCCTGCCAATATCGTCCCTGGTATTGGCTTTTCACCTGACAAGATGTTGCAGGGCCGACTTTTTTCCTACGGGGATGCTCAGCGTTATCGCCTGGGTGTCAACCATCACCTGATTCCGGTCAATCGCGCACGCTGTCCTGTCCACGGCTACCATCGCGATGGCGCTATGCGGGTGGACGGTAACTATGAAGGAACCCTCGGCTATGAGCCCAACAGCTATGGCGAGTGGCAGGAACAGCCTGATTTCCGTGAACCGCCACTGGACCTTGAAGGTGCAGCTGACCACTGGAATCACCGGGAGGACAATGATGACTACTATTCCCAGCCTGGCAATTTGTTCCGGCTAATGAATCCTGAGCAACAGAAAGCTCTTTTTGAGAATACTGCCCGAGCAATGGGTGACGCCCCAGAGGAGATCAAGATCCGCCATATTGGGAACTGTAAGAAAGCTGACCCAGCTTATGGGGAGGGAGTAGCTAATGCTCTGGGTATCTCCATGAGCAAAGTTACTAAATAGAATTAAAATTTACCGATCTCGCTGTTAATCAAATTTATTGCTTGCCAACGGCCATCACTTTTGATTTAAAATAGCAGCATCCTATGGTTGGGCAGATGGATTAGCAAATTTTGGTCAGGAGGGGCGACATGCAACAAGAATCAAAATGGGAAAAATGCCGTATTACATGCCCGGAAGACAAGGTAGAGGCAGAGCTGTTGGTCGAATGGCGCGAGGAAGCGGGTAAGTTAGTGGCCAACAGCATTAGCTGTAATAATTCCAAATTAATGGATCTCAAACCGGTAGATTGTCAGTGGTCCTGCTGGGAGGAAATTGAAAGCAAGGAGAAATAGCGCACAGAAGACGGAAAACAGACGACAGATTATTGAATTCGGAATTTGGAATTCGGAAGTCGGAAATATTCGATTGCGGATTGCGGATTGATAAAATGAATAGAATACGTTTCTTCGGCATTCGACAATCTTTTTTTCTAATGATCTTAGGATCACTGATTTTTTTGGGTCTGATAATATCACCTTCGGCCTACGCTTCCGATGCCGAGATAAATTGTGACGCGCACCAAGGGGTGTGTTCACAATCTCTGGGAAATCACACCATTTCGCTGGAAATTTCGCCCCGTCCGGTGAAGGCCATGCAGGATCTGGTTTTTAAGGTGTCAGTTTCCGGCAATCCACCCTCAAAATCCCCCTACATCGATCTGGGCATGCCCGCGATGAAAATGGGTCCGAACCGGGTATTGCTAAAACCTGCCGGCCAGGGTCACTACGAAGGCAAGGGCGTCATCGTACGATGTAAAAGCGGTCGGCGGACATGGTTTGCCGACGTCATCGTCCCCGAAGCGGGTGCAGTAAAGTTTGTCTTCGATGTCATTTATTGATCCCCTTTACCTTATTTTTTTAACCACCGGATTTACGGTGGGCTTTGGCCACTGTATCGGGATGTGCGGCCCGATTGTGGTCTCTTTATCTCTCAACCTCAAGGGAAAAAATCTTTTCTTACCCCACTTACTTTACAATACCGGCAGGGTCATCACCTACACGGTTTTGGGCGGTGTCATGGGGGCCACTGGTTCGTTTACACTGGTGGCCGCCCATATTGCCGGTATCCAAAGAGGAGCCATGATTTTGGCCGGGGTCATCATCATTGTCATGGCTCTGGCAATGAGCGGCTGGCTTCCTCTGGGACGCCTATTTGGCGATTGTTACAATCCCGACGGCATCATCACCAGGGGGTTTAGAAAGTTGTCACAGGTAAAATCCACGGCAACCTATTTCCCGATCGGCTTACTGTTGGGCCTGCTTCCCTGTGGTCCGGTCTACACGGCCTTATTAGCTGCCGCCGGTGCCGGGATGAATACTGCTGCCCCCCTGGAAGGAATCATAAAAGGAATGGCCGTGATGATGTCCTTTGGTATCGGCACGATTCCAGCACTTTTTGTCGTCGCCAAACTGGTCGATATGGGTTGGTTGAAAAAGCGGCAAATTATCTACCGTATCGGTACCATACTCATGATTATGGTCGGACTTTACTTTATTGTTCAGGGTATTTGGTACTAGATTCTGGATGCTGGATGCTCGATGCTGGATGCTCGATGCTGGATGCTCGATGCTGGATGCTCGATGCTGGATGCTCGATGCTGGATGCTCGATGCTGGATGTTCGATGCTGGA
>CACVKW010001568.1 GCA_902749685.1 Olavius sp. associated proteobacterium Delta 1 | reverse complement strand
GTACAACCTGATTTCTAAATCACTAATTTCCCGTTTATAACTGCCTGTTTTTATTAAAGGCAGTATTTGATTTTCAAATTATTTTGGACAGCAATGATGT
>CACVKW010001567.1 GCA_902749685.1 Olavius sp. associated proteobacterium Delta 1 | reverse complement strand
TGCGGGATTCGGGTTGCGAGTTGCGGGATTCGGGTTGCGGGTTGCGGGATTCGGGTTGCGGGTTGCGGGATTCGGGTTGCGGGTTGCGGGATTCGGGTTGCGAGGTGCGGGTTTCGAGTTTCGGGTTGCGGGCTGCGGGTTGCCGGGTACCGGTTGCGGGATGCGGGTTGCGGGGTAGGGGGTGCGCGTTATGAGATCCGGGCTTTGCATTTAGCGACCCGGGTTGCGGGATATGGGGATCGATCTGCTTAGATCGCTTGGCAGTATGGGTATCCATTATTTTTTTAGCTCTGATGTTAAATACCTAAATTCTCATTAATTTTCATGCAAGATTCAGTTAATATCTACCAGTAATTATAATGCCGAACACATGACGCGCAAACCATAGCTTTTTGGCCCATGTAACGCGGACCTCTCACAGCGATCCGCCTAACGCATAATCCGCGCCGGGTCATTTTCTTCGCACCTCGTTCCGCGCAACCCGCAACGCGCAACCCGCAACGCGCAACGCGACTTTTTCCCCGCAACGCGATCTATCCCGTCAAACAGGGCTTGCGTGCTGCCGTCGTTTCATCGAGTCTTCTTCGGTGGCAGTTTTTGGGCGCTTCGTGCAGTAAATCCGGATTTTCTTCGGCTTCTTTGGCAATGGCTTTGAGGGAATCGATGAAAAGATCAATATCTTCTTTGGATTCCGTCTCCGTGGGCTCGATCATGATGGCACCGGGCACCACCAGCGGAAAGTATATGGTGGGTGGATGAAATCCATAGTCCATCAGCCGTTTAACCAGGTCCAGGGTGGTGACTTTATGGGCCTGCTGCAATTGATCGGAGAAAACACATTCGTGCATGCAGGGGCGGTCATAGGCCAGATGAAAAGTCTCCTTTAACTGCTCCTTGATATAGTTGGCATTTAATACTGCCAACTGGCTGGCTTTTTTCAGGAATTGCCCACCCATGCTCAAAATATAGCTGTAAGCGCGTATTAGAACACCGACATTGCCGTTGAAGGCGTGCAGCCTGCCGATGGTATCCGGGAAATCCTCTTTTAATAGATATTGCCCGTTCTTTTGAGTGACTCTGGGTACCGGCAGGAAAGGTTCCAGATGCTTCAGGACACATACCGGTCCGGAACCCGGTCCACCTCCACCGTGGGGAGTTGAAAATGTCTTGTGCAGGTTTAAATGCAAGACATCGATGCCGATTTCACCCATATCCGCTATCCCCATAATTGCGTTCATATTGGCACCGTCACCGTACACCAGACCGCCTTTGGCATGAACGATATCAGTGATCTTTTTGATGTTCTCTTCAAACAGTCCCAGGGTGTTGGGATTGGTGACCATGATGCCGGAAGTCTCTTCATCCATCAACGCGGCGACATCTTCCGGCGCCAGGATTCCAGCTGCATTCGATTTTATGGCCACCGGTTTATATCCGCACAGGGCGGCACTGGCCGGATTGGTTCCATGGGCCGTATCCGGGACAATGATTTTTGAACGGGGCGCGCCCTTGCTCTGGTGGTAGGCATAAAAAAGAAGCATACCGGTAAGCTCGCCATGGGCGCCGGCTGCCGGTTGAAGAGACGCGGCATCCAGACCGGTGATTTCCACCAGGAAGTGTTCAAGATCATACATCAACTTGAGGATACCCTGGGAAAGGTTCGGCGGCAGCATGGGGTGAGCTGCCGCAAAACCCGGGCGAGAAGCCTGTCTCTCATTGGTTTTGGGATTATACTTCATAGTGCACGACCCCAGCGGGTACATGCCGCTATCCACCGCAAAATTCCACTGGGAAAGGCGGGTGTAGTGACGAATGACATCTACTTCACTGAGATCCGGAAAGTCAGGTCCATCGCCGATAAACTCCTGGGCCAGATCAGACGATGCCACATCCCTGCGAGGGGTGGAAAAGCCCAGTCTGCCTTTCTTGCCTTTTTCCCAGAGCAGGGGTTCATTAAATATCAGGCCGGTCGTTCCTGGAAATTCTTTCATCGTTAAATCTCCCTTTTGCCGTTACCGCAAAACTAATTTATCAAGTTTCATACTCAAGAGTCTTAATTGCATCCACCAACTGATCCATATCATTTTTACTGATCGTTTCGGTTACGCACAGCAGATAATGATTTTCCAGCTCCCGGTAGTGACATTCCAGCGGCAGACCCGGGATGAATTTATCTTTGACCAGGCGGTCGTAGGTTTTTTCGAAGCCCTGCGGGAATTCAACCACAAATTCATTGAAGGTCGGTTGCTGAAATGGGATCTTGAACCCGGCCTTGCGCAGCTCACCCTTCAGGTATTCGCACTTGTCGTAATTTAACTGAGCTAGCGCTTTCATACCGGTGCCGCCAAGGGTTGCCATGTATATGGCGGAAGCCAGGGCACACAGACTGTGGTTGGTGCAGATGTTGGAGGTGGCTTTTTCCCGGCGGATGTGCTGCTCGCGGGTGGCCAGAGTCAACACGAATCCCCGGCGTCCATCCACATCCGTGGTCTGTCCCACCAGGCGCCCCGGCATGTTGCGTACATATTTCATTTTTGCGGCAAACATTCCCAGGGCCGGTCCGCCGAACGAGCGTGGAATCCCCAGGCTTTGTCCTTCGCCGCAGGCGATATCCGCGCCCTGGCTGCCTGGATTTTTAATCAGACCATAGGCCAGCGGCTCTGTAAAACAGGCAATGGCCAGGGTCTTTTGAGCCTGGACCTTCTCGCTAATGGTCTGGAGGTTTTCGATGCAGCCGAAAAAATTTGGTGACTGGACGGCAACGGCAGCCAGATCCTGTGCGCCTTCCAGTTGAGTCAGATCAGTGGTTCCGTCCTGCAGGTATGGTAGTTCAACTATTTCACAATCGGTGGGTTTAAGATATGTCTCCAGTACCGTGCGATAGTGGGGATGGATCAGGCGCGATACCGCCACCTTCTTTTTGCGGGTGATTCGCACCGCCATCAGTGCCGCTTCGGCCAGCGAGGAGGCACCGTCATACTGCGAAGCGTTGGCCACTTGCATTCCGAGCAGCCGGGCGGTTAACGTTTGGTATTCAAAGATGGCCTGCAGCGTTCCCTGGCTCATCTCCGGCTGATAAGGCGTATAGGCGGTGACAAACTCCGAGCGGCTCAGCAGATGGGATACAGCCGCCGGGATGTGATGCTCGTAGCTGCCGGCGCCTATAAACACCTTGTACTCCGGTGATACCGCCATTGTACCGGAAAGCGTGTCGATATGGCTGTTTAATTCCCATTCACTCAAGCGCTCCGGCAGATTTAATTCACTTTTTCGGCGGCATTTCTCGGGTACGGTTGAAAAGAGATCCTCAAGGGAGTTTACCCCGACCGCCGACAGCATCTCAGAAATTTCTTCCGGTGTATGCGGCAAATATCGCATGGGTATTTATCCTTTTCTGCAAATTTTCTCACATTTTAATATTTAAGCCACTAAGATACTCAGTTAAGGCCGAGCTTATGCTCGGAAAAAGTGGCCCCTAGCAATCGAAGGTCGAAGATTGAAAATTCAATATATATAATGCTTATTATCCCTGCAATGATTTGATATAATCATCTTTGGTCATCAGGCTGTCCAGTTGGGCCGGATCTTCGGGCTTGACTTCGATCATCCACCCATCTGAATAGGGCGTGTTGTTAACCAACTCGGGCGCGTCTTCCAGAGGGGGGTTGACGGACACAATTTCACCGCCGATCGGCATGTATAGCTCTGAGACCGCTTTGACCGATTCTACCGTACCGAATTCGGCGCCTTTTTCGAACGTTTCGCCGGCTTCGGGCATTTCCACAAAGACAATATCTCCCAATTGATCCTGGGCATAGTCAGTGATTCCCACCTTGACGGTGTCTCCTTCCGGTCTGGCCCACTCATGACTTTGTGCATAGCGAATATCATCCGGAAAACTTAGTTCGTTAATCTCCTTCATTATCTGTCCTCCTTCGGCTGTTGTAATTTGCACCTTCTAATGAGTGTTTCAAATTTCAAAAGAAAGCGGATATTCATCTTCGCCCGCAGGGCGGGATTTCGAGTTGCTCAACTTGCTTATCTGCGGCAATCCTCCAGAGGCGAATTTACAGCCTCGGCAATCCCTCTCCACAGGTTGCTGGTCAGGGTAAAATGATTATACTCTAAATACGGTTTTGGCTTACCGGCATCGCATCATGGGTTTATGTTATTCCAAAATTTAGGGCACTTTCAGGTTGTAATTATTGCAAACGACAAAGGTTTCCACGGATTGGACAATGGAGAGATCGATTTTGTCTGTATCCACTATGATAAAGCATTAAAAAATATTGCTGATGCTGTCAATAATTAAATTAATCAAGATTGTATAATCTTACTTCCTGTGTTACAGCCCTACCGGGTTTCCAGGCTATCCCAAGGGCCTGGCGGAATTTTTAAGGCGGCCTGGGAAGATCTGAACGGTTCCGGATCCGTGGTGGCTTACGGAAGCTTCACCACCAAAGACGCCACCAAAGAATTTATTGATCGTTATACCAATAAGCACGGTTATGTGCCGGATGACGTCGCAGCGCTGACCTGGGACGCCATGCGCATCGTTCAAGCGGCCATTGAAGGGGCCGGCGAACTTACCGGTGACATTAAAACGAATCACAAGGCGGTGCGCGATGCCCTGGCCTCCATTAAAGACTTTGCCGGAATTACGGGCTCCATGACCTTTGCCGAGGATGGCGACCCGGTCAAGTGTGCCGTTATCGTTCGCATCAGTGATGCCGGCGAGTTTGAATTCTATAAATCTGTTTGTCCCTAATTAATCCGCCTTGAAAATCTTTCGTTCATGTGATATGCACCCTATCACTTTTTCGGATTCTATGCGGTTGGTCAATGAGTCCAAAACACTCTAATGTGAGGTATTTAGAAAGGAGGCTTATGATGAAAAGAAAAGTATTAGCGATAGCAATCATTTCATTTTTTCTAACGGGTCTGGGGGTTTGTGCATATGCTGCAGGGCCTGACTCCATCAGAATCGGCGTGAATGCCCCGCTTACCGGCGATATCCCCAAAGTGGGGGAGGGCACCAAATATGCCGCTCAAATGTGGTTGGAAGATGTTAACGCAGCCGGCGGCATTGCAGTCGGCGGCAAGAAATATAAGGTGGAGCTGGTAATCGAAGACAATGAATCCAAAGCCGAATCGGCCGTTAAGGCCAACACCAAACTGATTACCGAAGAAGATGTTCTGGCAATTGTCGGGCCCCAGTCTTCCAAGCAGGCGATCCCCGCCGGTGGTAAGGCCAATGAACTGGGCACACCGATGGTCAGCCCCTGGTCCACCAACCCCGACACCACCAAAGATCGTCCTTTCGTATTCCGCGGCTGCTTCCTGGATCCGTTTCAGGGCCCGGTGGTTGCAAAATTTATCAAAACCGAGTTCGGTTTCAAAAAAGCGGCCGTCCTGTATGACGTTGCCAGTGACTATCCCAAGGGCCTGGCGGAATTTTTTAAGGCGGCCTGGGAAGATCTGAACGGTCCCGGCTCCGTGGTGGCTTACGAAAGCTTCACCACCAAAGACGCCGACTTCAGCTCCCAGCTGACGAAAATTAACAACTCCGGCGCCGAAGTGCTGTTCACCCCGCAGTATTATAACGAAGTGGCCTTAATCGTTCAGCAGGCCCATCAGCTGGGATGGGATAAACCGATTGTGGGCAGCGACAGTTGGGGATCGGCCGAAACCGTCAAGCTCTGCGGCAAAGACTGCTATGGCCTGTTTTTCAGCACCCATTATGCGGCAGCGGGCGCCAAAGGCGCCACCAAGGAATTTATTGATCGTTATTCCAATAAGCACGGTTATGTGCCGGATGATGTTGCTGCACTGACCTGGGACGCCATGCGCATCGTTCAAACGGCCATTGAAGGGGCCGGCGAGCTCACCGGTAACATTGAAATAGATCGCAAGGCGGTGCGTGACGCCCTGGCCAAGATTAAAGGCTTTGACGGAATTACCGGCGGCATGACCTTTACCGAGGATGGCGATCCGATCAAGTGTGCCGTTATCGTTCGCATCAGTGATGCCGGTCAGTTTGAATTTTTTAAGTCCGTCTGTCCGTAAGATGAACACCAACCGTTAATGGGTTTGAAGGATGCGGGGTTCAGAGGTTATAAGATGACATTTATCTTAAACCTTTGAACACCCGCACCATAAATTACGCCTGAACAGAGAACCTGTTAACGCCTACCTTATCGTCAGAAGATTGTATATTTTCGATTAAATATTGAATATTTTAAGTCTACCTCCGGCGGGTCATTCGGGTCGGCACTCGTCCGTCTCCGGCAGGCAGAATGCCTACGGTAGCGTATATCACAAAATATCGTTCAATTCAGGTTATTTAAGGAACCAAGGAGAACCCTGATGGTATTTTTTCAAAACCTGATCAATGCATTGCAGTGGGGAAGTTTCTATGCACTCATCGCGCTGGGATATTCCATGGTGTACAGCATTTTGATGCTCTTTAACTTTGCGCACGGGGATATCTTCATGGTCGGCGCTTATATCGGATTCGGTGTTGCCACGGCCCTGGTAACGCTAACCGCCATGGGATCTTTTGCGTTGCCCGGCTGGTTGATTCTGGTTTTAACCATTCTGATCTCCATGTTCCTGACATCTTTTGTCGGTATGTTCGTCGAACGTGTCGGTTATCGCCCCCTGCGCGATGCGCCCCGGGCATCGGCCGCCATCACCGGCCTGATGATCGGCATCATTTTAGAAACCGGCAATCTGATATTGCTCGGGGCTCAAAGAGTCAGCTTTCCATCGCTGATCGAAACCACCACCTACCATCTTGGCGGAGCGGTGGTGACCAACAAGAAAATCATGATCGTGCTGGTGTCCATCACCCTGTCGTTTTTACTGCACCAGTTCATCCGCCATACGCGCTGGGGGATGGCGATGCGGGCGATGGCCTTTGATTACGTGGTCGTCCCGTTAATGGGCGTGCCGCTCAATAGAATCGCTGCGCTCACCTTTGCCATCGGATCAGGATTAGCAGCTGTGGCCGGCATCCTGTTTGGCGTTGCCTATCCGGTTTTGGATCCCTACATGGGTATTCTCATCGGCTGGAAGGCTTTTGTGGCTGCCATTTTAGGCGGTAGAGGCTCGGTAGTCGGCGCCACCCTGGCGGGATTTTTGCTGGGTTTTATCGAGATGTTTGTCCCCATGGTTTTCCCATCGACATTTCGGGACCTAATCGCCTATTCGATCATTTTGTTGATCCTGGTTTTTCGCCCCCACGGTTTTTTTGGCGAACCTTACAGTGCCAAGCTGAGATTGTAACCGGATTGAAGTGATCCAGAGAGCGGATGAGGATCGAATAATGTTTTGAGGTATTAACATACAATTGAAGATTGAAAATTGAAGCATTGTGGAATTCTATCGAATTATATTTTAATCAATTCCTGAGCGACTGGCAGGGGGAGGAACAGGGACGGCTTCCGCGCAGAGCGTATTCTAAAATGTGCGAATAGCTGAATCTGGTGATAGCCCATAGCGGAACCTTACTACTCTATAAGTATAGGCGGTAGACAAACTCTAAATGGCAGAATACCTTAATTATTCAATCTTCAATCTTCAATATCGCATGGAGTGTCTTCGCTTCATAAAAATGTCGTATACTCTGTTAGAATCGATAAGTAATATACAAGGACCTAACATGGAAGCAACAAGGGACGGGTTGTCAACGGACAAGAGACAGATTTTAAGCCAGATCCGGGTTTTCTTTTCCCAGGTTCCCCTGCTCAGTTGGCTGCTGGGGGCGCTGGTTGCGGTGGCCCTGGAATATTTCATCGGAACGTCTTTTGCGCGAACTCTGGGATTGCGCAAAGCGCCGATGCTTTTCGGTTTTGTTACCATGCTCAAAAAGCCGATGTTGATGCACAGTGCTCTAATCTATTTCGTGCTGATTTACTTTTTGCCGATTACTGTGATTGCGCGGTTGAGCGCAGCTAGCATGAACCGGCTGGCAGCCAAACTTATCGATTATCCTTTAATGCTCTCAGGGCTTATCCATCTTGGTCTATTGTACGTAATTTTGCACTGGTGGTCGGACATGAGTCTCTATCGGGCCGAAGTACTCCGGTATACTTTGATCGCCGTTTTACTGACCTTGAGCCTGAACCTGATCAACGGCTACATGGGCGAATTTTCATGCTCACACCCGGGGTTTATGGCGTTAGGGGCTTACGCTTCTTCGGTTTTTACGCTCGGTCTTTTTGCTGATGACCGGTTTTTTGGAGCTGCCCTGTTGCCGCTGTGGCTCGGTCCTTTCTTTTTCCCCATTGCATTAATATTTGGCGGCCTGGTTGCTGCTGTCGGAGCGCTGGCGGTGGCCATACCCTCGTTCAGAACACGTGGAGATTACCTGGCTATTATTTCACTGGCCTTTATGTTTATCGTGAAAAGCCTGATCGAGAATATGGAGTTTGTGGGTGGGCCCCGTGGATTGGGCAGCCAGCCCGGCTGGGCCAATCTTCCAGTGGTTTTTGCAACTGTTGTAATCGGCATCTGGATTATTAATAACTTTGTGCGTTCAACCCTGGGCAAGGCTTTAAATGCGGTGCGCGACAACGAAATGGCTGCCGATGCCATGACCGTCGATACACGCAAAACCAAAATAACGGCGTTTTTGTTTGCAGCCTTCTGGGCCGGCGTTGCCGGCGGCTTATTTGCCCATGTCCTGCGTTACGTGAACCCGGGAACCTTCGGTATTCAGAAGCTGGCCGAGGTTCTGGCAATGGTCTATTTTGGAGGTCTGAACTCCGTCTACGGATCCATCGTCGGTGCCTGCAGTATCAGTTTGCTCGGTGAAATGCTGCGGCCGCTGGAACAATGGAAATGGATTATTATTCCCCTGCTGCTGATACTGGTAATGATTTTCCGTCCGACCGGCCTGATCTCATTTAAGGAGTTTGACGTTAGAAAATTGATTCAGCCGAAAACACAAAAATGAGTTTATTAAGTTGATTGGGTTGATAAGGAAATAGGCAAAAAGAGTAAAGGTTAAAGGGGAAAGGTTGACTCGTCAAATGGTTGAATAGTCAAAGAATAAAAATCGATATCATACCGATAACTAATTAACCATTCAACTAATCAACTATTTAACTATTTACCGGATATTGTTGTTCCCGGAACACGATAAGCTATCCGGTTCCTCCGGCAGAACTGGATATCCTACTTGCAAGCGAGAGGTAAATAATGGCATTGTTGCATATTGATAAAATGACACACTACTTTGGTGGGCTGAGGGCCGTTTACAATTACGGGCTTGAAATCGAACCCGGCCAGATTCGAGGATTGATCGGTCCCAATGGCGCCGGCAAAACAACCATCTTCAATCTCATTACCGGCATCTACCATCCCACCGAAGGGACGATATCCTTAGCAGACAACAAAATAAACGGACGTTCGCCCCATGAGATCGCTTCCCTGGGCCTTGGCCGCACATTTCAAAACATGCTTCTGTGGCGGCATATGACGGTGCTGGAGCATGTCAAGATGGCTCGTTATTCCAAACTGACCTATGGGCTGGTGGGCGCATTTTTCGGCACCGCCAAACGCCACCGGGAAGAAGCTGAAAGCGAAGAGAAAGCCTATCATCTTCTCAAAATGATGGGGGTGGATCAGTTTGCGGATCAAATTGTTTTAAATCTTTCTTACGGTGCCCAGCGCCGAGTGGAGATGGCCCGGGCTCTGGCCATGGAACCCAAGGTTTTGTTTTTAGACGAACCCACGGCCGGCATGAATCCCGAGGAACTGGTGCAGATGATGGATATTATCCGTCAGGTGCACGCAGAATTCGGATTGGCCATATTTCTTATCGAGCATCGCATGCGGGTGGTCATGGAACTTTGCGAAAGGATCCAGACCCTCGTTTTCGGTGAAGTCATCGCCGAAGGTACACCGGAAGAAATTCAGAAAAACCCCAAAGTAATTGATGCCTATCTGGGCCAGGAGATCGTCGAATAATGTTACTATCGGTAAAAGATTTACGGGTATCATACGGCAACATTAAGGCCTTGCATGGGCTGAACTTTCAAATCGACGATGGGGAAATCGTCTGCATCATTGGCGCCAACGGCGCCGGCAAGAGTACCACGCTGAAAGCCATATCGCGCTTGGTACCGGTAGAAGACGGTACCGCAATGATATTTGCGGGCAATAACTTGTTGGACTATCCGCCCGATAAAGTTGTCAGCCAACTGGGCATCTCGCATGTTCCGGAGGGCCGGCGTCTGTTTGAGAATTTGACGGTTACCGAAAATCTCAAGCTGGCCACATTCGCCCGCACAGACAAGGTGCAGATCCAGCAGGATGCCAAACGGGTGTACTCCATTTTTCCGCGTCTGGAAGAGCGTCAGAGCCAGAAGTCAGGCACCTTGAGCGGCGGTGAGCAGCAGATGTTGGCGGTGGGCCGGGCCTATATGAGCGGACGTAAAGTTATGCTGCTGGATGAACCGTCCATGGGATTGGCCCCCTTGCTGATGATGAGCATGTTTGATGCCCTGAAGGAAATCAATCAGGAAGGCACCACCATTTTGCTGGTGGAGCAAAATGCCCGTCTGGCCCTGCAGTTCGCCCAGCGCGGCTACGTGCTTGAAAACGGCCGGATTGTTTTAGAAGGGCTATCGGGCGATCTATTGGAAGATCCCGAGGTTAAAAAAGCCTACCTGGGGGGCTAAACATGCACAGGCTTGTGCCAGGGGACTGAGAGCGGATAAACTGAACGTCGAACGTCCAACTCTGAACATCAAATAATGATATCTCTACGCTCCGCAACTAAATTCCAAATATCAAGCACCAAATCACAAATAAATCTCAATTTTCAATATTCAATGACCGAAACATTCACGAAGTTCGTATTGAAATGACTGCAATCTCTGATTTCGCTTTTGTCAGCAGTTGATGATGGTATTGGGCAAAATCGTAGAAAGATTAATTTTTTTTGCCAGCAACAAGCTCAACTGTTTCGAATTCTGAATTTGGTCATTGGAATTTGTTTGATATTTGATTTTTGGTGCTTGGGATTTTCACGATTTTCATTAAACAGGTAATCCTCATAATATCGAGCAAATACTTGTTGCAACGACAAAGCCCCGCGATTCTCCCTAATCTCCTTGACAGATTAAATCATACCTGCCATCTATGCTTATTCATCCAGCTTTGTCCGGTTGTATCCGGCTGAGCTATGGATGTTTTAAACTTGCCTACTGAAGCAAAGGGTATTCCTGGATGATAAACCGGTTGCCGGCTTGCCCTGCGAGGTCTCTCCGATTCAATTTCTCGACCAATTAATGGGACCCCGGCTTCAATATCGGGAGAATGAAAAAGATCTGGTGGTCATGTTAAATATTTTTGAAGGGCTGCTGGATGGTCAAGAACAGCGCCGGGTTTCGCGCCTGTTAATCGAGCGTGATCTCCAGACCGGTTTGATGGCCATGAGCAAGGGCGTTGGATTCACAGCCAGTATTGTGACCCAAAAGATCGCTAACGGACAAATCAGCGAAAAAGGTGTCCTTGCGCCATCCATCCATGTGCCCTACCAGCCATTCATGAACGAATTGTCGCACCGGGGGATCCAGGTGAAGGAAGAGATATCTGACGAATCTGTCTAACAGGTGAGGTTATCACCATCCATGGAAACCAAAAAAAGGAGGTAAAGATGAAACTGCAAAAATCTATCAGGATCGTTTTGGCACTTGTTTTTACGATCAGTATGGCAGCCGTAACGTATGCCGGCACTTTGGATGAAATCGCCATGCGCGGCGAACTGCGGGTCGCTTGCCAGACCCAGGGCCCTCCGTTCAGTTTTATCGATAAAAACAGCGAAAGGTCCGGAAGCTCCATTGAAATTGTTCGCCTGATAGCCAAAGAGATGGGGGTAAAAGTCAAGTTTCTCAGTTATGACTGGGATGGTCTGATTCCGGCCCTGCTTTCGAAAAAGGCCGATATGCTGGCGGCGGACATGACGCCGACCCTGAAGCGGGCGATGAAAATTGCCTTCAGCGAGCCTTTTATGTACACCGGCAGTGTGGTCTTCACCAAACAGGACAGTCCATATAAGTCGCTGGAAGATTTCAAAAAGCCGGGGCTCTCCATCGCCGTGCTACTGGGATCCACCGGTGAAACCGACGCCAAAAAGACCTTTCCGAATGCGAAGCTCAAATCCTACAAAGGCGGAGGCCCGCTGCTGATCGATGCGGTCTTAAAGGGACACGCCGACTTCGGTGTCAATGACGCCTCGGCCGTTACCGGTCAGGTATCCAATTTTCCTCCCAACAGCGTTCGTATTCTTCCGGAAATGTTGTCCAAGCTGCCGCTGGCATTTGCGGTACGATATGATTCGATGGACCTGCTGGAATGGCTCAACCTGTTTTTTCTTCATATCCGATTGGACGGTCGGATGGATCAAAACCTGGATTACTGGGTCAATTCATTGGATTGGAAAAAAGACCACTAGAATTTAACGGATATATAAACCACAAAGCGGTAATCCACCGTTAGCGCTTTCAATTTCAATAAATCTCGGAGTATTAAATCCAGTACTCCGTCACGCCAACACTGCATTGCTCCAGCTTTTATCAGATTTTGCGGTATTTTTCACTCACTCAGCCGATTAGTCTCTAATATATGGTAAATCAATGGTGGAACGTTTAAGCCCATGGGGCAACCGACATGCTGGAAGTCTTTAATTTCAGGGTCATCCTCGATTACATGCCGCTTTATTTCCAGTGTCTTTGGGTTACCGTCTGGTTGTCCGCGGTATCGCTGGTCGGAGCGCTGGCCCTGGGGATTGTGGCCTGTGCGATGCGTCTGAGCCGATTCGGGCTGCTTTCCCGTCTGGCCGGAATCTATATTGAGACCATTCGATCGACCCCATTGCTGGCCCAGCTTTATTTTTTTTATTTTGGCCTGCCATCCCTTGGAATCGGCCTCACCGAGTACACCACCGGCATCCTGGCCCTGACGTTAAACAGCGGTGCCTATCTGGCTGAAATCATCCGCGCCGGAATAGTGTCCGTTTCGACCGGGCAGGTTGAGGCCGGAATTGCCTCCGGTCTGGCCTATGCTCAGCGTATGCGGTATATCATTTTGCCCCAGGCAATCGGGGTGACCACCCCGCCCATTCTCGGCCAGGCAATTGTACTGGTGAAGGATTCCGCCCTGTTATCTTTGATTTCGATCACGGAGCTCACCCGTGCCGGTCAGTTGATGACTTCGGAGCGCTTTATGCCGGCGGAGGGGTATATAACGACAGCGGCGTTTTACCTGTTGATTTATTATTGTCTGAAGGCGATTTCCAGTTGGGTTCAAAAGCGGCTGATTTTCAGAGAAGCTCGGTAACGATCAGGAGAAAAACAGATGTGGGGTTTTTATTTCGAACAATTGATCAATAGCCTGCCTTACTTCCTCAAGGGGTTGTGGATGACGGCGGCCGTTTCCGGGTTGAGCCTGATCTTCGGGACCATTATCGGTTTTACATGGGGTGTAATCCGTTCCGGCAGAAGCTTAATTTTGAAATCTTTGATCGGCGCGTGGGTGGACCTCATTCGCGGTACACCTTTTCTGGTACAAATATTTATCGTATTTTTCATTCTGCCGGAATTCGGCATCCATCTGGAGGCTATCCCGGCCGCAGTTCTTGCTCTGACCAACCTTTCCGGCTGCTTTATCTGTGAAATTGTGTCCGGCGGTATTCAAGCTGTTCCCCATGGGCAGAGGGAAGCGGCCGTCGCATCGGGACTGTCTTATTATCAGCAACTGTACAATGTCATCCTGCCCCAGGCCATGCGGATCATTTTGCCTCCGCTGGTGGGCCAGTATGTACTGTTGATCAAGGACTCCTCGGTTATTTCAGTCATCGGCGTGGTTGATGTTACCCGCGCCGGCTGGTTGACGGTTCAGCGAATCCCCGAAGGCATCATGGTATTTGGCCTGGTCGGCATCCTGTATTTTCTCCTTTGCTATCCGTTGATTCGATTTTCCAACAACCTGGAAAAGCGTATGACGGTCACTGCCACCAGGCTTTAGAGGGGAGTTCAGATATGATTAAGTTCTCAAAGGTCAACAAATGGTTTGGGGATCTTCATGTATTAAAAGACATTGATCTTGAGGTAGCTGCCGGCGAAGTTATGGTGGTCTGCGGTCCGAGCGGTTCGGGCAAAAGCACCCTGATCCGGTGTATCAATCGGCTCGAACCCATCCAGCAGGGTGAACTGATCGTCGATAACATGCAGGTCCATGACAAAAAGATTAACATGACCAAAATAAGAGCTGAAATCGGATTTGTCTTTCAGCAGTTCAATCTCTACCCGAACATGACGGCTCTTGAGAATGTTACCCTGGCCCCCATCAAAGTCCGCAAGATGAAAAAGACGGATGCGGACAAGCTGGGACGCCAGATTTTGGAGCGTGTTGGTTTGGGCGACAGGGCGGATGATCATCCGGCCCAGCTATCGGGCGGTCAGCAGCAGCGAGTGGCCATTGCCCGTGGGTTGTGCATGCGACCCAAAATAATGCTTTTTGATGAACCGACATCAGCCCTGGACCCGGAGATGATCAAGGAAGTCCTTGACGTGATGCGCGATCTGGCACACGAAGGGATGACGATGATTGTGGTCACTCATGAAATGGGATTCGCCAAAGAGGTCGCCCACTGCATCGTTTTCATGGATGAAGGGCTAATCATTGAAATTGCACCTCCCGAGGAATTCTTTGCAAATCCCAAAAGCGAACGGACCAAACTATTCCTGAGCAAGATACTGACCCATTAAATCTCTAAAATTGATTGCATCCAGCATCTAATACCAACCACATATGGACACTTGAAGTACCAATAACAATGTGGTATGCACGATTTTAGCTGAAACGCCGACTTTTACCTCACAATTACCCTTCTATTCTTGTTCCAAATTACTGAGGGAATTGAGCCATGCCCATGTATAATATAGCCGAGCCCGCTACCATCCGGCGTGAAATTGAAGCCTCCTACGAACGCTGCAAACAATATGGCGTAAATCCGGAGGAGACCCGCAACCCAAAACAGATGCGGCTGACGTCAGAGGAACTGGCCCAGCGACTCGAGCAAAACCGTGAATTTCTGGATATCGCTAGCGCGCAGATGAAAGAACTGTACCAGTTCGTCTCCGGTGCCGGATTTGTCGTTAATATTGCCGATAAGGACGGTTACATCCTCCATGAAATCGGTGATAAGCCGATTCTGGATGAGTTGACTGACCGTAACTGCTGCCCGGGATTTCGCTGGACTGAAAGGGATGTCGGCACTAGTGTTCTCAGCCTGGCATTGGAACGCGAAATACCTGTTCAGATCAATGCCGAAGAGCATTACTGCAGAAGAGGCCACGGTCATACGTGCTCCGCTTCCCCGGTCTTTGATCCGGAGAATAATTTTATCGGTGTCATTGCCATGTCCGGCAAAGCCGATCAGGTTCACCCCCATACGCTGGGTATGGTCATCACCGCGGCCCGAGCCATCGAAAATCAGCTGAGAATCCAACAATCATCCCAGGAATTGCGTCTTCACAACAATTATATGCAGGCTATTATTGATTCCATCGACAGCGGGGTCATGGCCATCGATGAAAACGGCGTGATTAACAAGATCAATAACCAGGGAAACAGCATTTTGCGCTGGCAAGATGACCCGATCGGAAAACCGCTGACAGAAATTTTGGGGAACCAGATCGATATAAATTCGATGCTCAATCCCGACTTCGAATTTGTCGACCGGGAAGTATTCATCCAGGCACCCAACAGGACGCTCCAGTTGATCTGCACCGCCAAACCTATTTTTAATATCACCGGCCGGATGCAGGGCTTTATTATCGTTTTTAACGAAATTAAGCGGCTCCGGCGACTGGTCAACAACATGGCCGGCACCCAGGCGCGTTTTACCTTCGATGATATCGTTGGGGTCAGCCCGGCCTTTCAGGAATCCAAGCGCCTGGCAATGACGGCTGCCCTGAGCAAAACAACCGTTTTACTGCTGGGCGAAACCGGCACCGGCAAAGAGCTTTTTGCCCAATCCATTCACAACCAGAGTCCCCGCCGGGACCACCCGCTGCTGGCAATTAATTGCGGGGCGATTCCGCGCGAGCTGCTGGAAAGCGAACTTTTCGGCTATGTGGAAGGCTCATTTACCGGCGCCCGGCGGGGCGGTCGGCCGGGAAAATTCGAACTGGCCGACGGCGGCACCATTTTCCTGGATGAAATCGGTGACATGTCGGCGGATATGCAGGTCAAGCTGCTGCGCGTGCTGCAAACCGGTGAAGTCTACCGGGTCGGTGAACACAAACCCATATCCGTCGACGTGCGAATCATTGCCGCCACCAATGTCCAGTTGAAAAATGAGGTCGATCGCGGAAACTTTCGCGAAGATCTTTTTTATCGTCTGAATGTTTTTCCCATTATCATTCCCCCGCTCAGGCAAAGACGTGAGGATATTATCCATTTGGCCCGCTATTTTTTGGGGCGTTGTACCAATGTGCTGAAAAAACCGGGAATTAAATTTACGCCGGATACCGAACAGTCCCTGGTGCGGTATGCATGGCCGGGCAATGTGCGGGAGCTGGAAAACATTGTCGAGCGGGCCGCAAATCTGGCAGATGATAAAACAATCAAGCCGAATCTTTTAGGGTTGCCCGAGGCAATCCTAAACGATGCCCGGATTAAATCTATGAGCTTCAAACGGCTGGCGGAGGTGGAGAAAAAAACCATCATGGACAGCATTGAGGCATCCAAATTTAATTTATCCCGGGCATCTCATTCGCTTGGCATCTCGCGGGCAACGCTTTACAATAAAATAAAAAAATATAACCTCACAATTTCGCGCCAAAGTGTCTAAGAATTATACATGTAAAAATATAAGCCATCTGATGTTAGAAGCTGAAATTAAAACTAATATTTAAATAAATTCTAATGTTGTATAAATATTAGACATGATACCGTGATTTTCAACCACTGATTTCTCACAACTCCTAAGCAATATAACTTTCTTATTTCAGGCTGTTATAGGGCTGAATCGAAACCAGTGCCCTCGGTTACTCAAATTGGCATAAACATTGCTGAATATAAATTAGTGATTGAACTAAAGGGTTAATCTGATTATAGTTCATTTCCTGCAGCGATTTCCTGCCGCAGCCAGTTTTACGAAAGAAGATCGCACAACCTGGAGATTCTGGAGGGCCAGCATCCCGATGTCAGAGCAGACTATAACCGACAGCATGTTGACCTGGGCCGTCATTGGCGGCGGCAATGGCGGGCAGTCTTTGTCCGGCCATCTGGCCTTAATGGGTTTTACCGTCCGGCTATATGACATTTTCCCGCAAACGATTGAAGCCATCCATTCGGCGGGCGGTATTCAGGTGGACGGGGCCGTAAACGGCTTCGGGAAGATCGAATTGGCGACCACCGATATCGCGCAGGCAGTGGACGGGGCCGACATCATCATGATCGTTGCACCGGCCATCGCCCATCGTGATATCGCGCTAAACTGTGCACCTCATTTGGCGGACGGTCAGATCATATTTATTCATCCCGGCGCAACCGGCGGTGCGCTCGAATTTAGCCAGGTTCTGCTGGACCAACAATGTGATAAATCAATCACCCTGGCTGAAGCCGAATCTTTGCTTTACACCTGTCGCAGCCAAAAGCCCGGTCATACCACTATTTTCGGCATAAAAAATGAGTTGATGGTGGCGGCTTTGCCGGCCACTGAAACCCGGCGCGTGGTCAAACTGCTCAATACCGCTTTCCCGCAGATGTATGCGGGTGCAAACGTTCTGGCGACAAGCCTTGGCAACGCCAATGCCATGATGCATCCGGCACCGACCCTGCTCAATACCTCGCTGATCGAATCCGGCAACGACTGGTTATACTACTGGGACGGCATCACGCCATCCATTGGTGCTTTTGTCGAGGCCCTGGATGTGGAACGGTTGGCGGTGGCATCCGCCTTTGGCCTGAAGATACCCGGTATCCTGCAATGGTATCAGGTCCATTACGGCGCCGAAGGCGCAACCCTGTCCGCCACCGTCAAACAGAACCAGGCCTACGCTGAGGTCCAGGGCCAGAAAACCCTTTACACCCGCTATCTTCTGGAAGATATCCCGACCGGACTGGTTCCCATGGCCTATCTGGGCCAGATGGCGGGCGTTGAGGTTGCCCGCATGGAAACCGTGATCAAGCTCGGTGAGTTTTTAACCGGCCAAGATCTGACGACTGCTGGAAGAAACATGGAAAATCTTGGTTTGGCCGGAATGACGATCCCGCAAATCCTGGAATATATCGAAACAGGGGTGCGTCCAATTGACTAATGAATATTCAATATTCAATCTAAAATATTCAATCTTTGAAGTATGGAGAATAGCCCCATAACTTTAATGCCACAAGATGCACATAAATAAACTATAAGTACAAAACTAATGTAAAGGAGGCGTATTATGACAAAACAAAGTAGACACAGACAAATGGTTTTCAAAGCATCCCTTATTTTTTTGGGGATCTGCCTGATTATGACCGCCGGCCTGGTCCTGGCCGGGGGCAAGCCGGGGGCCAAAGTGGACGCGATGAATATCATGACCGCCACGGCAACCATGGACCCGGTTCGCCCGGAAGCCGCACGCATTATCGCCGCAGCATTTACATCCCTGGGCTGGGACGTGAAGGCCAACCCGATCGCCTACAACCAGAACGTGCAGAAGGTGATCATGGAGCATGACTACGACATGTGGCTGGTCATGCTGTCCGGGGCTTCGTTGCGCATTGATCCCAATATTTTTACATACAAGAAGCATCACTCTTCCGGCTATAAAAAGGGCGGTTGGAACTGGGAGGGGCTCAATGTCCCCGAACTCGACGCTCTGGCGGAAGCCCAGCAAAAGGAGATGGATGTCAACAAGAGAAAAGAGATTGTTTATAAAGCCCAGGAAGTGATCAAGCATAATCAGTCCATGAGCGTTCTGGCCAACGTGCAGATGACCAATGCCTATCGTTCGGACCGCATCAAGAACGTGGTGCCCATGATGGGTGAGGGCGTTGGCTCCTTCTGGACGGATATCAACATGGAAGTGGTACAGGGGGACGGATATGTCCGCACCGGCATTAATTCGCCGCTAAAAAATATGAACCCGGTGGGAGCCAAAGACCATCTGGAGTTTATGGAACTGCGGATGGTCTACGATCGTCTGTTTCGCATCGCGCCCAGCGGCAAAGCCGAACCCTGGGCGGCTGAATCCTATAAAGTCGTCGACCCCACCACCATCGAGCTGACCCTGCGCCAGGGCATGAAATTCCACGATGGTATGGAGGTAACGGCCGAAGACGTCAAATTCACGCTGGACTACCATACGCAGTGGAAAGCGCCGTTTTTCGTCGAAGCCCTCAAACATCTGGATTCCGTGGAAACTACCGGAAAATACGGCATTCGCCTGAAACTCAAGGACCCCTATGCACCCTTTATCCCCAACCTGCTGGGGGCTATTTTTATCCTGCCCCAGCATATCTGGCAGGATATTCCCGACAAGGTCGATGTTGCCGATCCGCTGAATTATCCCAACGAAAAGCCCATCGGCAGCGGGCCGTTTAAGTTTGACTACTGGGACCGCGGACGCGAGCTGAAAGTCAGTGCCTTCAAGGAGCACTTCAGCGCCCCGAAAGTTGACGGTATCATTCGGGTTGTCTATGGCAGCCACGATGCCATGGCGGCAGCAATTGAAAAAGGCGAGTGCGACCGCACCCGCTATATTATGAAGCCCAGCCTGCTGATGGACATGCAGAAAGTGAATAATGTCGTGGCAAAAGGATATCCCAACCACGGCTTTTACACCTTGTCCTACCACACCCGGCGGCCGCCGCTGGACGACCCGGCATTTCGCCGGGCCATTGACCTGGTCATCCCCAGGGAACTGATGATCGAGGCCATCCTGTCCGGATTCGGCGCTCCGGGCGGATCGGTTATCGCCCCGTCGAACGAGTTCTGGCACAATCCGGCCGTCAAAGCGAGTG
This sequence comes from Olavius sp. associated proteobacterium Delta 1, assembly GCA_902749685.1. GTDB lineage: Bacteria > Desulfobacterota > Desulfobacteria > Desulfobacterales > JAFDCJ01 > JAFDCJ01. The sequence goes on along the minus strand of CACVKW010001567.1, from coordinate 41,123 downwards.
AGGAAAATTTTAACATGGCCAAGCAGATCTTAACCGACGCCGGTTACTGGTGGGATAAAAAAGGAAAGCTGCACTATCCTAAATAGTGAACAGCAGCCGTTCTCCCCGGGGCAGGGCCATTAATACGGCCGCTCCCCGGGGCCTACAAGGATCGAACCGATGCAAGAATTTATCATTCGTAGAATTCTGTATACCATTTTGACCCTTTTCGGCGTGGCCACCATTTTGTTTTTCATGTTTCGAATTGCACCGGGGGACCCGACGGCCCAGGTTATTTCACCGGCCCTGGACGAAGTCGCCCAGGCCAGATTGAAAGAGGCCTACGGGCTGGACAAACCCATCCTGGTCCAGTACGTCCTGTACCTGAAAAACCTGGCCACACTTGAATGGGGCCGTTCCTTTACCAGTTCCAGGAAGGTCTTCGACATCATGACCTATCGTTTCTGGAACACCATCTTTCTGATGGGGGCTGCTATGGGCTTCGTCCTGGTGATCGGCACCTTTTTAGGTATGGTGATGGCCTGGCGCCGCCAGGGTCCGCTGGACGTGGGGGGGACGGTGGTGGCGCTCATTTTTCAGTCGGCCCCACCGTTTGTTTCCGGTCTCCTGCTGCTGATGGTTTTGAGCTACCGCCTGGACCTGTTTCCCACCGGCGGGATGTTCACTCCCGGAGGGGTGCGGGCTTTTATCTCGGGTGACTTTTTACACCACCTCGTTTTACCGACGATTACGGTGGCGCTCTATTACCTGGCAACCCCCATGCTGATCATGCGTGATTCCATGCTGGAGGTCATGGGCAGTGACTTTATTGAACTGGCCAAGGCCAAAGGCCTGGCGCCGCATGTCGTTATGATCAAACATGCAGCCCGCAATGCATTGCTGGCAGTTGTCACGGTTTCATCCCTCATGATCGGCTTTGCCATCGGCGGCCAGGTGCTGGTCGAATCGGTATTTTCCTGGCCGGGCATGGGACAGTTGATGGTTGAAGCAGCCTCTTCCCACGATTATCCGGTGGCCCAGGCCACTTTCGTGGTATTGGCGGCGCTCGTTATTTTTCTGAACCTGGTCTCCGACATTTCCTATTGCTATTTAGATCCTCGCATTAAGATGGGGAAGAGTGCCGGCGGTTAAGGAGCTTATGAATGAAGATTACCGGACTGGAGCTGTTTCATATTTCGATACCCTTTGCCGAACCGTATCACCTGTCAAAAGTGTACGGTACTCGCTATGATGCCGAATCCGTTATTTTAAAGGTTCACACCGATCAAGGAATCGTCGGGTTGGGGGAGGCCGATCCCTTGAATCCATTTACCGAAGACACGTGTGCCTCGGTAATAGTCGTCACCCGCGATATGATCGCCCCGCATATCATCGATCAGGATCCGTCGGATTTGGCCGGATTGGAATACATGCTGGATCAGGCCGTGAATGGAAATCTGGTGGCCCGCAGCGCAGTAAACATGGCCCTGTTTGATATCGTCGGCAAAGCCAATGACATACCAGCGCACCTGATGCTGGGGGGCAGGTATCACGATAAGCTGCCGATATTTAGAGGAATCGGCAGCGGCAGCCCTGAAGAGGATATTGTTGCCATCGAAAGAGAACTGGCCCGTGGCAACAAATGCATCATGATTAAAATGGGATCATTGCCCGTATCCGATGAGATCAAACGCATGATTGCAGTCAAAAAAAAATACGGCGATCGCGTCCCCTTTGTTGTTGATGCCAACCAGGGCTGGACGGTGTTCGAGGCCCTGGCGTTTGTCGATGGTATCAGGGATTACCGTCCTGACCTGATTGAACAGCCGATTTATCACAAAGACATCGAAGGTCTTAAACGCATAAAGGAGCGATCGCCATGCCCGCTGTCTGCTGATGAAAGCATGCAAAACCTGCATGATGCCGCTACCCTAATCCAAGAAAAGGCGGTGGACGTTTTCAGCCTCAAAGTATCTAAAAATGGCGGTCTGGCCAAAACCAAAAAAATTGCTGATGTTGCTGAAACCTTTGGGATCAAATGTTTGATGAACAGCATGTTTGAGTTCGGCATATCCCAGGCGGCATCCCTGCAAGTTGGCTGCACCCTGACCAATCTGTTGGATTTCGGTCATGCATACGGTTCGGTGACCAGAATGTCCGATGACATCACGGATTTTGATCAGAATATCTCCCCTGGATTCGTGACCGTCCCCTCCGGACCCGGGCTCGGGATCAACCTCAAAGAAGATAAACTTAAAAAATATACCAAAGAATACCTTAAAATTGGTGAACCAGCGGAGTAGGTGAATGACAGAATTTAAGAAAAAACCCAAATTTGCAGTACTCGGAACCGGAAATTCCGGCCAGGCCTTTGCGGCTGATATCACGCTTAAAGGCTATTCCGTCAATCTGGCCGAGGTTCCTGAATTTGAAGACAACCTGAATACAATCGAAAAAAAAGGCGGCATCGAAATATCCGGCGAGGCGGGCAATGGCTTTGCCCGGCTTAATATGCTGACAACCGACCTAAAGGAAGCCATCAAAGGTGTGGATATAATCATCATTGGCGGATCGGCTTACGCCCATGAACCGTTTAGTAAAACCCTGGCCCATGATTTTGAAGACGGACAGTTTATCTTATTTACGTCCAATTTCGGTGCCCTCCGATTTCGAAACTGGATGAAAGAGGCCGGTGTCACCACCCGGGTGACGCCCGTTGAAAGCATCTCGCTGCTTTATGCCACCCGGGCGATAGAGCCGGGGGTGGTAGCCTGTATCGGACTTAAAAGCAATTTGGCGGTTGCGGCGTTGCCGGCCGATCGGACGGCGGAATTTTTGGATTTGATTCACCCGGTATTTCCTGAGTTTGTTGCCGCTGACAATGTCTGGACCACCAGTGTCAACAATGTCAATCCCATTGTTCACCCACCGATGGTACTGTTTAATGCCGGTCGGATAGAGGCCACGGGCGGCAAGGACTGGAACTTGTATGCCGACGGCGCGACTGAATGTGTCACCCAGGTCATGATGGCCATGGACGCAGAGCGGATGGCGCTGCTTGGACTTGTCAGCAATGATGGGGTTGCCTTTAAAGATTCATTTGAAAACTTTTACGCGAAATATTCGCTGGGCAAACAAACGTTGTCCGAAAGTCTCAGGCAAAGCCCGATTCATGGAAATCCGGCGTTTCCGGCACCGTCATGCATTGATACACGCTACATCAACGAGGATCTGCCGTTTGGTCTGGCTCCCTGGTCTTCGATCGGCCGTCAGTGGGGTGTACCCACACCCAATATAGACGCCGTGATCCGGCTGGTCTCCACCATGCTTGGCAAAGATTATTTCGTTGATGGTTTGACCGTTGAAAAACTAGGCTTGCGGGGAATGACGCCCGAGGAAGTCAAAGTCTTTATAAACTAAGCAGATAGGTTATCTATGATCGACTTGGGTATTAATTGTATCCATTCCTGAATGTGGTATTTTTCAGGGCGAATTAATTAAGAGAGGCGCAATGCCATGAAACTGGTAAGGGTTAAAGAGTTTTTCGTGACTCAGATACGGATTATCATGAGCCACAAATTCGGTATTTTTGGCGCGATGATTATTCTGTTTTTTTGTCTGGTAGGGCTGCTGGCACCGCTCATCGCTCCCCATCAGCCATGGGACACGATCCGGGATGCCAACGGCAAGTTGGCCATTATGCGGGCGCCTTCCGCCCAATTTCCGATGGGTACGACCGCCATGGGGCGTGATATTTTCAGCCAGATGCTCTATGCCACCCGAACGACCGTTCTGATCGGACTCGTTTCAGGGCTAATTTCGATTCTGATCGGTGCCAACCTGGGACTGCTGTCGGGATATTACGGCGGTAGGATGGACGAAATTTTAATGCGATTCACCGACATTATTTACGGGATGCCCTTTCTGCCTTTTTTAATCGTTCTCATTTCGCTGTTCGGCCGCAGCCTGTGGTTCGTGATTCTTGCCATCTGCTGCATCGTCTGGCGCACTTCCGCGCGGGTGATTCGGGCCCAGACCCTGGCGATCAAGCAGCGCCAATTTATTCTGGCCGGCAAGGCCCGGGGATGCAGTGATTTACGAATTATCTATGGTCATATCATGCCCAACATTATGCCGCTGCTGTTGCTGTACACGGCTTTTAATATTGCCTGGTCTGTTCTGGCAGAGGCCGGCGCAAGCTTTCTGGGATTTGGAGACCCCGATAATCTCAGCTGGGGCGGCATGCTCTACAATCTCTGGATTTCCGGCAAGATCAGAACCGCCTGGTGGTGGTTCGCGCCTCCGGCGGTATGTATTGTACTTCTGGTCAGCGCGCTGGTTTTTGTCAGCCGGGCATATGAAGAAGAGGCCAATCCCCGTCTTAAACAACGGTAAGGAAAGTGCAAATGCTACTGCAAATAAAAAATCTGAAAACCCATTACCGCATCAAGGATGGCATGGTCAAGGCTGTAGACGGGGTATCGATTTCCGTTAAGGAAGATGAGGTCTTCGGTCTGGCAGGCGAGTCCGGTTGCGGTAAATCGACCCTGATTCGGACCTTGATGCGTCTGATTCCCGAAACCGCTATTGTACAGGCCGATGAACTCATCTACAAGAAGCAGAATTTGCAGGATCTGTCGGACAGAGAATACCGTGACCAGATCCTGTGGAAAGAGATTTCACTCGTCCCCCAGAGCGCCATGAACTCCCTGAACCCGGTTTATCGGGTGGGCAACCAGATTATGGAGGCCATTCAAACCCACGTCAATATCGGCAACCGGGCAGCAATGCAAAAGGCTGAGAACCTTTTTAAGGGCGTGGGACTGCAGCCGGCACTGACCCGCAACTACCCCCATGAGTTTAGCGGGGGAATGCGACAGCGGGCCATGATTGCCATGTCCCTGGCCCTCGACCCGGGGCTGATTATCATGGATGAACCGACCACCGGTCTGGATGTCCTGGTTCAGGAGCGTATTTTGCGGGAGTTAAAGGAGATCCGGCAAAAATCCAAAGCCTCGATTTTTTTAATCACGCACGACATATCCGTCATTGCGGAAATGAGCGACCGCATCGGCATCATGTATGCCGGCCGGATTATGGAGCAGGCCGACGCGATAAAACTCTTTAATGAACCCTATCATCCCTATACCCTCGGTCTTAAAAACGCATTTCCAAGCATCAAGGCCCTTGATCGCGAACTGATTTCGATCCCCGGATCGCCACCCAATTTGATCGGGGACATCCCCGGTTGCGCCTTCGCGTTTCGATGCCCCTTTTCGATACCGCAATGCGAAAATGAGCGACCACCGGATCTTGAAATAAAACCGAATCACTTTGTGCATTGTATCCGCACCGAACATGTAGAGGAATTTCGCAATCTAGCAGGAGACAAAAAAACATGGCAATCCTCGAAGTAAGTGATTTAAAACAGCACTTCTATATTCAGCCGGGACTCCTCGCTAAAATAGTAAGCAAGAAAAAACCCAGCGTGATAAAGGCTGTCGATGGTATGACATTCAGCCTCGAACCCGGTGAAATCATGGGGTTGGCCGGCGAGTCCGGCTGCGGAAAATCGACTGCCTGCCTGGCAATTGCCAAACTGCGTGAACCAACCAGCGGCACTATTCGATATAACGGAAATGACATCTCACAGATGTCTAGCGGCGAATTGAAGGAATACCGCCAACAGGTCCAGCTGATCTTTCAGGACCCCTATGAATCTCTTAATCCCCGGTTTAAGGTTTTTGATACGGTGGCCGAGCCGTTGCGGGCACTCGATATCGGGAACAAGGAGCAACGACAGAAGCGGGTCCTGGAGACATTGCGTCTGGTGGGATTAAGGCCCGATGAATACCTGGAAAGGTATCCGCATCAGATGAGCGGCGGCGAAAGACAGCGGGTCGGTATTGCCGCGGCCCTGGTTCTGGAACCGAAACTGGTCATCGCCGATGAACCTTTGTCCATGCTGGATGTATCCATCAGGGCCGGGATACTGGACCTCATTCGCGATCTATCCGAACGGATGAATTTCACCTGCATCTATGTATCCCATGACCTTTCGATCCTGTCCAACATTTCCGAACGTCTGATGATTATGTACCTGGGACGGATGATGGAGCTTGCACCAACCAAAGAAGTGATCACCGACCCCCTTCATCCATATGCCAAGGCCCTTATTGCGGCCGTCGCGATCCCTGACCCCTCGTATAAAAGGCCCGTGCCGGATATTCGTGGCGAAGTCTCTCAGCCCATAGATCCTCCCCCCGGTTGTCGGTTCCAAACGCGCTGTAAGCAGGTTATGGATGTGTGCCGGACATTGGAACCGCCGCTTAAAGAGGTCAAGCCGGATCACTTCGTTGCCTGTTATCTATATTAGGGACGGTTGAAAGGTTCACGGTTCAAAGGTTCAACGGTTTCGGGTGTTCCGCCGGAGGATAATAAGACCAGCCCCTGACCAGTACAGTGAACAGATTGGTCGGAGAGTAAGATTCTCCGAAGGCCGATATAGTTCTAAGATGTTAGCTGATGCGGTTTGTATTGTGGGAGCGGCTTCCAGCCGCGATTGACGGGCCTATTACTTCTTTTACAGCTAAGAATCATCAACATTCAACCAAACCAACCGAATCAACTCAAAAAACTATTTATTTTCAATGACTACAAAAGACGACTTAATCATATGTCGCTGCGAGTGCGTCAGCTTCGGGCAGATTCAATCGTCCATCCGGCGCTCCGGGGCTCAAACCGTCAATCAGGTTAAAAAACTGACCCGGGCCGGTATGGGACTATGCCAGGGGCGGACCTGCGCCAAGGTGGTCGAGTCCATCCTCACCTCAGAGGGTGAAATGCCTGCCGGTACCGAACCTTATCAAGTGCGGCCGCCTGTGCGCGCACTAGCGGTCGGTGTTCTGGCGGATGCATCCGATCAGTTCGATGAACCCGCCGGACCGGTGCGGGTTGATTTGACGCGTGCGGCAGATCTGAACTCAGAACCTTGAACCTTCAAATGAAAACAGCAGATGTTATTGTAATCGGAGCCGGAATCGTCGGGTCTTCAACCGCCTATTATTTGGCCAAGGCCGGATTGGAGGTGACCCTGATTGACCGGAAGAGACCGGTTACCGGCGGTTCCGCGACCCAGGCCTGTGCCGGAGGGGTGCGCCAGCAGGGCCGGGTGCCGGTTGAGATACCGCTGGCAATATACTCCATCAACCTTTGGACCAACCTGGAAGCCGAACTCGACGAGGATTTAGAATATCGTCAGGACGGGATGACAGTGGTCACTGACGATGAAAAGCAGATTCCTTTGCTTGCCGATCGGGTCGAACGGGAACAGGCCCAGGGGTTGGACATCAGGCTGGTGCAGAACTCCGACCTGCAGCGCCTGATTCATGGATTGTCGCCCCATATGCTGGCCGGAAGTTATTGCCCCACCGATGGGCACGCCAATCCGATGCGCACCGTCAATGCACTTGCTGTGGCGGCTCAACGCCAGGGCGCCCGGCTGAAATGGAATTGTGCAGCCGAGGGATTTGTCGTTGAAAACAACCGGCTCATGGCGGTCAAGACCGCCCGGGGTGACCTTGGCTGCCGCCACGCCATTTTAGCTGCCGGATACTGGAGCCGCGCGATTGCTGCCACGGCCGGCATCAATCTGCCATTCCAGGCCCATCCCCTGCAAATGATGGTCACAGCCCGTCGTCCCCATGAACTGGACCAGGTATTGGGCTGGGTTGGCAATGGGATCAGTCTGAAACAGATGCCTACCGGTGGGTTTGTCATCGGCGGTGGTTGGCCCGGACAGGCAAACCCGCAAACCTATCATACCCGGCTGATGCCGGGCAGTATGGCGAAAAGTGCCCGCACGACAGTCGGTTTATTTCCATCACTGGCGGGCATTCCCGTTTTGCGCGCCTGGGCGGGTATCGAAGCTTTTTGCGAAGACGAAATGCAGGTTATCGGACCGGTACCCGGGGTGGATGGTCTTATCTTTGCGACCGGATTTTCCGGGCATGGTTTTGCGATTGGACCGGGAGTTGGTTGCCTGCTGACGCATTATCTGACGACCGGCAAACTAGCGGATATGCTGGCGCCTTTTTCGATTGAGCGTTTTAGTACCTGAATTTTGCACGCAAATAACCACTAGTGAAGTTAAAGGTCAGGTTCACGCAATTTACTGGGTGTGAGGCTTGGTGCGCTAAAATTCAGGTAGTAATTTATCCGAAGCGAATCGACTATGAAAAATGACTTGCGCTTGACTACCCATCCCGTCTTGGATTTATCCATGGATGGCCGGAATAGAGTCACCATAACAATTGATGGAACGTCTCTGGAAGTTCTGGAGGGAGAAATTCTGGCGGCTGCTCTGTGGCTAAATGGGTTCATCTCCCTGGGGCACAACCCGAGTGACGGATCCCATCGTGGAATGTATTGCGGAATCGGGCATTGCTACGAATGTCGCGTGACGGTGGACGGTGTGGAAGATGTGCGATCGTGTTTGATCCGGGCGCGGGACGGCATGCGGGTTTCTCTTCAGAGTTTCAACACATAGCGCATGTATTCGAAATTCGGTGACTCTTTCGATCCGCGGGTCTGCCCAGAAAAAAGGTTCTCTCGCGGAGTTCTCAGAGAACGCGGAGATTTATAAATGCTAGGAAAGAGCGAGCCAAAAAAAATCGTTTCCTCCAAGTCAGCATCCGTCAAAATGGTTGTGAAACAGAGCATAAATACAGGCAGTCGCCATGGCGATTGAAAAAGTTGATCTGGTTATCGTTGGTGCCGGGCCGGCCGGGTTGGCCGCTGCCGCAGAGGTGTCACGACACAATGGCAATGTAATTGTTCTGGATGAATCGCCGCGGCCGGGTGGACGACTGCCCAGCCAGATGCATCGGGAGCCTCGCTCTGCCGGACATGGATCCTTATCCTGGTCTAATGGTGCCGCCAAGGCCGAGACCCTGGTTAATGAGGCTCAAAATGCCGGTGCCAGAATTCATTGCGGTGTTGCGGCATGGGGAATTTTTCCGGACTGGTATGTTGGCATTGCACCCACCGATGCCAGCCGACCGATGCGTGATTGCCCCGCCGGATTTGAAACCCGTGCCGTGCTTGTCGCGGCCGGTGCCTGCCAGAATCCCCTCATTCTGCCGGGTTGGACATTGCCCGGTGTGATTACCGCCGGCGCGGCCCAGACCATGATCAACGTGCATCGGGTTTTACCCGGCCATAAAGCGGTTATCATCGGAATCGATCCACTTTGTCTTGCAGTGGCACAGTTGCTGATCGCTGTCGGTGCCGAGGTTCTGGGTGTATTTCTGCCGCCGGCCAACGGGCTTCAATCCGGGCCCACATCTCCGAAAGCCGCGATTCGGACATTAGCCGGATTTTCAGCATATGCTCCGGGATTTTTAATGACCCTGGCAGCCAAAGCCGGCAAATATATGAGCACTTTAGCTGCCGCCGGTTTCCCACGGAGGGGAATCAAAATTGATGGGCTTCCATTGATGCTGCGTCAAGCGGCGCTGTCGATAAGCGGTTTGGAAAGAGCACAAGCCGTTAAGACCGCCGCCTTAAGTTCGGATGGTTGTTTAAAGTCAGGCTCCGAAATTCAACTTCAGACCGATATCGTCATTACTTCATCCGGTTTGTCCCCATTGGCAGAACTGGCCCATTTGGCCGGATGTCCACTTCATCATATCCCTGAGATGGGCGGGTGGGTGCCGGTCCATAACGATCGCTTCGAAACTCCGCGGCCGGGAATTTTTATTGCCGGCAGCATTTCGGGTGTAGAAGGGGCCGCTGTGGCTGAGATCCAGGGCCGCATCGCCGGTCTGGCAGCAGCGAGTTACCTGAAATTGGCCGCCGAAGAAGATTTGGAGCGGAATAGACGTAGGCATCAAAAAAATATAATCGAAGCCAGGCAGACCGCGATTCCGTTTTATCCTCAAATCGAAACGGGCAGAGCGCGGATGAATCGGATTTGGCAAGAACTGTCAGGCTGAGCATCCGACCAATTCATTACCTACCGAAATAAAATCATTAAAGCATTTTTTCTGAAATCTGGATTTTATATATAAAGAGGAGATGCTATGAGACTCAAAAAAAGGATTATCTTAATCCATATTTTCATAACACTATCAATACTTTATTTAGGTGATTCCTTATAGATGATGTCGCCATTGTTTGTTACTATTATAAGTGGAAAGGTGTCTTGTTATCTGATCAGGGTCGTATTACCCACACCTGGATGAAGCAGAATGGTATCTGGAAAATGATCGGCGGTATGAATGCTTCCTATAATTCATTGCCCAAGCATAACAAAGTCGAATAAAAAGATTTCTATTTGGTTTTAACGCAATTTGGCTAAAGAATTGGTGCCAGCAGGCGCGCCGAACGAACCGCCAGTTTGAAGAAAAAAGATTTTTGGGAATAATCTTCCATGGTGACCGGGCGGCTGCGGGAAAAATCATCAGCCAGCATATCCTCGACTTCTTTTATGAATCCAGGATCATAATTGAGGAGCGTGATTTCGAAATTTAACCGGAATGATCGGTTGTCCAGATTGGCAGTGCCCACCGCGGCGCAGGAAGAATCAATTAAGAACACCTTCTGATGCATAAACCCTGCCGTATAGCGGTATAATTTGATGCCGTTGGGCAGTGCATTCTGGTAGTAGGAAAATGACGCCAGATATACCGTACGATGATCTGCTTTTTCCGGCAGTAGAATCCGCACATCCACGCCTCTAAGGACAGCCAGTTTCAAAGCACTGAGGATCTGAAGATCGGGAACAAAATAGGGGCTTGCAATCCAGATCCGTTGGCGGGCGTCGTTGATCGCCTGGACAAACATCAGGCCGCAGGTCTCTAAATTGTCAGCGGGGCCCGATGCAACCATCAGGGCCTCTTCATGACCGTCGTCAGCCTTGTGCAGTTCCCAGTTCAACTCGGGAATCCCGCTGGTGGCCCAGTACCAGTCCTCTGCAAAACAGAACTGAATCGCCTGCACAACCGGACCCTCGACCTTAACATGGGTATCGCGCCAGGCTCCGAATTTCGGGTTCTTTCCCAAATATTCATCGCCCACATTGTGTCCTCCCACGTAAGCGATTTTGCCATCTATTACAACGATTTTGCGATGATTGCGAAAGTTTAGCTGGAACCGATTGGTTTTGCCCTTGGTCGTGTGAAAGGCCGAGGTCGAAACCCCGGCAATTTGCATATCGCGCAAATAGCTTTGCGGCAATTTATGGCTGCCGATTTCATCATACAGAAAGTATACCTTGACGTTCTCTTTGGCCTTCTCGATCAGTTTCGTTTGCAGTTGCCGGCCGATGTCGTCGTCTTTGACAATGAAAAACTGAATCAGAATATATCGTTCGGCGGATTCAATCCCTTCGAATATGCTGTGAAAGGTTTCATTTCCGTCCACCAGCAGGCGGCTCTTGTTGTACCGTGCAATGGGCATCTCGGCCAGTCGGGAGATCGATTTTTCAGATGCCGACAGATCATCACGAATCAGGTTTCTGGCAACAGCCTCTTTTAGAATCCCATCATGGTAGTGATGAATGTCCTGTTCCTTTGAACTGCGAAGAGAAACATATCCCTTGAATTTATTACGGCCTAAAATAGCATATAAAATCAATGCCAGCCACGGGAAGGTGACCAGTGATATGGCCCAGGCGATGGCGCCCTGGGAGGTCCGGGCATTCATCACGGCGTGAACAGCGGCTATAATTCCCAGCAACTCCACCAATAGGACAGTGAATGCGATGATTCCGTAGATCAGATCTGCATTTAGCATGTTCATTTCCTATAATTTTTTATGGTTCAAGTATGCTCTTGACTCTTAGTTCAGCCGTTTTTATAAAGCAAGTATGTTAAGATCAATGAGAAAATTTTTTTTTGACGTATCGTATCATGCGATGATCCGCGCCGGTTGGACCATGCTGCCCATATTATCATTACTTTTTATTGCCCGTTTATCTTTGGCCCAGAGTATTTTCACCGGTCAAGACGGCAAATTCGAGGAGCAAACAATCAGTGTGCCTTACGCGTTCTATAACGAAGCCTTCGGCGCCGCTGCAGCCTATGCTTACGGCAAAATAGGCTATCCCCAGAAGCAGTCGGCTATTCTGGCAACCGCCATGGTCGGGGCAAAAGGCTCTGTCATGGGCTTTTTTATAGGTCGGGGCCTGCGGCTGCCCTGGTCAAAGCGATTATTTCTGGACCCAATCGCCCAGATCGGCTGGTTTAAGGATGCGGACAGTTACACTGACGGTAATCCGGACTTACCGGATGAGCGTGCCGACAGCAAATAGATGGTGATGATGCGGATAGAGATATTAAAACAAATGGCCTGGAGTTTTCTGTTTTTCACGATAACCGGGATTTTTTTGCCAATCCCTCCAAAGGAAGCGCGCTACGGCTTGATATTACACGGGATTTCGCCTGGCTTGACAGTTCCTATTCATGGACGGTTATCCAGACCGAATTCGATAAATATTTTTCCCTGGGACCCTCAAAAACATTCAGACAGCGGGTCATTGCATTTGACTTCTGGACAGGGTACTCGCCGACGTGGGATGTTGAAGGCGTTGTTGACGGGCAGGAGGTGATATCCCAATCGACCGCCGGCTTATGCCGGCGCCACGCTGGGCGGCCTGTGGCGTATGCGGGCCTTTCCAGCCCAGCGATTCAGTGATAAAGCGTCTATTTACTATGCGATTGAATACCGCATGATTCCCAATTGGAATCCGTTTAATCGATGGCCCTGGCTGCAGAAATATATCGGCATTGAGTGGCTGCAATTTGTACCATTTGTGGAGGTCGGGCGCGTGGCACCTTCATGGAATATCAATGAATTGCACACGGACATGAAATGGGATGTCGGAATCGGGTTGCGGCTGTGGGCCAAAGGGCTGGTGGCCCGTATTGATACGGCCGTGTCAGATGAAGGCTTCGGGGTTGCGATGATGGTAAGCCAGCCGTTTCAATTTTAAACGGTCATAACTTTACTTAATTGACGAGCAAGTAGAAATAGAAAAAATGTTCCCCCACATAATTTCGATGCTTTCCATACCGAGCCAAAAAATATATATAATATCTGAATTTTAATCACGGATCATCACTATAAATTATTCTAGAACCGTTACATGGTGCCTGCATTTAAAACCTATGGGCAAAATTCAGATATTATTCAGGTTCAGATTTTTTCTGATCGGTTTCCGGCAATTGCAAAAACGCGGATGGTTCTTTCATCATTCGGTCCACCTGGCTGGTGGAAAGCTCGAAAGGATAGTCGCTGCCAGAAGAAATTGCCGGATAGTTGGGATCATTTTCCCCGGCTTTGGCAAATATGGACAGGTAGTCGTCCTGACCGCCTTTCAGCTCTATTGTGAACAGGGGGGATTTGAAATCTTCTTTTTTGCGACCGTCGATGAATTTTTCACAGCGCAGGCTGGCTAGGGTATTTAGCAGTTGATTTAAAGTCGATTCATTGACCGGCTGTCCGGTGGCGGCCTGCCAGGCCAGTTTCGGGGCCGCTGGTGGAGTTGGGTCAGTGCTTTTTTCTGCATCAGCGGCTTTTACTTCCACCGGAACCTGGGTTCTGGTGAACGCCAGAGACTGCTGGTCTTTGTTGATGTTTATTTGCTGAATGTCAGCCGGTTTTAGAGCTAGAACCGTTTTGTCCCTGAGCGCGTCCACGGTAACGTCAAAGGTGTTTTTGAGATTGCCCTGGGCATGAAAAACCCGCTCATCGCCGGACGGTTTGACAAAGGTGTGGCGAAAAGAGGAGGCGGTTTTGCCCACATCAATGTCCAGTTTCAAATCGTCACCCTGGGAGGCCTTGACGTTTATTTTTTGTCCTTCGTCAAGTTCATAAAGGTTATAATTTTTGGACTCGGAAACCAGGGCTGTCAGGCTGAAATTCTTAATCACATCGAGCATATCCTTGACTTTATTGGCGTCGGTCGGAAATTCGGCCGGTGCGATAAACCACTGATCATCCTTTTTATTGAGAACCAAAACGGTTTTGCCTCTGGTAATCTCCAGCTTCGTGAGATCCTTTTCACTGACCTGAGGGATTTCCGGCAGTTCATAGAGCGTGCGGTTCGCGCTGCGCTTATACAGATACACCGACAATACAATGATGATCAGAATCAGGATAATGTATTCTTTCTTAATCTTCATTTTTTTCAATAAACCTTTCTCAGTCCCTCGTCGTAAAATAACTTAGCGAGGCCCCTTATTTGCGCATCCGACCTTCGAACCCAGAACCTCTGGACCCAGAACCGCTGAACCTTAAAACCTATTTAGCGAACATCATCTGAATATGTTTTTTGCGGGAGTGCCGCCGGAGCCAGACCCCCAAGCCAAAAATGATGACCAGCACCGGAAGACCGGCAATATTAAAAGCTTTGACAAACGTTTTGATTCCCGGCTGGGTGTCCTCCAGGGGGTTAAACCGCTGCTCTTTGCCGCGCATAACGGCAATGCCTTCGCGACCGTTCAGATAGTCAAGAATGTTCATAATCAGGGTGCTGTTGGCGCCCCGGCCGGTGGCATCCAGCACATTGTTTTTTAGCATGTCGGCCGAGGCCATCACAAAGACTTTGCCGGGTTTGCCCCTGGGTTGAAACTGACCTTTGCGTTCAATGCGGGACAGATCGATTTCCGCATTCTTGCCTCTGTCATCTGTCTTCTGACTTTTGTCCTCTGATATCTGATCGGATTCTTTTTTAGCTTCAACCTCCTTGACCGGTATGGGCTTGTCGGCAAAGTAACTGGGAAACTCTCCTTCAATCAGATACGCCAGCGGGTAGCTCTGCATATCTTCCGATGATTCAGGCGGTTTGATAAACATCGGATTCAAGTTGATGCGGCCCCGCATCTGCCAGGATTTTTCCGATGATGCAAAAAGGCGGTGGGTTTTTAATTCGTTTTTGGTGATGCGCTCGGCGACCAGCTCCAGCGGAGATATCTTCAAGGCCACCAGGATCTTGATATTTTTCATAAAGTCCAGGTCCTGATTGATAAAGCGGTTTTTAATCAGGGGCGCATAATAAATTTTGCGTTCACCGCCGCCAAACTGAGCCGGCATTTCCTGGCGGTAGCAGTTTTCGTCCAGTACATAAGATTGCTGAATGCGGATCCCATAGTGAGCCAGCAGCTTTTCAAGGCCGGTATCCAACGGCACGAAAATCGGCTGCTGTCCCATGCTCATTCCTTGCTGGCCGCCGGGCATGACTTCGTTAAAGCGATCCAGGATCAGGGCCAAACTCTTGCCCTGCATCAGAAACTGGTCGATTTGAAACAGTTCGTAATCGGTAAATTTTTCTGTTGGGCGTGCGATGACCAGGCTGTTTAAACTTTCAGGAATGCCTTTGTCTTTCAATGCAATATTCTTGATCGTGTAATTCTGTGAAATAAGGGCACGCAAGTTAGTGGCTGAATTCTGATTTTGCGGCTGGCCGGGGGCATTGGGCGGCGCCCCGCTAAGACTCAGGGTGCCGTGATCGGCCAGATACCCGATATCCTCATTGATATCGATCAGCTGTTCGACATTGTCGTTGAGAATGTCTTCCATTTCCTGCATTTCCGTTAACTTATACTGGGTGCCGATAATGGGCAGCCGGATCACCTGCAGCAAGGGAACGGTAACTGATTTAGCGGCATATTCCATTACCAGCCCGATGGCACCCTGGCCGGCGGGTACTTTGCCCTGGCCGAGGGCCGGCCATGAAAGCGACATGATGTTGTATTTATTGGCAAGCGTCTGCAGGTCTTGATTCTGGTTGGGATTAAGAAATTCATATTGCAGCTTGTTATAATTTTTTTGATTCAGCTTTTTAACAATGCTTTGAATTTCGGCCGGAATGCCGGCCAGATTACGCACACCCATGTGCGGTGCTACGGCTTCCAGCGATGAAGATAAAAAGAGCTTGATATTTATTTTGTCGGGCAGGCTCAACAGGGCGCTGATTTTGTTGTTCATCTTTTGAATGGTCGTGGTCAGCTGATATTCCAGCCCCTCGCCGGAGGTAATCGTTGGAATGCGCTCGATCAAATCACCATGAATCATCACCAGACCCATATAGGCTCTTTGAAATTTGACTTCATCTTTTTCAACGGCTTGAATCTGGATCGGGTGGATACCATAGTTGTTGGCCAGTTTTTGGTTTTCCTGGGTTTGATCTGTGGTTTCGCCTTCATCGGCGCTGACGTTATAAAATCGGTAATTAAAGAATTTATTGGCGTAAATCGCATATTCCTGCAAAAGGTCCTGCAGATAGCGCTCGGTGTTATTATAGGGTGCCGGAAGGTCTCTGGTAAAAAAGACCTTGATGGTCAATGGCTCGGATAAGGTTTCGACCACCTTTTGGCTGGCCTTGGAGATGGAGTAGATTTTATTGGCCGTCAGATCCATCCTGAAAAACAGCGTGATCCCGGCCACATTTACCAGCACGACGACAATCAGATAGATGAAAAACTTTAGATATCGGCCAGATCTTCTCTTATCGACCATGGTATGTTCCTTATTGAGATGTTATTCAATGTTTTCAGTTTCTATAAAATCTGATGTGAATTTTACGATTCATCCCTATTTGATTTGCAGGTGTCAGGTTTCGGGTGTCAGGGTTTAAATCTTGCACTTACGACTTCTGACACCTGAAACCTGACACCTCATTAGCCAATAACGAATTCGGATTTTTTCGTTGTCATAACTGATAGTTAGCATCTGACCTAGTGCTTTTCCCTCAATGCCAGATATGCTCCATACAGACCGATAAAGCTAACGCTGATAAAATATACGACATCGCGTGAGTCGATAATTCCTTTTGAAATATTCTGAAAATGAAAGTCGGCTCCCAGATAAGACAGAACCCCCAGCCAGGATCGCGGCAGGAAGAAAAGCATTTTGTCGAGCAGCGTCAGGATGAAACATATCGCCATGCCGATGATAAACGCGATGATCTGATTGCGCGTCAGGGCCGAAGCAAATAAACCGATCGCACAAAAGGCGGCCCCCAGGAGCGCGGAACCGATATAACCACCCAGCACCGGCCCCCAGTCAAGCTGACCCAACGCGGTTACCGTAATCGGATAGGACATGGTCGGTATCAGCATGGCCACCACAAACGCCAGGGCAGCCATAAATTTACCGACGACCACTCCGCTGAAGGTTACCGGCATGGTCAGCAGAATTTCATATGAGCCGATGTTTAATTCTTCGGACACAAGACGCATGGTGATTGCCGGAATGACAAATGAAAAGATAATCGGCAGCAATGAAAAAAAGTTTCTCAAATTGGCCTGACCGAAAAGAAAGAAGGTGGCGAAAAAGAACCAGCCGGTGACCAGCAAAAATATAGCAATCACAATGTAGGCGATGGGAGAAACAAAATAAGACCTGAAGTCTTTTCGAAAGATTTGGATTGCCTGCCGCATTATTCACTCTCCAATGTAAGCTCACGAAAAATGGTTTCGAGGGTTTGGGATTCCTGGTGAAAATCCAGCACAACCCAATCGGTTTGCTTGATTATTTGGTAAATTTCAGCCCTCGGATCGACGGATGACAGGCAGTCGATCCGCACATCCAGCTCGTTATTTGATTCTGCTAGGCGTTGGATTCCTGTGATGCCTTTGATCGGTGAAAGAACCGTGTCCACGGAATTAAAGTCTGCCCTTTGCAGGCCAAGTTGAATATATTTTTTATGCCCGGCCGATTCCTTCAAGCTTTCGGTGCTGCCGTCGGCCACGATTTTACCCCGATTTATGATCACAATCCGATCACAGGTGGCTTCGGCTTCACTCAATATGTGGGTGGAAAGGATAATGGTTTTTTCTTTGCCGATGTGCTTGATAATCTGCCGGATTTCGACAATCTGGTTGGGATCCAAACCCGAGGTCGGTTCATCCAGGATGAGAATCTCCGGGTCGTTCATCATGGCATGGGCCAGGCCGACCCGTTGTTTATAGCCTTTGGAAAGTTCGCCGATGGGTTGGTGCATGACGTTGTAAATACCGCATAAATCGCCCAGTTCCCGGATGCGGTTCGGTTTATGGTTTTTGTCGACCTGCCGAATATCGGCGACGTAGTTCAAATAATCATAGACCAGCATATCATGGTACAGCGGCGCGGATTCCGGCAGGTAACCCAAAATTTTTTTTATTTCCAGTGAATGCGTGTCAATACTGTAGTCTTTTACGTGGATGCTGCCGGCGGTGGGCTGCAAAAAGCCGGTGAGCATGCGCAGGGTGGTGGTTTTGCCGGCGCCGTTAGGGCCCAACAATCCGAGGATCGCCCCTTTTTGGATATCAATACTGATCTGATCCACCGCACATAAATCATGATAATATTTGGTAAGGTTCTCAACCTGGATCATACCCTTCTCCTATCTGAATTGGGGTAGCATTGCTGAAAAACAGTCTTATTATTATGGTGTTGTTTTACCCCGGCCCTGGTTCCGGAAACAATTTTTTAAAAAAATTATGCATGAATTTTACCTTGTCAAGGTTTCAATTTGCGAGTAAATTTAGTTTCTTGCAGTCAAACAACACCAACTAATTATTATTAGATGTATGTTCTATGATTGGTTCTGATTTGAAACGTTCAACATATCTGTGAGCCCACGCTCGATAATGACCCATTTTTTGAAAGGAGATAAATACAATCATGGGCGCGATGGAAATACTAAGGAAAAAACCAAAAGTAAACCACTTTCTTATTTTTTTGATTTTATGCGGCGGGCTGCTGGTTGCCGCAGGACCCGGCTTGAGTCCGTTGGCATATGCAAAATCAACGGGCACGTTTAATGCACCCGAGAGTTTCAGCCGCCTGGCCGAAATGGCAAGTCCGGCCGTGGTGAACATCCGGATTGAGAAAACCGTCAAATCGAGAGGGCCGAGTATGCGACAATTTCAGCGGGATCCGTGGGGTCGGGAAAAGCCGTTCAAAGATTTTTTTGAGCGATTTTTCGGTGAAGATGCGCCAAGGGAATTTAAGCAGCCCAGTGTCGGCTCGGGGTTTATCATCGATAAAAGCGGCTATGTGGTCACCAATAACCATGTAATCGAAAATGCCGATAAAATTGTCGTTAAACTGGATGATGACAATGAGCTTGACGCTAAAGTCGTAGGGCGGGATCCCAACACGGACATTGCCCTGCTCAAAGTTGAATCGGATCTAGATTTTCCTTTTATAAAACTAGGTGATTCAAAAAAACTTAAAATCGGGCAGTGGGTTGTGGCCATCGGCAGCCCTTTCGGTCTGGAACGAACCGTGACAGCCGGAATTGTCAGTGCCAAGGGACGGGTGATCGGATCCGGACCATACGATGATTTTATTCAGACCGACGCTTCCATTAATCCCGGTAACAGCGGCGGTCCGCTCCTTAACATGGATGGTGAGGTGGTGGGGATCAACACTGCCATTATTGCCAGTGCATCCGGCATTGGTTTTGCGATTCCCATCAGTCTGGCCCAGGGAATTATTGCTCAGCTGAAATCCGAAGGCGAAGTGACCCGAGGATGGCTGGGGGTGGCGATTCAGGATCTGACCGGCGAGATGGCGGAATACTACGGTCTCAAGGATCGCAAAGGCGTGCTGGTGGCCGACGTCTTTAAAGGAGACCCGGCCGACGAGGCCGGCATCCGGGCGAAGGACATTATTTTAGAGGTTAACGACCAGAAAATTGAAACCAGCCGCCAGCTCACGGGCATGATCGCCGGTCTCAAAGTCGGTCAGGTTGCCAAAATTGAAGTGTTTCGCGATCGCAAGATAAAAATCTTTTCCATCAAGCTGGCCAAGCGGGATGACACCAGGTTGAAAGCCCAAAGTCCGCCGCAGGAACCCAAAGAGGAGGACGAACTGGGCGTTCGGGTAGCGGATTTAACTGCTGAAATGGCCCAGCAGTTTAATATTGAAGATATGACCGGTGTGGTTGTCGTTGGCGTGGCATCCGACAGCAAAGGCGCTGAGGCCGGTATTCAGATGGGAGATATTATCAAAGAAATCAATCACCGTGTCATTGAGTCTGTAGACGACTACAAAACGGCCTTACAAAAGATAAAGGAAGGTGATAGCGTTAATTTATTTGTCTGGCGCCGCAACGCTGGGTTTTTGGTAATAAAGGTGACGAAGTGATAAATTTGTCAGTGGTCCGTCGTCAGAGATCCGTTGCTAATCGCTGATTGTTTTGCTCAGATCCGGCATCGTTTCGGGTTTGCCTTTGACCATGTAACGGCTGTCTTTGCCGCGGGCCGTCACATTTTCATAAACACCGTCATCGCGCTTAACCAATTTTGTAAATCCGAGATCACGCAGATCACTGTTTGTCTTGGGGCAACTGATGTTAATGCGGGAAATGATCTTTTGAACCGTGCCGGCACACTGAGGGCATTTGGCGAGCGGTTTGTCATTGATAGATTGCCTAAAATCAAACACCTTCCCCAGGGAGCAAGGTGCGTCGACATGTTCATATTCATAAACAGGCATATAATCCGATCCTCCCAAGAATTAATTCACATTATACCAGAGAAAATCTAAAATGAAAATCCTCTGGGCACATTTTGCTGCTTTTGAGATAATTTATAGCTGTTTGGCCCATCCTGTCAAACCTGCCCGACACTGCTGTTACCCCGCCACCGTATTTGAAAGCCGCAGGGCCCGGGTATTGCTTCAATTAATTGAAATTCCCTTCAATAAATCAATCTAAACCAACTAAAGTTTGCCCGAAAACAGCCGATAGCTAATATGTGCTGCTCGGAGGGGCTAGGTGTACCCGGTACCGGGAGCGGAAATTTTCCGGACCAGAGTAGGGGTTTTTTTAAATGAATTTTGAAGCGTAAATCTGGTGTACGCTGATGCTTTGGCCCCTGATGTTGCACCAGAGAGAAATTGGGCTAACTGTATAATCTGAATCGGGACTCAAATTTATGAATGATATTCAGCCGATCGCTCAATCTGAGTTAGAGGTCAGAATAAAGGAGGCCGAAACCTGCTATTCCATGGGCATGATGGATGAGGCCGTCACCATTTATAAGCAGGTTTTGAACGGATTATCGGGCAAGGATGGCCAAATCCGTGATACCATTCGATCAAAAATCAATAAGTTAAAAAAGGAAATTTCAGATCGGGAAGCAGCGGATAATAAAGGATTCACCGCTGAGGACATCTCCATCTTTAAGAAGACGCTTTCTGTTCACGATGACGTCCCGACCTTGCTAGACGGAGCGGCGGCTCTCAAAGAGTTGGGGTTGATTGCTGAGG
This sequence comes from Olavius sp. associated proteobacterium Delta 1, assembly GCA_902749685.1. Taxonomy (GTDB): domain Bacteria; phylum Desulfobacterota; class Desulfobacteria; order Desulfobacterales; family JAFDCJ01; genus JAFDCJ01. The sequence goes on along the minus strand of CACVKW010001567.1, from coordinate 19,877 downwards.
CCATTACAGAATACGAAAAATTGCTGGAGTTCGATTACTCAAAATTTGATTATTCCAAAATCGATTATTCGCCGATCAATATCATATGTGATTATTTAGACTGCCTTTTAGAAGTCAAGCAACCGCGGGAAGTTGTTAAAGAAGCTTATAAAGTTATTTACAAGCACAATTTAAAGGAAAAAGAAACCGCCGAAATCAAATTCTGGCTCGGTGTAAAGCTTGAGAAAAAGGATCATAACGATCTGGCTTATGAGCTATATGAAACCGCGGCGGAGATCGATCCCGCCAAAAGGGAAATCCAGGAAAAGCTCGATTCATTAAAGCTTAAAATTTCATCCAGTTCGTGCTACGATTACCTGCTGAGAAATGAAATTGTCACGACCAATCAGTTGCAGGAGGCCCTGGCAATTGCCAAAAAAATAAATAAGAGCATTGAATTTGTGCTGGTTGACCGATTCAGTGTCGATAAAAGTGATGTCGGCAAATCCCTGTCGCTGTATCACGGGTGCCCCTTTCGTGACTTTGATATGGAGCATCCGATTCCATACGAACTGATCGGCAAACTTAAAAAATCATTTCTGCTGTATTATGTCTGGGTGCCCTTGAGCTGGGATAAAACCGGGGTGGAGATACTTGTCGATGATCCTAAAGACCTGCGCAAAACCGACCACATCAAGGCCCTGATGACCAACCAGAAAATCCACTTCAGCGTCGGCTTTAAAGAGGACATTGAGAAATACATCAGTCACTTTTTTGATCCGAGGGTTGATGCGTCTGCCGGTACCAATTATGACGATCTGGATGATATCATCCCCGATGTCTCCTTTGAAGAGGAAGATGAAGCCGAAGAAGACATTGCCGGTTTAGATGAATCATCCAGTCAGGTGGTTAAATTTGTCGATCAGGTTCTGGTTACCGCTTTCCGGCAGGAGGCATCCGATATTCACGTTGAACCGTCACCCATTACACGCAAGACGACAATTCGGTTCCGTACTGACGGCGTATGCCAGGAATATATTCAGGTGCCCAATGCCATGGCGCCGGCTATTGTGTCGCGACTTAAAATTATGGCTGATCTGGATATTGCCGAAAAGCGGCGTCCCCAGGACGGAAAAATTAAATTGAAACGCAAGGGCATACCCGAATTTGAGCTGCGTGTTTCCACTATGCCGACTGCCGGAAGATTTGAAGACGTCGTATTGCGTATCCTGGCGAGTTCCTCCAACTTTAAAATAGATGAAATCGGGTTGAATGATCGTAACTTAGATGTCACGAAAAAAATCATTTCACGACCCTACGGCCTGATTCTGTGTGTCGGACCGACCGGCTCTGGCAAGACGACAACCCTGCATGCCTTTTTGGCCCATGTCAACCAACCCGGGGTTAAAATCTGGACGGCAGAAGATCCTGTGGAAATTACCCAGGCAGGATTGCGCCAGGTCCAGGTGAGTCCCAAAATCGGGCTCGATTTTGCCAGAATCATGCGAGGATTTTTAAGGCTGGACCCGGATATTATTATGATCGGTGAAATGCGGGACCGCGAGACTGCCGCAATTGCCATCGAAGCGTCCCTCACCGGCCATCTGGTTTTGTCCACCCTGCATACCAATAATGCGGCGGAAACTCTGACTCGGCTGCTGGACATGGGCATGAATCCGCTAAACATTTCGGATTCTTTTCTTGGTGTCCTGGCTCAACGGCTGGTCCGCCGATTGTGTGGCAAATGCCAGGAGTCATATCATCCTTCGGAAGAAGAATTTAAAGACATTCAAACCGATTACGGGAAGAAGGCTTTGACCAAGACCGGCCATACATACGGCCCTGGTATGCAACTATATCGTTCGCTCGGCTGCGAGACATGCAGTGGATCCGGCTACAAAGGACGCATGGGGATTCATGAATTACTGGAAGGCACACCTGAGATTAAAATGCTGATCAAAAAATCGGCCACCTCGCAGGATCTTGCCGCAATGGCTGTCAAACAGGGAATGACGCGACTAAAACAGGACGGCATCCATAAGGTATTTGAAGGATTAACTGATATTGCAGAAGTGCGTCGTGTTTCGGTGGAGTGATTATGCAAAAAAAAGCGCTTGTTGTTGATAATGATTATTTCTTTGTCGAATTTTTAAGCGAATTGTTGGCCAAAAGAGGTTATCAGGTCATAAAAGCCTATAACGGCAAACAAGGAATCGCGAAGTTGGAGGATGATTCCGTCGATATTCTTTTTGCCGATTTGATATTGCCAAAAGTTGACGGCCGGCAATTTTTTAGATTTATTCGCAAGAAATACAACGGCCATCATTTCCCGATGGTGGCCCTGTCGGGGAGCATGATCGAACAACTCGAGTCGTTGCATGAGATTGGGGCCGACTATTTTATCGCCAAGGGTCCAATTGACCAACTGACCATAAAGCTTAACGAATTTTTGACGCAAGTGGAAAACCAATCCTCTTTGCCCCCGTCGGACAAAAAAGTTTTGGCCGCCGGCAATGTATATCCCAGGCGTGATGCCATGGAACTGATGAATTCTCTGCTTTTTCATCAGGCCGTGATTGATTCCGCCGCTGTGGGAATCATCATCGTTGATGACGATACCCGCATTCTCAATGCCAACCGGGCGGCTTTAGAAATTATCGGCACCAGTTCGGTGGATGTCCTCAATCGCCCGATTGCGGACCTGGTTTCCACTGGAGAACGGGCCGAACTCGTCAATGGATTGAAACTGGTCAAAAGGCAACCAGACTTAAAGAAATTTTCTTTTTTTGCAACTCATCGTTCCCAGGTGGTCGGAACATCAATTTCGACCATTAATTTAAACGATGATTTTGTCGGCTGGGTAGTGGTGTTGGAACCTGCCTGGCAGGGTGATCCCAAAGCTCCGTTAAACTGAGGCCATCGCATCTCTGTTCCATTTCTGTCCGTGCCAGTTTCGTCGTTAAATTGCGGATGATTCTACTTGCAGTCCGGCGTCGTCTTTGATAAGAACTCATATCTTTAATTTCAATAATCCATCTGTCTTACTATATTCCGAATCCGCCCCTGGCGGACCATAAAATACGAAGAATTCGGAAATAAGACTAATATCACCGGATCTTCAGATCGAATGCCCGGTGGTAGAAAGGACCTCAGCAAAATGACCCGAGTTGCGGTAGTCGGTGCCACCGGATATGCCGGTGCGGAGCTTGTCAGAATATTAGCGGGCCATCCCGAAACAGAATTAACCGCATTAACTTCCCGCCAGTACGCAGGCGTCCGGTTTGATCAAGTGTATCCTGCCATGGCCGGCCGGATCGATACCGTCTGCCAGGAATACTCGATCGATCACATTTGTCAAAACGCGGATCTGGTATATATGGCGCTGCCGCATAAGCTTCCAATGGCTTTTGTACCGGATATTCTGAAACAGGGCATAAAAGTGATCGATCTCTCCGCGGATTTTCGATTTAATGATGTGGTCCTTTACGAATCTGCCTACCAGCCGCATACCGCCAGCGATCTGCTCGACTCCACCGTCTACGGTCTCTGTGAAATTTATGCCGATCAGATTAGAACTGCCGCTTTAATCGGCAATCCGGGATGTTATCCCACCAGTGTGCTGTTGCCGCTTGTTCCTTTGCTCAAACAAGGAATGTTGGATTCCGCTTCGCTTATAGCAGATTCCAAATCAGGCGTCAGCGGGGCCGGACGCTCCCTTGCGCTGGGTTCTCACTTTTGTGAAGTCAATGAATCGTTTAAGGCTTACAAGGTGGCTGGGCACCGTCATAATCCCGAAATGAATGCCATTTTGAGCCGTGAAGCCGGTGAGTCGGTATCCATCACCTTTGTTCCGCACCTGGTTCCGATGACCCGTGGTATGCTGACCACGATATATGCAACACCGGCGTCGGGCTTGGCGAAACAGGATATCACCGATTGCTATCGGAAAGCCTATCAGCAGCGGCCTTTTATCCGTCTTTGCCCGGAGGATCGACTGCCGGATACCCTGCACGTGCGGGGCACTAACTTTTGTGACATCGGTTTCAAGTTTGATGAAAGGAACCGACGCCTGATCCTCATTTCGGCGATTGATAACCTTGTAAAAGGCGCCGCCGGCCAGGCGGTTCAAAACATGAATCTCATGCTGGGATTTGATGAAACTGCCGGTCTGTTCAATTTGCCGTTTGCGATATAAAATAAAGGTTTCAGGTGTCAGGTGTCAGGGTCCAGTGACCAGAGGACAGAAGACAGATAAGGGAATTCGGAAGTCGGAATGCGGAATTTGAAAGGTGCAAGTCGGAAATCGGAAAGTGAAAGGCGGAAAAACAGAAGGGGGAGATCGGGTGGCAATTATCTTTAACCTTATACCTTATACCGCGTGCCTTATGCCGTGCGCCTTTAGCCGTGAGCCTGTTGATGCCAGTATCCAGCATCGAGGATCAAGCATCGAGTATCGAGCATCGAGCATCCAATTACGAGTGTTCTTGACAACCCAATTCTTTTGATTTAGAAGCTGTCTGTGGATGCGCAGCATATAGTAATTAAGCCGCCGGAGCTTCGATTTAATATATTTTTTCAGTATTCAAAGAACGACTTGCAACCCTGAATTTACTATTTTTCAGGGCGGATTAATTAATACTTTCAAAAAGAAGGAGGATGATGATGACCGCAAAGTTAATTAAGGGGACTGAAATTCGTGAAGAGATTCTTGAGGAAGTAAAGGCCGAAGTGGAACAAATCAAAGAAAAACATGGTGTGGTTCCGGGCCTTGTTACGATTCTGGTTGGTGAAAATCCGGCTTCTATGTCTTATGTAACCTTAAAAATCAAAACAGCCATTCGACTCGGGTTCAATGAAATTCAGGACAGTCAACCTGAAGATATTTCGGAAGCGGATCTGTTGGCCTTAGTTGATAAGTATAACAAGGACGACAGCATTAATGGAATTTTAGTCCAGCTTCCCCTGCCTAAACATATCGATGATAAGAAAGTCCTTAATGCCATCGACCCGGACAAAGATGTAGATGGTTTTCATCCGGTGAATGTGGGGCGTTTAATGATCGGGGGCCAAGAGGTAAAATTTGCGCCATGCACGCCGGCCGGAATTCAAGAGATGATTGTCCGATCCGGAATGGAAACCAGCGGCGCCGAGTGTGTTGTTGTCGGCCGGTCGAATATCGTCGGCAAACCCATTGCCAATATGATGCTGCAAAAAGGTGATGGTGCCAATGCGACGGTGACGGTCGTTCACACCCGCACCAAAGATCTGGAGGGCCATTGCAAACGCGCGGATATCTTGATTGTCGCCGCTGGCGTACCCGGTCTTGTCAAACCGGAATGGATCAAACCGGGAGCCTGTGTGATTGATGTTGGTGTCAACCGGGTGGGTGAGAAAATAAGTGAGAAAACCGGTAAAAAAATAGCCATTCTAAAGGGCGATGTTGATTTTGATGAAGCCAAAGAGATTGCCGGTTCGATTACGCCGGTCCCCGGTGGGGTTGGCCCCATGACCGTGACCATGTTGATGGTAAACACCTTGAAATCGTTAAAGTTTAAACTCGGTTTGATGTAATTGTGTCATCCGGGCTTGCAATTAATTTAGGAAAATTTACAAATTACCTAATGTTCTTGCTGAAAATGCCGATATAATTGATGGTTTAAAGTTTCAACTATCGACTCTGATTAGCTGACGGGGCCCGATCCGGTACCGGCAAAGTTGCGGAAGCAATGGATTTATCGCTTGACAAAAATGGTGGTACCAAATATAGTTTACATTTAGGGCCGATTCGCCTAGCGAAAGGGCAAAGTCACCGAAAGATGGCGACGCAAAACCATGGATCTAAAGCCACTTAAGGCCAGGACAGCCAGGTTACCGATTTTCAGTATTTGTGACGCCTTTGGGTGAATGTGCCCAAAGGCGTTTTGTTTTCTCTCGGGCCTGACGCATCTAAACTCGATTTGCAGGGGCAAGCGACTCATCCCCCATAAGGTATATTTATCATGCGCAATAAAATCTCTTTTGTTATATTGGGCAGCAGCGGCGCACCGGCCAAACAGGTCTGCGCTTCCAAATCATCCATCTATATTTTTGGGGTTGTTCTGTTCACCCTTTTTGCTGGTGTTGGCTATATAGTTTATGATTACTATAATTTGAGAGACACCACCTCACACCTTCAAAATCGAGAGATTTATCTTTCCAGTCAGCTTGAGGAAATTCAAACTCAACGAAAACAAATTCAAGATTTTGCCAATAAGATCAATTTGTTAAAGGCAAAATTGATTGCTATAAACAGTTTTGAGAAAAAGATACGCATCATTGCCAATGTAGAAAAAACCAATGATTCGGACAATATTTTTGGTGTCGGCGGTTCGATACCTGAAGATCTGGATGCCCAGATTCCGCTCAAAGAAAAACACAACAGCCTGATGCGCGATATGCACGAACAGATCGAGCAGCTCAGCATGGCATCCGTAAAACAGCAGGAAGAGCTCGAATCTCTTCTAAAGTCACTTGAGGATCAACAGAATCTGCTGGCCTCGACACCAGCCATCCGGCCGGTATCCAGAAACGTAAATTCATGGATCACTTCCAGGTTCGGATATCGCAAATCACCGTTTACCCAGCGACGCGAATTCCACAAAGGCTATGATATTGCCTCCCGGCAGGGTACTCCCATTCTGGCCACAGCCGACGGTGTGGTGACCTTTGCGGGTAAAAAAGGGCTGTATGGGAACTTCATTGTGATCGATCACGGCCACGGTATGATAACCCGCTACGGGCATTGCCAAAAAGTATTAAAAAAACGAGGTGACAAAGTCAAACGCTGGGATACCATTGCCTTAATGGGAAATACCGGTCGCAGCACCGGTCCGCATGTCCACTACGAGGTGCATTTAAACGGAATCCCGGTCAACCCTGTAAAATATATCCTCAACTGATAGTATCAGGCAAATTCATTTCTGCAGGTAGACCACCATCCCTTCATTCGGATTTCAGGCCCTATTAATCCATGGCTATCCCTTTGTTTTAATGAAATGCGTATTATAATACATAAATTAGTTGTTGAGACCGGTTCGAAATCTGATATAATAAAACCAACATCAGCGTGAATCAATTCACATCCGGCAGGAGTAGCCTCAATATGGTATTTAATTTTTTAACCAAAGTTTTTGGCAGCAAAAACGAACGGGAATTAAGACAGCTGCAACCGCTCGTTGAGCGCATCAATACGCTGGAGCCCGAGATGCAGGCCATGAACGACGAGCAGCTTAAAGCCCAAACGGCTGTTTTTAGACAGCGATTGGAACAGGGGGAAGAACTCGACAGCCTTTTGCCCGAGGCGTTTGCTACCGTTAGAGAAGCCTCGATGCGCACATTGAAAATGCGGCATTTTGACGCCCAACTCGTCGGTGGGATCGTTTTGCATCAGGGCAAGATTGCCGAAATGAAAACCGGTGAAGGCAAAACCCTGGCAGCCACCCTGCCGGCTTACCTTAACGCCCTGACCGGCAAAGGCGTGCATGTTATCACCGTCAATGATTACCTGGCCAGACGTGATACCGAATGGATGGGAAATATCTACCGCTTCCTGGGTCTGTCGGTTGGGACGATTCTGCACGGTTTGGACGACAACGAACGCTTGGCCGCTTATAGTTCCGACATTACTTACGGAACCAACAATGAATTTGGTTTCGATTACCTGCGGGACAATATGAAATTCGATCAGGAGTCGCTGGTTCAGGGCGAGCTCAACTTCGCAATCGTGGACGAGGTTGACAGTATCCTGATCGACGAAGCCAGAACGCCGCTGATCATTTCGGGACCGGCTGAAAAATCCACCGACCTGTACTATCAGATCAATAATTTAATTCCGCGCCTGAACAAGGAGACCGATTATTCCATTGATGAGAAGGCCCGCTCGGCGATTTTGACCGAAGACGGTGTTGCCAGAGCCGAAAAGCTGTTGCAGGTCGAGAATCTTTTCGACCCCAAACACATCGAACTGCTGCACCACATAAATCAGGCCTTAAAAGCGCACACCCTGTTTAAACTCGACGTTGACTACATCGTCAAAAATGGGGAAGTGATTATCGTTGACGAATTTACCGGCCGCCTAATGCCGGGACGTCGTTACAGTGAAGGCCTGCATCAGGCCCTGGAGGCCAAAGAAGGGGTCAAGATTGAAAACGAAAACCAGACCTTGGCCACCGTCACCTTCCAGAACTATTTCAGGATGTATAACAAACTATCCGGTATGACGGGAACTGCGGATACCGAAGCCACCGAATTTAAGAAGATCTATGATTTGGATGTCGTCGTGATCCCCACCAATATGCCCATGGTGCGCAAGGATTTTCCGGATGTGATCTATAAAAGCCGCCGGGAGAAATTTGAGGCGGCCCTGGATGAAATCGTAAAACTGCATAAAATTGGACAACCGGTTCTGGTGGGCACCATCTCCATCGATGTTTCCGAGGCCCTGAGCAAGAAGTTGAAAAAACGCGGTATCAAACATGAGGTGCTCAATGCCAAAAATCACGAAGGCGAGGCCGAGATCATTGCCCAGGCCGGGCAGATGGGTGCGTTAACCATCTCCACCAACATGGCCGGACGCGGCACGGATATTGTGCTGGGCGAGGGGGTGACGGAGTTAGGCGGGCTGCATATTCTTGGCACCGAACGACACGAAAGCCGTCGCATCGACAATCAGTTGCGCGGTCGCTCGGGCCGCCAGGGAGATCCCGGCTCCTCCCGATTTTTTCTGGCCCTGGAAGATGATCTGCTGCGGATTTTCGGCGGGGAGCGCATCACCGGTATCATGGAAAAGCTGGGCATGGAAGAGGGTGAGCCCATTGAACACAACATGATCAGCCGGGCCATTGAAAGTGCCCAATCCAAAGTGGAAGGCCACAATTTTGACATACGAAAACAATTGCTGGAATATGATGACGTAATGAACCAGCAGCGGGAAGTCATTTACCGCCAGCGCCGCGAAGCCCTGTCCGGTAAAGATCTGAAATCGGAGATTCAGGAGATGATCCGCGATAAAGCCGAGGATATTGCCGATACCTTTGCCGGGGATAATCCGCATGCTGAAGAGTGGGACCTGAAGGAACTCAGAGATGTGGTATATAAGCAATTTAATTTTCGCTTAAACGGATTTGATGAACAAACTCTGGACGGGCTCAATCGCGACGGTCTGGCCGAAATAATTTATGAGGAAGCCGGTAAAATCTACCAGGATCGCGAAGCTGCCGTCGGCTCCGAAGAGTTCAGGCATTTGGAACGGTTGGTCATGCTGCAAACCGTCGACAATCTATGGAAGGATCATTTGCTTTCCATGGACCACCTCAAGGAAGGTATTGGTCTGAGGGGATATGCCCAACAAAATCCGCTGATCGTCTATAAAAAAGAAGGCTACGAATTGTTTCAAGATATGATCGATCGGGTAAAAGAGGAAACCCTGGGCATCTTATATCGGATCCAGATCGCCGAACCGGAGAAAATAGACGATTACAGGCAGCCCAGGCAACAGCAATTGGCCTTTTCCGGTGGCGGTGAACCCGAGCAGAAAAAGCCGGCCAAACGGGCTGCTAAAAAAATCGGCCGCAATGCCCCGTGTCCTTGCGGCAGCGGGAAAAAATATAAGAAATGTTGCGGTAAATAGTCCGGCATCCGGCATCAGCATGTTTTACAATCAGTCTGAATTGCAGATGGGTAAGCATTTGTAGCTATCATTCGATCCTAACTATTAAACATTTGGCTGTCAGATCAGCATAAAAATTCAGGGTCTGCCCTTTACAAGCGTCAATCAAAGTGCTTATTATAAATTTACTTATACAACCGATGCGGTTGTATCTAAAAGCTTAGGCTTTTACATCGGGTGTACCATCAATGAGCAATTATGATCCGGAAGTTGAGGAAAGTGTCGATTCAGAAACCGACCAAGAGGTCGAAGAACCGCCCATGTACAGGGTTATGCTTCTCAACGATGACTATACCACCATGGAGTTTGTCGTCGAAGTGCTGGTTTATGTTTTTCAAAAGTCACTAGAGGAAGCTACCCGAATTATGCTCAACGTACACCGTAGCGGAGTAGGTATTTGTGGTATCTATCCTTATGAAGTTGCTGAAACCAAAGTTAATACAGTGGAGACCCTGGCTCGCGAAAACGGATTTCCTTTAAAATGCATCATGGAAAGAGAGTAGATTATGATCAGCAAAGAGCTTAGCGCAACTCTCGGCTTTGCTGTTAGAGAGGCAAAAAAAAGACGCCACGAATATGTCAGTATCGAACATATCCTTTTTGCAATTCTGTACGATCCGACCGGCATCGACATCATTGAAAATTGCGGTGGCAATATTGAAAATCTGATTACTTCGCTGGAGGATTTTTTCGAGGACAAAATTGAGCGGATCCCCGATGGCAATGAATATGTACTCCAGCAGACCATTGGGTTCCAGCGCGTCATTCAACGGGCGGTTAATCACGCCCGCTCGGCTGAAAAGCCTGAAGTGACGGTCAGTGATATACTGGCCTCTATTTTTCTGGAAAAGGATTCGCATGCTGAATATTTTCTCAGTGCCGAAGGGGTTACCCGTCTGGATGTGCTGAATTTCATCTCCCACAATGTTACCAAAGGGGCTTATGAGGAGGCGCCCGGCGATTTGACACGACCGGCCAAAGAGAAAACCAAGAAAAAAGCAAATCCTCTGGAACTTTTTACCACCAACCTGATTAAATTTGCCGCCGACGGTAAATTGGATCCGCTGATCGGCCGCAAAACAGAAATGGAAAGAACCATGCAGGTCCTGTGCCGTCGCCGTAAAAATAATCCGGTTTATGTCGGCGATCCCGGTGTGGGAAAAACGGCCATGGCCGAAGGATTGGCCCAGCAGATTCAAAAGGGCGAAGTTCCTGATCTGCTCAAAGACGTTGAAATTTATGCCCTTGATCTTGGCGGTATGCTGGCCGGAACCAAGTTTCGCGGTGATTTTGAGCAGCGGCTCAAGGGTGTGATCGCCGAGCTGAAAAAAAAGCCCAAAGCCATTTTGTTTATTGATGAAATCCATACCATCGTGGGGGCCGGCGCGACCAGCAGCGGATCCATGGATGCTTCCAATATCCTCAAACCGGTTCTGACCAGCGGCGAAATCCGCTGTATTGGTTCTTCCACATTCGAAGAATACAAGAACCATTTTGAAAAAGACCGGGCCCTGTCGCGGCGATTTGAAAAAATCGAAATCTTTGAACCCCCGGTTGCGGAAACCGTCAAGATACTCAAAGGACTGCGTTCCCGCTACGAGGAGCACCACGGAATTGTCTATACCGATCCGGCTTTGAAAGCGGCGGCCGAACTGTCGGCCAAATTCATTAATGATCGTTATCTGCCGGACAAAGCCATTGACGTGATTGATGAAGCCGGCGCCTTCGTCAGGCTTTCCGGTGCTTCATCCCGCAAGAAAATCAACCCGGCGGACATTGAAAAAATTGTGGCCAAAATGGCGCGCATACCGACTCAGAGTGTATCCACCTCGGACCGCACCAAACTGGAAAAACTGCAAGACGGCCTCAAAAAGGTCGTTTTCGGCCAGGATGATGCCATTAAAGCCCTGGTGACTTCGATTAAGCGTTCACGGGCCGGTTTGGGTACCCCTGAAAGACCGGTCGGCTGCTTCCTGTTTACCGGACCCACGGGTGTCGGCAAGACCGAGGTCACACGCCAGGTAGCCATGATCCTGGGGGTGGAGTTCATGCGCTATGATATGAGCGAATACATGGAAAAGCATGCCGTGGCGCGTCTGATTGGTGCACCGCCCGGCTACATCGGTTTTGATCAGGGCGGACTGCTGACCGATGGAGTTCGCAAACACCCACACTCGGTGCTATTGCTGGATGAAATTGAAAAGGCCCATCCGGATCTGTTTAACATCCTGCTGCAGGTGATGGATCATGCCACGCTGACGGATAATAACGGCAAAAAAGCGGATTTTAGAAATGTCATCCTGATGATGACCTCCAATGCCGGCACACGCGAGATGAGTCAGCAGACCATTGGTTTCGGAGATGTGCACAAAGACACGGCTTCCAAGGGCATTAAGGCCATTGAAAAAATGTTCAGCCCGGAGTTTCGCAATCGGTTGGATGAGATTATCAATTTTAATTCTCTCGATTTGGATATCATGGAAAAGGTGGTCGACAAGTTCATGGCGGAGATAAACGTGCAGCTGGGTGCCAAAAAAGTTGCTTTGACCATATCGCCGGCGGTGCGAACCTGGCTGGCCCAAAAAGGCTACGATCCGCAATACGGTGCAAGGCCCCTGGCGCGCGTCATCCAAACGGAAATCAAAGACAGCCTTTCGGATGAGATTTTGTTCGGCCGGATGCAAAAAGGCGGTCTGGTGCACGTTGACCTGAAGGATGATGAACTCGTCTTCGACTATAACTAGCGGTTGATTGTGGAAATGGGAAGGTAGTTCCTTTCGGAATATGATTTTTTCAATTTGCGGCAAAACTTTTTTGTATCATGCAAAGTTGCAATGCTCGCTAAGAAAAAATATCTAAAAACCTAATTTTTCAAGCAATCTTGGTGTCTTAGCGTCTTTACGAGAGACTTTTCGATAAATCCGCATTCCGAAATTCAATGCCCGTCTATCAGCTATCTGAAGATCATATTTTTCCATCCCCATATCTGGCCTCCAAAGAAGGTCTGCTGGCAATTGGCGGTGATCTGAGCCCCAATCGTCTGCTGCTCGCTTACGGCAACGGCATCTTCCCCTGGTATTCGGAAGGTGAACCGATTCTATGGTGGTCCCCCGACCCCCGTCTGGTGCTCTATCCGGCTGAATTGAAAATTTCCAGGTCTTTAAAAAAGGTTTTTAAGCAGGATGTTTTCGAGGTAACAATGGATCGCGCCTTCCAGGAGGTGATCAGTGAATGCGCCCAGGTGCGTCTGGAAAATCATGAGGGAACCTGGATAGTGGATGACATGGCCCAGGCCTACTGCCGACTTCACGAATCAGGCTTTGCGCACTCCGTTGAGGTCTGGCAAGACAATTGCCTGGCCGGCGGGCTATACGGCGTGTCACTGGGCAAATGCTTTTTCGGCGAGTCGATGTTTACCCGGGTAACGAATGCCTCCAAGGTCGCACTGGTCGCGCTGGTAGAACATCTTAAGCTGCTCGATTTCGCCTTCATAGACTGTCAAATTACCACTGCTCATTTGACCCGCTTCGGCGCCCGGGAAATATCCAGGGCTCACTACCTGGATGAACTTGCTGAGGCATTAAAAGGCGTTACACTGCAAGGCAAATGGTCCTTTTACTAGGCGGGCCATAATTTAGTAGCCATAAAATAGTGCTTTGCGGCTTGGCGAGAAGATTCTTTCTCAAAATTGCAAAAACGTTACATTTAAGATTATATCAATCATTTTTTACACGCAAAAAGCGTGATTGTTCTTTTGTAACTTAAAATACCATAATTCAATCAACATCGTCAAAAGACCTCGATCTGGTACTGCGAAGTGCCAAACGGAGAATCACTGGTTATGGGGCAAGCTTGCCTGTTCTGTCAAATTTCAAGCGGACAAACATCCACCGAGTTCTTGTTCGAAAACGATACCCTCGTGGTGTTCAAAGACATCAACCCTGCGGCGCCGGTTCATCTTTTGATTGTCCCCAAAAAGCATATCCGCAGTATTAACGACCTGACTGAAGCAGATCAGCCCATCCTGTCGGAAATGATCATGGTGGCCAAGGAACTGGCTGTTCAACGCGGTGTCGCCGAATCCGGTTACCGTCTGTTTATTAATGTCGAGAGGGGCGGGGGGCAGGTAATTTTTCATCTGCATCTTCACCTAATAGCGGGCTGGAAATAGTTTCCTTTCAGAAATGGTTATTTTCCAGATCTGCTGCGTTCTCCGCGGATTTGCGTCGTCGACGTACTACGAGTACGCCTCCTCGCAAAACCTTGTGCGGCCTTGCACATCAGAAAAATCCCTCATTTCTGAAAGGAAACTGAAGTAATCATAAATATTTTAAAACAATTTCGCCTTATTATTCATATGAGCAAACTGTTGGCTATCCCTTTTTATGAATCAGTTTGGTAATCACATAAGAATTTATCTTCGTGCCCGATAGGGCTGATGATTTTAGCTTTCCGTCATCTCAACGGAAAGCTAAAAATATGATCTTCTCTGCGCTCTTTGCGCCTGCGGTGAATTTTTTAAATTCAGATATCTGATCTAAGTTTTAGCAATGAATCCAAATCGATCGCAATTAGCTGGTCTATACATCCATATTCCATTCTGCGCGGAAAAGTGCCTTTATTGTGACTTTTACTCCATTACCGACCTCACGAATACGGGCCCATTTTTAGCTGCCCTTGAGCGTGAAATGGGAATGGCCGGTCGCACGACGCTCACATTCGATACACTTTATATCGGCGGTGGAACACCGTCGGTGCTGGGTGCTGCAGCCATCGAGCACATCATTGCCGCAGCCTTTATACATTTTGACATCCGACCCGAGGCGGAAGTTACAGTTGAGGTGAATCCGGCAACCGTTTCCCTTGAAGATTTCCGTCGGTATCACCAATCCGGCGTCAACCGTCTGAACATCGGTATTCAATCGTTTCAGGAAGAAAATCTTTTATTTCTTGGCCGGATACATTCTAGAGAGGAGGCCCTTTCATCGATAGATTGGGCGCGACAGGCTGGTTTTGATAACATTGGGCTGGATCTAATATACGGGCTGCCGGAGCAGGATGAAAGCTGCTGGCTGTATGATTTGGATCAGGCGGTTCAATTTAATCCCGAGCACCTTTCCTGCTACATATTGACCCGCGAATCCGGCACACCGCTGGACAGGGAATTGATGGCCGGACGAATTCGTCTGCCGACCGATGAAAATCTCCGTAAATTGTTTAAAACCACCGTCGATCATCTGACAAATCACGGTTATCTCCACTACGAGGTATCCAACTTTGCCCGCCAGGCTGAATATGACAGTGAGCCCTGGGTATCCCGGCATAACAGTAAATACTGGTCCCATGCACCATACATCGGCCTCGGTCCCTCGGCCCACTCATACCCGGAACCTGAGCGTCATTGGAACCACCACAGTATCGAAAAATATTTACAGGATATCCGGCACGGTAAGTTACCGATAGCAGAAAAAGAAAAGCTTACCCGCGAACAGATAATCATGGAGGCCATTTATCTTGGATTCAGAACCACGCATGGCATTGATCTCGCCGATTTCGAGCGCAGGTTTGAAATAGATTTTTCTAAGACTTTCCGCGAGACTATTGAAGAATATAAAAGAAATAAACTATTAAAAGTTACCAAAACCCACTGTGCCCTAACCACAAAAGGAATGGTCATGCTTGACAGTATCACGGCGGAGTTTACCAGTCAGGATTGGCCCTGAAGGGTCGGCTCAAGGCGAAAGGCTTAGGGCAAAAAGAGATTGTAGTCCGTGTGTGTTTGCTGCATCGTAGCTTAAAGCGAAGTCCGGTCTGCTGTTAATGAATTAAAACCTATCAAATACCATGAAATATAAATAGTATCAGCGCAGCGCATTTCATCGGAATTTATAGAACGAATAAAACATTCTATTTTCCCTCACTCCGCATTCCCCATTCCGACTTCCGAATTAAACTCCCTTTGCTCCATACACCATGCTACCAGACGCTATTCGTTCCAACCCCGAACCTCACCCTCTTGAGACTTGAAACCAATTACCGCGTCATGCCCTCTGCGCTCCGCTCTATGCACCATGCGCTGTGCCCTATGCTTTATCTTTCCAACTTCCGACTTTTTTTTAGCCTTTGCGCAGCTTCCGACTGTCCCCCACCCGCAGCGTTACATTTTTCGCATCAAAATATTCGATCAAGGGAATGACAAATTTGCGGGAAACACCGGTCATCTCTTTAAACTGGGGCGTGGTAATCTCACCATTGGATTTAAGGAATTCAACCAGCCTCGTTTTTAAATTCTCGACAGCCCCGGTATCAAAAAAAAGATCGTCTTTGGTTTTGATGATTTGACCTTCTTCTACCAGCAGCATCAGCACATCCTGGACGTGTTTGGGGTCCGCATCCAACTCCTTGGTGACGTCGCGAAAATATGGCGGCTGCAGTCCACCGTTTTGATAGGTTTTTATAATTTTAAGGCGTATATCTGCCTGATCCTGACCCAAAAAGACTCGGTGATTCTCCAGCCGTACGGTGTTTTCCTCTTGGACGATTTGCTGGCCCTTAATCATCTGGTTGAGAACCTGATTGAACAGCTTGGAGTCGGTTAGCAGTGGGAATTTGGATTTTAGCTCTTCTTTGGGCATCCCTGCTTTGAGGGGATTGGTGCTGTGGTAGTCCGTCAGGTGTTCGGTGAATTTTTGTTTTAACGTGTCAAAGGTAAATTGATGGATGAATATTCGATTTTCCTTGTCTGTTTGAAGGATTGTTTTTTGGGACAACAGATGCTGCAGTTGGGTATCAAGCTGTTTGTCGGGCAGGTTGGTCATGATCTTCAGATGAGAAAAGGAAACCCCGCGATATCCCGCCTGTTCAATGTGATAAGAGATAATTACAGCGGGATCATTGTTGGTCAGGTCCTGCAGTCCCTGAATGATTTCCGGTTTCAAACGCTTATGCTTCTGGGGGGCCGGATTTAATACATAGCCGCCGCCGATCGTCCGCACCGGCGAATAGCTGCGGACAACAAACCGATCGTCTTTGACGATTGCCACCGGTGAGTCGAGGCGCAGCTGAGCCACGACTGTTTGCCCGGGCGGAAGCTCCTCCTGCTCAAGCAGTATCAGATAGCCCATCACCTCGCTGGTGCCGGTGTGAAATCGCACCAGGGTGCGGTTCTTTAGCGGTTTTTGATTGCTGGTCAGATAATGAAATGAGACATCCACCATGTAGCTATTCACCAGCGCCTTGGGAGTAGACAATACTTCACCGCGATTGACTGCCGCCTTGTCGAGTCCCTGGAAATTGATGGCTGTACGCATCCCGGCGTCAGCTTCATTGGCACTTTGATTGTGAACCTGGATGCCCCTGACCTTGGACGTGATTCCCGAAGGGTATATCATGATGGTCTCGCCCACTTCTATTTTGCCCGAAACCAGAGATCCGGTAATCACGGTACCAAATCCTTTCATGGTAAAAACTCGATCAATCGGCAAACGGAACAAATTGGACGGGCGGCGCTGGGGAATTTGTCCGGCAATTTCATCAAGGGCACTGATCAACTCGGGAATACCCTGGCCGGTCATCGAAGATACCGGCAGGATAGGCGCGTCTTCTAAAAATGTGCCTTGACTGAATTCACGGATATCTTCCAGGGCCAGCTCCAGCCACTCCTCATCTACCATATCCGTTTTCGTCATGGCGATCAGCCCGTGCTGGACCCCCAGCAGAGTACATATTTCCATGTGCTCCCGGGTCTGGGGCATGACACCCTCATCGGCCGCGATGACCATGGCCACGATGTCGATGCCGGTGGCGCCGGCCACCATGTTTTTGACAAATTTTTCATGGCCGGGAACATCGACGATGCCAAGATGCTCCCCGCTTGGCAAATCCAGGGATGCAAACCCCAGCTCAATGGTGATACCGCGCTCCTTTTCTTCTTTGAGCCGGTCCGTATCAATGCCGGTGACCGCCTTTATCAGGCTGGTTTTACCGTGATCAATGTGTCCCGCCGTTCCGAGAATGATCTGTTTCACTGATCCTAAACTCCTATTTTTTCCGATGGCGTATCATAATTGCCTTCGAAATTCTATCTTTGTTATGATTGAATGAAAAAAGCATAATATTAATATCAATCGAAGGCGCCTGGTACGCGAAAGAAATTCATAATATTATCTTGAGAATCCTAGCGCCTTAGCGTCTTTGCGAGAGATTTATTTATCTCGGCGTTGCCGCAAATATTCCGAGAAGTATGCCAGACCCACCAGAATAATCGCCAGTCCCGCAATGTACGGGATATAGATCCGCCCCGTAAACATTCGGGTAATGACAACAGCAACAACAAGGCCAAGTACCGCTCTGATGACAAACATTTGAAATTGATTCAATATATTACCCCATTAAGTCTGATAGTTTTATTATGGTCTTTAATTGAGACGTGTTTTTAATTTAGTAATTGGTGCTTTGGCCTTAAAAAATACGATAAAGCATCTAACATATTAGGCAAATCATAAAATGCGAAGCAATCAGAAATGATTATATTAGTTGGATTAAACCGTCAACATTTAGTTTTTTTCCACTTGATATAAAAGACTCAATCTGCTATTTAGCAAGATTCGGTAGGATACACGGATGCGAATGGAATAATATCCCTTCCATTTCCGCTTGGAATCCGAAATCTAAAATCCGAAATTGCTTACGGTGGGTGTAGCTCAGTTGGTAGAGCACCGGGTTGTGGCCTCGGTTGTCGTGGGTTCAAGTCCCATCACTCACCCCATAAAAAATGCAGGCCATTGCAGCTGATTTGATCTGCAATGGCCTTCCAACTTGTGCGCCCGTAGCTCAGCTGGATAGAGCGCCGGACTTCGAATCCGTAGGCCGCAGGTTCGAATCCTGCCGGGCGTACCAGAAAATTAAAAAAGGTCGTGGTACGACAACGTACCTCGGCCTTTTTTATTTCAACGATACCGGCAGAATTCGAACCAAGTCGGCAGGCTGAGCGTCAGCGAAATCCCGCCGAAGTTCAAGCGGGGCTCGAATTTATCCTGAGCTCGTCGAAGGGTTCTCCCCCCGCAAAGCGGGATTACACGTCTAATTCTAATAATATTTCGGTGTGCATCGGGCGTACCCGGAAATAAAGGCAGGTAGTGGCTCTACGATAACCATGACCTGCTTTTTTTGCGCCTTTGGCAGGATTCGGACCAACTCGGCGAAAGGTTGAGCCCATTCTGCATACAAATGGTCGCTCAAATTTTATAGGCTCACGATATTAATAAGTTGACAATTTGTTTAAAAAGTATATACTTAAGCGTGTATACACTAACAGAAGCGTATTCTACGATTGTCAAAGGGGGGTTACAAACTCGACCCCCAAAAAGGAGTATACTATGACAACGACTCGGGTTTTTAAATCAGGAAATAGTCAGGCAGTCAGGTTGCCCAAAGAATTTTCCGTCGAGAGCAAGGAGCTTGAAATTTTCCGCCGTGGCGACGAAATTGTGCTTCGTGAACCTGCCAAAGGGTTGGCTCGGGCGTTTGAGCTGCTGGCCAATCTTCCAGAGGATTTTTTTGCTGAAGGTCGCCAGGATACGCCGCCACAGCATCGCGAGGGATTGTGATGCCCACTCGATATCTGTTGGATACCAACATTTGTATTTATATTCAGCGTCAGAAGCCCAGGGAAGTGTTAGCGCGTTTTCAAAAGCTTAAAGCTGGAGATGCTGCGATATCAGTTATTACGTGGGGGGAACTGCTATTTGGTGCCGAGAAAAGTCAGCAGCGTAAAAAGGTTTTGCAGTTGCTGGAGGAGTTCAAAACCTTTATTCCTGTTTTACCAATACCCGAGAGTGCCGGTATAACTTATGGGGCTATCCGTGCATCATTGGAGTCCACGGGGGAGCCTATCGGTAACAACGATCTATGGATTGCCGCACATGCCAAAGCGGCAGCTCTCACTATTGTGACCAATAACGAGCGAGAGTTTCAACGAGTGCCAGGTTTGAAGGTCCAGAACTGGGTCGGCAGTTAAGACCTTGGAAAAGCGACCTGGGCGAAACGTAATATCGCGTATAGGTCTATCCTCGCAGAAAATGGTTTTATATCGTTTCAGACAGTCGCTTCAACGAGTACATCCCCTCCAAGCCTTTGATCGGTTTGGGCTTCTTTTCATGTTTTGAATAAAACAGATGTTTAAACCGTTGGT
>CACVKW010001566.1 GCA_902749685.1 Olavius sp. associated proteobacterium Delta 1 | reverse complement strand
TGGAGTGACTTCCAGATCAGAACCCACATCCGCCAGCTTGAAGAATTGGAATACATTTATTCTACAGTCGGCAGGCGGGGTAAGGAATATGTCTACGAGTTGGTATACACCGGAGGTGGTGAAGACGGAAAACCCTTTCTCATCGGACTTACCGATATAGAGCAGTTAAAGAAAAAAGCCAAAAAGGCCGGCATCGTTGATGATGCCTGACAACTGCGAGGGGCAAAATCGCAACTACGAGGGTTGGAATCGTAACTACGAGGGTACTTCGAGCCCGGTTCGAGGCCACTACGAGGGCAGGGCTTGATTGTCGTAAAGCCTTTATTTGCAGGTGATTGCAGGCAATTTTGGGTCAACTAAGAGCTTATTCCGGTAAAAGTAATATAAGCCCTGCCTTATAAAACACCATCATATGCATACCGGGTCACTCTGTCATAATCATACTGAAGAAAGGTGCTCCCATGAACAACGATAAACTGGTGTTTAAGTTTAAAGAATATTTAAAGGTGTTAAACCGTTCACC
>CACVKW010001565.1 GCA_902749685.1 Olavius sp. associated proteobacterium Delta 1 | reverse complement strand
GACAGGATACCGCCAAGCCGATCCAAAAAATCATCACGGTCGCAATCATCGAAAAAAATCTTTCTTCGATTAATCCCCCTCACAATGATATGGTGCAGCGCTCCAGGGGCGTAAGTCTTCGCTGAAGCTACGCCGCACAGGTCTATGCGGGCTTTTCGAGGCATGCCCAGCATGTATCAAATAAATCCAATTTTGTAAACCGTAATTCCGAGGAACGTCCCCTATTTCCTTTTGCATCCGGTGTAACAGTTTAGTAGTTTTGTAATAAAAAGAGTATATTTTTGAATTAATATACTCTTTTTATTTGACATTTAATAAGAGTAATAATACTCGTATTTAGAACCATTAATTAGTAAGGCTTTAAATATGAGAAGGATCGATTTACTTAGAAAACAGCAGGCTTCACTCAAAGAGCAAATCTGCAAAAATCTTGACCTACTCATGGGGACGGTCGTCAGATCTCCTGCCATGATGTATCACAGCCTGACCACCAAAGTTGAAGGTAAAACTGTTACCCGCTATGTGCGCAAAGGGCTTGTACCCAAGGTGAAAAAAATGACCGACCGACACAAACGCGTGCGAGTGCTCATTCAAAAGCTGTCTAAGGTCAACTGGGAACTGCTAAAACTGGAATCAAAACAATAAATGTCACCGTTCCGGTATCAACAAACGCCGTGGGATTTTGAGTGTAACTACCGGCACTGTTGTCCTCATCTGCAAGGATTGTCCACCAAATGGGTCTTTGACGAATATCAACGATCCCATGATGAACATCTGGAACATTGGAGGGTCAGAGATACTCAACAAGAACAACTTGAAAAAGCTCTGGGATATATCGGTAAACTAGAAAAAGAAAATGAAGAACTCAAGGCTAAGCTGAAGGCCCTGCACCAAAGACAGTTTAAATCCAACAAAAAGCGCAAGCAACAAAGCTCAGAAAATAGCTCCAATGACAAATCAGCAACAAAAAAAAACAAAAAGCGTGGTGCACCCAAAGCACACCCGGGCTGGCATCGTCGCAAACCCGATCATATTGATAATACAGTAATTGTCCCAGCACCTGAAGTTTGCCCCCATTGCGCTTGCACCGAGCTAACGCCGGTTGAAGAATTAAAAGATCACTTACAAGAAGATATCATCCTTCAGCCGCGCACTCATGTGATCAATTTCAGGCACCGTCAAGCCCAGTGCCCGAAGTGTCGTCGCAATGTCATTCAAGTCGCTGAAGGCGAACTGCTTAACTGCCACATTGGCCCTACCACAAAGGCGGCCGCCATTTTTTTGCGATATGGTCTAAATCTTCCCTACCGCAAAGTAAAATAGCTCTTTGATGTATTCTTTGATATGCCTTTTGTTCCCGCCTCGGCGATGAACTTTGACCGTACCGCCACCAAAAAAGGTCAGCCGCTTTATGAGGATTTAAAGCAAAAAGTTCGTGCCGCCGCTTACGCGCATGCCGACGAAACTCATTGGCGCGAAGATGGTATCAATCAATTTGTCTGGTATGCTGGAAATGACCAACTGGCCTTTCATCTGATTGATCGCCATCGTTCATCGCAAGTGGCTCAATCAATTTTAGGTGATCAGTTCGACGGTGTCTTGCATGCCGATGGATATGCCGCTTACAATGCCGTTAATGCCAAAGACCGCCAAACTTGCCTGGTACATTTAATCCGCAAGGCCAAAGAGATCAGACAGGAAATCTTGATGAGAAAACCAAGATACCGCGACAAAAGATCTATCCGGTTTTGCAACGCGATCGAAACCTTGTTTAAAAAGGCATGTGAACTCGGGCAAAAATTCAATAGCAGTTACTTCTGCCAAAATAAATCAGATGCTCTCCAACGTCGCCTTTATTCAGCTTTGAACACAATATGTACTGGTACGCTTGCCGATGGTAAAGCTGAAACGCTGAGAAAAAGACTGCTTGATCCCAAAAAGGAGTATGATCGCCTTTTTTCTTTCCTCAAATACCCCGATGTCCAACCTACCAACAATCAAGCCGAACAGTCACTGAGAAATATGGTGATTTTCAGAAAAATCTGCTTCGGTACCCGTTCCATCGGGGGTTCGTACTCTCACAGTGTGTTGCCTAGTCTGCTGTTGACCGCCAAGCGACAGGGCAAACATCCGCTGGCATTTTTCCAAACCTTATTTACTTCAGATACCACCACCGCTCAGGCCGCCCTTTATAATGACTCATCATAGCGATGCCCACAGCCGCTGCATTGCCAGCGAGATAGTTTCTTCATGGGGACTAAACTGTTACCATCCGGTGAATTGGGTTGTTCTGCTGCTTTTGTAATTATTGATGTAATTCAGAATTAATTCGCTCAGAAAGGAATATTTTTAACAGCGATTGGTAGGGAACATCGCGTTTATTTGCAAGAACTTTTAATTCTTCAATCATAGATTCAGGAAGACGAATTGATATTTTTCGGGTTGAAGGCTTTAGCCGAGGTAAAACAACCTCTTCAGCATCGGCCCAATCGATATACTCCGAAGAATCATTTTGTTGCCAAAATTTGCGTTCTTCAACCTCTGTTTTGAATTTTGGTATTTTCTTTTTCATCTTTGATATCTCTCCATCTCCGGAACTGTCATGTCCCGTGCTGAAATGATTCTTATTTTTTCGTTTCGAACAGTGAATACAGCAAATAGCAGTCGATTCATATCGGTTCGACCAAGGGCATAATATCTATTTTCCAATTTGAAATGCTTGCTATCGCGTTTGACAATTAGCGGTTTATTAAAGAAAATTTGCTCGCATTCTATGGCTGATACATCATGTTTGTCCCAATTCTTGGTGATATTACCATGGTCCCATTCGAAACCGGTGCAATTAACCAATATTTTGTTTGGTTTGACCATTTATTGTGTATACCGTCAATATATACAATCAGTCAATAGTATATTTTAAGCAGAACGTTTTAGGGATATGCGGAATTGGGGGTAAACAGAGATTCCGATCGGTTAAAGATGATCTTCCTAAAATGTCACACCGTTTGGATTACCCTAAGCGGCCCCCAATTTCCGTATCATCCCCTGGTTGTGTGCCGGGCTTGGCCCGGCTGCTAAATGGTGCTGTCTGATATTATGACACGCGTATCAGGCAAAGTCCAGACCCAGCCTGACGGAGGCGAAGGGTAGCCGAAGGCAAGGGTGGTGCAGCAATGTGCGCCTGAAGGAAGCTGGAGGCAAAAGCGCGGGTCGACGAACAGGTATGCCCCGTACCGCAAGGTAGAGGGCAGGCAGATATGAGGCGGTGTATGGTCGGGACGAGTCCGCAACACAGGACAAAGTCCTCTATCCGTCGTTGACGTACTCCGTATATCTGATCCGCCAGAGGCGGACTGAAAGTAGCCGATGCTTACCCCGGGAGACCCGTTACGTCTCGAAAGTTGGCACTGCTGAAAATATAACCGGAGTACCAGGGAGAACCGGTCGACCAAAACCCCGGCGCCGGTGGGTCATCGCGTCCTGACCACCGTCGAGCCTGACTCCGAAAGGAGTCGGGAACACAAAGATAGGCATGCAACAACAGCAAACCGACGATCGAGTGAGCAGACCGCAAGGTGAGCCCATCACGTAACGGGAGTCAGCAGAGGGCATATTAAGTCCGCCGAAGGCGGATCAAGGCCCGAACGGTGCCGCCTGCCGAATGGCAGGGGTAAATGAGAGCGGGAATAGGAGGTGTGTCTAATGAGTTCATTGCATCAGACGTATGAAGAGTTTATTGCGCCACATCGTTTCGAAACCCCGACAAGTCAGCTGCGGCTCATGGAGGCCATCTGTGAGCGGAACAACATCAAAAGCGCGATTAAGCGCGTGATCAAGAATAAGGGTGCCCCGGGTGTGGACGGCATGACCGTGCGCAAGATTAAGAGGTACCTCAAACGTCATTGGACAAAGATTGAAAAGGCCTTGTTGGATGGAACCTACACGCCCATGCCGGTGCGAAGGAAACAAATTCCCAAGCCCGGCGGAGTTCGCTTATTAGGAATTCCAACTGTGTTAGACCGGGTGATCCAACAAGCAGTGGCCCGGATCTTTAATAGAATCTGGGATCATACCTTCAGTGAGCATAGCTTTGGGTTCCGCCCGAAGCGCTCAGCACATGACGCCATTGGCAAATATCGTGAATTTATCAACTCTGGACTGCGCTATGTGGTGGACATCGATTTGTCCAAATTTTTCGACCGCGTAAACCATGACCGCCTGTTGGCACGTCTGGCAACGCGGGTTAAGGACAAACGCGTATTGAAACTCATCCGCAGTTTTCTGAATTCCGGCGTCATGATCGGCGGCCTCGAGCAGCCGACAGAAAAAGGTACCCCCCAGGGTGGGCCGCTTTCGCCGATTTTATCCAATATCGTTCTGGATGAACTTGACAAAGAGCTTCAAAAGCGTGGACTGAGCTTTGTCCGTTATGCCGATGACTGTGTCATCTTTGTCAGAAGCAGACGGGCAGGGAGCCGAGTAATGCAAAGTGTCAGCCGTTTTATCGAAAAGAAATTGCGGCTGAAGGTAAACCGGGAAAAGAGCGCCATAGGTCGGCCGTGGGAACGCAAGTACCTTGGATTTTGCCTGACAAATTCACGCAAAAATCCCAAGATCCGTATCCACTGGAAAACGATCAAGCGCTTTAAGCAGCGCGTGCGTGAAATTACCGCCCGCCGCCGTGGGCGCAGCCTTTTCCAGGTGATCGATGAACTGAAACAGTTCATTAGCGGTTGGTGGAACTATTACCGATTGACCGAATCGTTCAACCGCCTACGTCCATTGACTCATTGGATCAGACGCCGACTTCGGGTGGTGGTCTGGAAGCAATGGATGAACCGCAAAACCCGTGTAAGGGAACTTCTGAAAAGAGGAGTGTCCCGAAACTATGCCGTCACAACAGGCTGTGCCCGTAAAGGCCCCTGGCGGATGAGCAAAGTAAAATGGGTTAATATCGCCTTACCTGACAAACACTTCAAATCACTTGGACTTTTGTTCCCCTGGAGCTGAACTTGCCTGATCAGCCGAACCGCGCAGTCCGCCGGAGGCGGATGCAAGGTGGTGTGGGAGGGAGGAGCTGTGAGGCTCCTTCCTATCCCGATGGACAAAGCGCGGGTTGATTGCGATGCACTTCGCGCTATGGGGACTCAATGGCATGCGGGTTTGCAGAAAAATCGATTTTGGAAGTGGATTGTCGCCGGCCCCATATTCAAAACTGCAGCGAAGACATCCTTTTTTTGCAATTCGCGCAGATAAAAAGCTTATGTTGCTGTTTTGTGTGATTTTAACAACAGGTATGGGCGGGCGTCAAGGAGAAACCTTGGCCATGAGAACATTATGCAGCCTCTTTGAGATACGTCATCAGTAAAGGCGCAGGAGCACCCTGGTGGGGTATCATGCCGGAGGGTTTAACCATTGAGCTCATCACCAAACGCTTGCCGCAGACCGGGCACAGCTCAGGATGATCGTTGCTGTCTTCAAAACAATCCTGCCATTGGATTGGCTGCGGCTCCGCGATCAGATCCTGGCCCAGCAACTCACGGCATTTTTCCAATTCGCCCTTCTTGTTTGCGGAATATAATCCGTAAGAGCGAACGAAAATGGCATTGGGATGGGGGACATGCCGCAGGAATCGTTCAATGAATTCATCGATGGCAAGCGTCATGAATTCACGCTTTTTTCGACCGATGTTAAAAGTGACCTTGTTATCGGCAACCTTGATAATCCGGCTGTTTGAAATCGGACCGCCCCTAAGATAACGGGCAAG
>CACVKW010001564.1 GCA_902749685.1 Olavius sp. associated proteobacterium Delta 1 | reverse complement strand
TGCTTTGAGTGAAATAGATGCCTAAATCGCTGGTAATTTTCAGCCACGAATTCCTTTGAACCGATGATGCCCGAATCCGTAAAATAGCGCGTGCGGTATTGGAAACGACTGATCCGGCTGATTTCAAATTCTTTTTTGCGCTCCTTAGCAACAACTTTATCCTCAATGACCTTGGCCTGCATCTTGTCGGGACGGCTTA
>CACVKW010001563.1 GCA_902749685.1 Olavius sp. associated proteobacterium Delta 1 | reverse complement strand
TATTACCTGAATTTTGCACGAAAATATCTTCTTCGAACTTTGCGAGGTTAATTTTTCATAATTGATCTCGGCCGATGTTTGTTGTTTTTAAAATTCAGGTAT
>CACVKW010001562.1 GCA_902749685.1 Olavius sp. associated proteobacterium Delta 1 | reverse complement strand
ACACTCTTGTCCAAAAACGGGTTTAGAATGAGTCATAAAGTGAGTAATAATACGAGTCATTGAAAAAAATCCTCCTTATATGTAGGGTGGTTGTTAATTT
>CACVKW010001561.1 GCA_902749685.1 Olavius sp. associated proteobacterium Delta 1 | reverse complement strand
GACACTCTTGTCCAAAAACGGGTTTAGAATGAGTCATAAAGTGAGTAATAATACGAGTCATTGAAAAAAATCCTCCTTATATGTAGGGTGGTTGTTAATT
>CACVKW010001560.1 GCA_902749685.1 Olavius sp. associated proteobacterium Delta 1 | reverse complement strand
TTAACAACCACCCTACATATAAGGAGGATTTTTTTCAATGACTCGTATTATTACTCACTTTATGACTCATTCTAAACCCGTTTTTGGACAAGAGTGAAAG
>CACVKW010001559.1 GCA_902749685.1 Olavius sp. associated proteobacterium Delta 1 | reverse complement strand
TGTCGTTGAAATTCACCGATAGTGTCCTGAGAGATATCCAGCATCGAGTATCCAGCATCCAGCATCAGCCCGGAAAAAGCAACGATCTCAGGCATAACGACCAGGCTAGATGACAAGAATTTATACAATGTTAGGGTATACTGGGTTGCCGGAAGCGTCAGTCATCAGTAACTCAACTCAGAGGACTGGGTTTTCAATCGGGGAATAAAACATGTCTTCAACTTCAATTGATGAGCTACGGGAAAATATCCGCCGGATTCAGCGACGCCGGGCGCGTCTGTTGGGCCTGCGGGAAATCAGTTTGGGCTTTGCTCTGTTGGCGACCCTGTTTGCGGTGCTCGGGCTTTTGGAGATGATGCTGGGGTTGCCCACGGCCGGGCGCATCGCGCTGACGGGGATCCTGGTGGTCGCAGCCGGAGCCCTCGCATGGCGCTGCATTCACATCCAACGGCAAACGGGCAGAGACGAGCGGCGACTCGCCCACTATATTGACGAGCACATTCCGGAGCTTGAACAACGCCTCCTCACGGCGCTGGAATTCGGCGAGAAAAAACCAGCGGCTGGCGCCTCACCGCTGGTGGAGCGGTTGTGGGAAGATACGCTGATGCAGCTTCGCAGATTAGACACCGGCCGGGTGGCATCCATCCGCAGTGCCTGGCCGGCGGCGGCCGCCGCTCTGCTGGTGCTCTGTGGTTTGTTTTTTGCCCTGCGGACGTTCAACGATTTTTCGCTGGCCGGCATGCGGATCATTATGCCCTGGGCACAAGCGCAGGAAACCGCGGCCCTGCCGGTCGGGCTGACGGTGACACCGGGGACGATAAAAATTCTGCGCGGCAACGATGTCCTGCTCATCGCACGGATCGAAAATACCGTCCCCAAACAAGTGGATGTTTATCTTCAAACCGATTCGGTCAATTGGAGCCGAATCCCGATGACGCGGCAGGGAGCTGAAAATACCTATGTGTATTTTTTGGCGGCGGTGTCAAAAGACGTGGCCTATTACGTCGACATCGGTGATCAACGTTCAGAGCGGCACAGGATTTCTGTTTTTGACCTGCCGCGAGTCGAGCAGATTGACGTGGATTACGTCTACCCGCAATATACCGGTCTGAAAAACAAGACGGTCAAGAATGGCGGTGACGTGATCGCACCGCAGGGAACCCGAATCACATTGCATGCCGCCTTCAACAAGGCGGTGCAAAACGCAGCGGTCCACTTCGGCGATGGAACAACCCTTGAACTCGCAGCGGACAGTGCCAGGCGGACCATCGCCAGCGGCGCTTTCGTCGTCACCAGGGATGCGACCTATACCATTAACGTGATCGACACGGAACAGATGGCAAATGAAGATCCATACGAGTATTTCGTGCGGTCCGTACCGGACGCCCCGCCGACGGCGACGCTGATCCGACCCGGCCGGGACAGACGGGTGATGTCCCTTGAAGAGGTCGCGATGGTTGCCGCCGCTGAAGACGATTACGGGCTGACGGGATTTGCGTTGAATTACATGGCGGCCGGCGGTGAGAATCGGGCAATTGATTTTTTGGCGGCGCAGAATGAACCGTTGCAGGTCAGCTTACAGGGCCAGACGACCCTGTATCTGGAGGATCTGGAAGTCAAGCCGGGTGATTTCGTATTCTATTATCTCACCGTACGGGATAACAACGGTCTGAAGGGCGGCGCTGAAATTGTTTCCGACATTTACTTTCTGGAAATCGTACCGACGGACGAAGCTTTTCGCCGCGCCTCGCAGCAGGCAGGCGGTGGGGGCGGGTCGGGGGGCGGCGGCCAATCCCCCAGCGCTCTGGTCGAAAACCAGAAGCGGATTATCGCCGCCACCTGGAAATTGTTGAAACAGCAAAAAGGGATCAACCCTGCAAGGTTTGAAGAATATCTTACGACCATCACCGATTCTCAACGACAGGTCATGCAGCGCGCGCAGTTGTCGCTGCGGCGGCTGTCGGAACGGATGTCATTCTCCGACGAAAGTTATCAGCGTGCCGTCAATCACCTGCAACAGGCCGTCAGCCATATGGAGGCGGCCCTTGGACAACTGACGACGCGGCAGTTGGAAAAAGCCCTCGGCCCGGAGCAGTCGGCGCTGCAGGCAATCATGAAAGCTGAATCCGAAAGTCGCAACACCAATATTCAGATGGCACGCAGTCGCGGCGGCGGTGGCGGCGCAAGCCAATCGAATCGTGAGCGTGAGGACCTCAAGGAACTTTTTGAAATGGAAATGGGCCGCCTGGAAAACCGCTATGAAATTCCTAAGCAAGCCGCCGGCGCCCGGCCGGGCAGTCAGAAAGATGATACCCTGGAGAAACTGCGGGATCTCGCCCGGCGCCAGGAACGTTTAAACCGGGGACAGAAGGATCTCGCGCGCCGTCAGGACCGTATGACCGCCGACCAAAGAAGACGACGCCTGGAGGAACTCCGTCGCGAGCAGGAAGAATTGAGACGTGAGGCGCAGGAATTATCCCGCCGGATGTCACGGCTTGCGCGGCAAGACGGTTTGCGGCAATGGTCCGACCGCCAGCGGCAGCTGCAAGACGCTGCCCGACGGATGCAGGAAGCCGAGCGCAACCTGGGCCGACAGGACCCGGGCAGCGCCTTGACCAAGGGCCGGCAAGCCTTTGAGCAGCTGCGTGACCAGGAAAAGGAGATGCGCCTTGACCAGGCGGCGACGGTATCCAACCTGGTCGATGCCCTGAAGAAAAAAGCACAGGCATTGAACCGTCAGGAGCAGCAGGTCCTGCAAAGGCTGCAAGCGCTGAAGGATGGAAATGAGAGCCAATCCCCGCCGGCCGAAGCCCGGACCCTCCGCGAAACAAAAGAAGTGCTCGCCGATAAGGAGAAGATGCAGGCAGAATTAGCCGACGCCGAAGCCATGTTGCAAACCATCGGGCGAAGGGGGCGGGCGGATCAACCGGATATTGCCGACCGGGCTGTGGCGACCCTGCGCAGCCTGAAGATCGAAGGGGTAAACGGACGTATCGAAGAAAGCCGCAAGCTGCTCGAAAACGGGTGGCTGAGCCTTGCCATGGATGCCGAAAAGAAGATCGAGCAGTCCATTGAGCGGGTAAGCAAACAGCTGTCCAATCTCGACCGCCCGGCCCCACGCTCGCGGGATGAACAGATCCGGCAGGCTGCTGATGACGCCGGGAGATTGCGTCGAGAGCTCGAAAGTCTTCAAAAAGATACCGCGGCGCTGAAACGGGGCATCGCCCGGCAGCAGCGCAGTTTGTCCGGCATGGATCCGCAGCCGGATGGGCAGATGAAACGGGCGCCGGAAGACGACGACAGCAGCTCGCTGGAGCGAATGCAGCAGGGCCTGCAGCGCAGCCGCCGCCACGCCCAAGGGCTTGTCCAGCCATGGGTGCGCGGCGAACGCTGGGGGATCGACGCCCGCTCGATTCAGCGTAAATTGACCCAAAATGAGATCGAAGACTTCCTGTCACAGCCCGATCTCTGGAAAAAACTGCTGGCACCGGTCAGGGAACTGGAGTCAACACTGCGGGCAGAGGCAGATGGCAGTCAGCTGAAGAGAAACGTCTTTGCGGCGCCGGAAGAAACCGTGCCCACCCCATACCGGAATCAGGTGCAAGAATATTACCGGGAGCTTTCGCGGGTGGATGGGGATAATAGCCGGCACTAATTTTCAATAAATTTATAGCTATGTAGTCATAGTTGACTTAGACGCGAAAGCTTATTTAACCCTAACATTGCATAAATTCTTATCATCTAGCCTGGCCGTTATGCCTGAGATCGTTGCTTTTTCTGGGCTGATGCTGGATGCTTGATACTCGATGCTGGATATCTAACAGGACACTATCGGTGAATTTCAACGACATCCAGTATCC
>CACVKW010001558.1 GCA_902749685.1 Olavius sp. associated proteobacterium Delta 1 | reverse complement strand
GTTGGGCAGGCGAGCGAGCCCGAAGGGTGTAGCTCGCTCGCCTTCACCCTCAGACGCCTTGCCTCTGAAGCCCTCCGGCTTTTGCAACGTTGGGGTAAAATGAGCTGCTCAAGACCACAAAACCAATACCGGCTAATTGCGCTTCGCTCAATTAGGGTTCTACTTTGCCGCCATCCTAATGGCCCCATCCAACCTGATGGTTTCCCCGTTCAGCATTGGATTCTTAACGATGTCTCCGGCAAGCCAGGCGAACTCCGACGGCTTTCCGAGGCGTTTGGGAAAAGGCACCATTTGCCCCAGCGCCGCTTGAACTTTTTCCGGCAGGCTCTCCAGCATGGGCGTCTTAAACAAGCCGGGCGCAATCGTCATCACCCGGATACCGTAGTCGGCAAATTCGCGTGCGATGGGCAAAGTCATGCCGACGACACCGGCTTTGGAAGCACTGTAGGCCGCCTGGCCGATCTGGCCGTCATAGGCGGCGGCCGAAGCCGTGTTGATCACAACACCCTTTTCACCATCCGCATCGGGTGTATTCTCGATCATTTTGGCAGCTGCCAGCCGAATCACGTTCAGCGTGCCGGTCAGATTGATCTGCACAACTTTGTTAAAATGCTCCAATGCCATAGGGCCTTTTTTTCCCAGCACTTTGGCCGCGGTTCCGACACCGGCACAGTTGACGACGACATGAATGCCGCCGAATTCCCCGGCCGTTTTATCCACGGCAGCCTGAACACTTTCTTCGCTGGTAACGTCGGTTCGGCAGAATATCACCTTCTCACCCAGTTCATCGACCAGGCGCTGGCCTTTATCTTCGTCAACATCGAAAATACCGGCCTTGGCGCCCTCTTCCACAAACCGGCGCACGCAGGCCTCTCCCAGACCGGAGGCCCCTCCGGTTACGACGGCAACCTTATCCTTTAACTCCATCACATTCCCCTTAGTTTCAAAACACTGCGGTTTTTTAATACCTCAATTGCATCGTTCAGGAGCCCTCTTCAGAGGATGCTTTTCGCCGGGTCTTGCCTACCCCAGCCAGCGCTTGCGGCGCTTGTAATGCTTTACATTGCGATAACTGCGGCGTCCGCCTGATAAATTCAATCCGAGATAAAACTCCTTGATGTCTTCATTTTGCAGCAACTCTTGCGCAGTTCCATCCAGAACGATGCGCCCGTTTTCCATGATGTAGGCATGCTGGGCGATGGAAAGCGCTATTTTGACATTCTGCTCCACCAGCAAAAGCGTGATCCCTTCCTTCTCATTTAATTCTTTCAGCACCTGGAATATTTCCTTGACGAGCAGGGGCGACAAACCGAGGGAAGGTTCATCGAGAATCATCAGCTTGGGCCGTGCCATCAAGGCGCGGCCCACCACCAGCATCTGCTGCTCACCGCCGGACAGATACCCGGAGGTGTTGTTGCGAAGATTCTTCAGTGCCGGGAAGTAGCGATACACCAGATTGATATCATTTCTGACGGCATCGATTTCCTTTCGTAAATGAGAGCCCACCAGAAGGTTTTGCTCCACCGTGAGGTGTTCCAAAACTTTGCGGCCTTCAACGACCTGTACAATGCCCAGCCGTACAATTTCGGTCGGATCCATTTGCTCGATCTGGCGCCCCTCAAACAGGATCTGGCCCCGTGTGACCTCACCTTCCTCGGCATGTTCCAGGCCGGAAATGCATTTCAGGGTGGATGTCTTACCGGCACCGTTGGCCCCGAGGAGAGCCACAATGCCCCCCTCGGGAACCTGCAATGACACGCCCTTTAATACCAGGATGACTTTGTTGTAAATCATTTCGATATTGTTAATTTCGAGCATTCAATGCCTCTTCTCTACTTCTTTTTCACCCAGCTCGGGATGGCCGGGATGGGTATCCAGTCCTCACTGAGAAGCATCTGTTTTCCATTTGTAACCGTTGTCGCTTTTACTTTGAGGTCTCTGGTGGAAAACGGCGCTTCTTTGGTAAAGGTCAAGGTCGATGCCAAGCCGAGGAGATCTTCTTCCGTAAACGGTTTGGCATACATGGCATTGTAGACAGCCTCTCCGGTAATATTGTCCGAGCCTACCATTTCCGCTGCCCGTTCCACTGCCCGCAAAGTCAGTATTTCCATGATGGCGGCCTGAACGGCAACGATGCTCCACTTGTTCTCCAGACCGAGCTTTTTGCAGTATTCCGCGTAAATCTTGGCCCCCGGCACGTTCGGGTCAACAGCCGGATCCACCGCACCGGAATCATAATGGCCTTCGAGCAGATTGATGTCTTTGGATGCCATGGTCGACATCTGGACGCCGTCGTGGGTGGCGCCGAGGATGGGTATATGAATGCCCAGTTCCTTCTGGGCCTTGATGGCACCGATTACGTGGGTGGTGTTGGTGGAAATCCAGATGAAATCCGGTTTTTTGCGTGACAGCCGGCGGACTTCACTGACCAGGGAAACCGGTTTCATCTGAACCCATTCGGTCCCGACACATTCCGCCCAGGAAGTTGCCTTGCAGAAGGATTCGATGCCATTGATCATATCCACGTAAGCCGGTGAAACCTTGGAGTTGATGGCACCGATTTTAATCGGACGGTCTTTGATCTGATTTTCATGAACCCAGTTAAAAAAACCGGCGGCTTCATGGGCGTAGGTCGGCCGCGGCTGAAACACCCACATGTTCGGCAGCCAGATAAATCCGTAAGTCGCTGTCGACATGATCATGGGGACCTTGTCTTTGGGGAGGCGTTTCATCAAGGCCGCCACATCCGGCCCACCCAGCCCCATATGGGCGATGGGTTTGTCGCCGGTCAGGATTCCGGGCCAGGTGCTGGCCACGACACTCGGATCATAGCGCATATCGTAGGCCTTGGTCTTCACCGTGATGCCCAGTTCCTTGCCTTTGGTTTCATTCCACCAGGCAAAAAATGCCTTGCGGCTGGTCTCAAACGGCGGCATGATAACCGCATATGGCCCCGTGTAATCAACCGAGGTCGTTACAGTGTACTCGGCCGCCGGAACCGATTGGGCCGCTATAATCATTGCCAGGGAAACCAATATTAAAATTGCTATTGATTTGCTTCTTTTACTCATGATTTCTCTCCTTTCTGCTTTGGGGTTGGTTGACTAGGCCTACTCCTATGACGAACATATATCAGACCCAGGGTGGTATTTGACTATCATGCACCTGAAGTCCCGATTCATCTGCATTATGGGCAATTTTCAATCGCCAAAAGTTAGTAATAAAACTCAAAAACACCCATCTTCCGCCAAAAGCACTAAAACACCTTATTGGTCCTCACATGTGCGGAAACGGCCAGATGCGAAAAGCCGTTTTGCCGATTCGCCAGCGATGATAGAGCCCCCTCGGCTCGTAAATCAGAAAAACGATAATTACCCCGCCCAGCAGGATATTCATTCCGGCGAACCAGATACCGCCGCCGACGCCGGGGAAATATTCTACCAGCAGGGGGGCCAAAAATGTAATCAGCTCCAGCAGGAAACGGATAAAGATCACACCCAGGATCGCACCCAGGATATTTCCCAACCCACCGACGATGAGCATCCCCATGTACCAGACCGAAAAGTAAAGGGTGAACTGATCTGCTCCGACAAATCTCAGGTAGTAGGCCCACAAACCGCCGGCCACGCCGGCATACATGGCACCGATGGCAAATGCCAGGGTCTTGTAAAAAAAGAGATTGACCCCCATTATTTCAGCCGCGATGTCGTTGTCGCGGATGGCCACGAAAGCCCGCCCGGTGCGCCCGCGCACCAGGTTAAAAGCAAAGAAAACCATAAGAATAGCCGTGATTATGATTAAATAATAAAGGCTTGTGTCACTGTCGAAGGTAATGCCCCCCAGTCGGGCCGGATCGATACTCAACCCGATGGCGCCGCCGAACCAGTTATCGGGCAGGTGCATGATAATCAGCGGAAATATCACCTGGGCCGCAATAGTGGTCATGGCCAGATAAAAACCTTTAATTCGAAGGGCGGGTATTCCAAAGACAGCACCCAGAATCGCGCCGCCCAGGCCGCCGGCCGGGATGGTGATCCAGAACGGCAAGTTAAAATTTACGGCCAGGGAACCGCAGACAAACGCGCCCATGCCCATGAAGGCGGACTGCCCCAGGTTGATCAGTCCCGCATATCCGGTGGTAATTTGAAGCCCCACCACCGCGATACAAATCATGGCTGCCATGTTGATCATGGCAATAAAGCGGACACTGAGAATATGCGGCAGCAGCATGAGCACTGCCAGGAAAAGGATAAGGCTCACCCACTGTGAACGGGTATGAATATAAGCCATATCCCGTTCATAGGTTTCAAAGTGAACACCGCATGGTAGTAGCGCCATTAATTAAACCCTTTCAATAATCTTCCACCCGAACAGACCTTGGGGACGGATGAGCAGAACGATCAGCATCAGGACATAAGGAAATGCCTGGGACATGGCGCCTTCGGTAAATGGATCCAGATAAGCGGCCGCCCACGATTCACCGACCCCGACGATAATACCGGCCACCACCGCACCGGATATCGATTCCAGGCCCGCCAGCAGCACAACTGGCAGGGCGTGCAGGCCGATGACCGCGGCGGCAAACGTCAGGGTCTGCCCGTTTAAAAACACGATGGCCGCAAATGTCGACAGCGCACAGCCGATGATCCAGGCCACCGCAATGGATTTTTTGACGGATATACCCATGGCCTGGGCCACCTGGTGTTCTTCAGCCACTGCCGTCAGCTTTAATCCCCAGCGCGTGCGGTTGAACACAAATGTCAGCCCGGCGACGATCACCAGCGAAATAAGACCGCCCCAGAAAATGGAGCTGGTAAAAATCAACTCCCCGATTCTGACCGGTGCCTCGGGAAATATTTGCGGAAAAGGCCGTTCAACGCCTCCCCAGCCGACCTGGACGATGCCCTGGATTAGAATCATGAGCCCGATACTGACCATGATAATGGCCCAGATCGGCTGCCCGATTAGCGGACGAAAAATAAAGCGTTCGATGGTCAGTCCCAGAATGACGGCAACTAAGAACGACAGGAGCAGTGCGATCCAAAATGGAAATACCGTCAAGGAGAAAAAAGTCCAGATAACGTATGCCATGAATATCAAAATCTCGCCCTGGGCCAGATTGAGGATGCGGCCCGAGCGGTATACGACGATAAAAGCGATCGCGACCACGGCATAAAGCAGCCCTTTCAGAACGCCTTCAGACGTGTACTGGGCAAAATCAATAAAAAAGTATTCCCACTCCATATTTTGTCTCCGTCGATGTTCGATGTTTTTTAGGGTCAGACGGCCGCATTAATCCGGGTCAGCGTCTTGACCATGCCGGTGCGCCCGTCGCGGTATTTAACCGGCACTTCAGTTTCAAACATTTCATTACCGCTATATATCGCTAGGATGAGGTTGTTATAGCGTTCTTCCAGCAAACCGCGCCTCAATTTGCGGGTACGGGTCAGTTCGGCCTCGTCCGGATCAAGCTCTTTGGGCAGATTCACGAAATGCTTGACCTGTGACTGAGGATCGAGAACATCGTTGACCCGATCGACTTCTTTTTGAATAAGATCGCAGACTTGCGGTTTCTGGGAAAGATCCGGAAAAGACGAATAGGGGATCCCTTCCCGTTCGGCCCACTGGCCGACGGTTTCGGCATCGATGTTGATAAATGCCGCCACGGAATCTTTATGCTCGTCTCCCAGGATCATGGCATCTTTGATGTATGGGCTGAACCGCAAGCGGGTTTCAATAAACTGGGGTGGAAACAGATGCCCGGTGGACAGCCGCTTTAAATCTTTGACCCGATCCAGAAAAACGAGTTCTCCGTCATCCTGCATTTTTATGGCATCACCGGTGACAAACCATCCGTCTTTCAGAGCTGCCCCGGTAGCCGACGGGTCCTTGTGGTAGCCGCAAAAAAAACTGCCCCCCCTGACCAGCAGGCCGCCGTCATCGTCGATCTTCCATTCCAGCGGCGGACCCAGCTCAGGGTGTGACTGAAACCACTGACCGAGAGTAGCCGGATCAAAACGGTCGCCCATGTGCTGGGTAAAAAGCCCCATCTCGGTACTGCCATAGATATTGCGCAGCTTGACGCCCATGGCATGAAAAAGATTGAAAATCTCAGGAGCGGCAGGCGCGCCGCCGGTGCATGCAAAATAGCATTTCCGCAGACCCAGGTTGTCCCGGACGGGCTTTAGAACCAGCTGATCGGCGATCGGATATAAGATGTGCCAGAGATTACCGGCCCGGGGTCCTCCGGTGCGCTCCAGGGCCAGTTTCATGCCAACATGAATACCGGCCTTATAAATAGATCGCCGGATAGGCCCGGCATCGTTCATTTTAACCTGTACCGTGGATGCAAGGCTTTCCCACTGCCTGGGACCGAATACGAGACACTCGGCTCCCAGTTCACGAATATTGGCCAGAACGGTCTCGGGTTCTTCGGGGAAATTATAGACAAACGGCACCAGCAACCCTAAGGCTACGAAGAAATGCTCGGTGACCCAGGCCGGCGAGAGATAGGACAGGTACTGGGTGAACGGCTTGAATTCGTTGGCCATAATGAGACGGTAGGCGTGGTCGAGCAGCCATTTATGCGTCAGTACAACGCCCTTGGGAATTCCCGTTGTTCCGGAGGTGTAGCTGAGCATGGCAACGTCGTCCGCTTGGCCGTTGTCAATATTCTGTTCAAACAGATCCGGATGTTGAGCAAGATGCTTTCGACCGGTTTCAATTACTTCCTTAAACTCAATCAGGCTGTCTTCGTGGTATTGCCACATGCCTCGCTCATCCCAATAGATAACTTTGCGGATATTGGGCAGTTGACTTCGGATTTCGAGATATTTGTCCACCTGTTCCTGATCTTCCGCCACCAGAAACACTGCCTCGGAATGCTGAAGAACATAAAGCATCTCATCCGGCGTCATGTCCGGGTAAAGGCAGACCATTTTAGCGCCGGCCGCAAGGGTGGCAAAATCGGCCCAGAAAAGCTCCGGGGTGTTTTCACCGATAATTCCAACCGTCTCACCGCGCTCAAGTCCCAGATTGATTAAACCCAGGCAGAATGCCTTAACCTGATCGTAGACATCTTGCCAGGTATAGCGCTGCCAGATACCCAGATCTTTGCGGCGCATGTACACCTTGTCACCCCAGCGCTGCACGCCCAGGCGCATGCATTTCGGCAGGGTGTCGGCGGCTATTTGCGGAAATTTATTTGCAGATGCTTGCAAGACGCCTCCTCATATCTTAAAACGAAAACCTGGTCTGGCTGGCCAAGTCAGAAATTATCGGCTTAGCCATAGATAAAGCCTGAAACCTAAAGACTATTAGTAAACATTATCTCCCCAATTAATTCTCAGTCTCACTGCTCTTCCCCTAAGTAGGCATTTATCACCCTCGGATTATCGCGAATCTCATCCGGCGGTCCTTCGGCTATCATATGCCCCCATTCGAGCACCGCAATCCGGTTGGATATATCCATAACCACTTCCATATCGTGTTCGACCAGTATGACCGGGATTTTACGGTATTCCTGGATATCGATGATAAAGCGTGCCATGTCCTCTTTTTCTTCAACATTCATCCCGGCCATGGGCTCGTCCATAATGAGGATCTCCGGCTCGAGCGCCAGGGCCCGGCCGAGATCGACCCGCTTGCGCAGACCATAACCCAATTCACCGACGATACTGTCGCGGATGAATTCCATTTCCAGAAAATCGATGATTTCCTCCACCACCCTGCGGTGGGCGACTTCTTCCCGACGCACCCAGGGCCAGTGGACAAACGATTGCAGAAAATTGGTTTTCATGCGCACATGGCGGCCGGCCAAAATATTTTCCAAAACGGACATGTGGGGAAAAAGCTGGATTCCCTGAAAGGTCCGGCCCATTCCAAGGTGCGCCCGCCGATGCATCGGCATACCGGTGATATCCCGGCCGCGAAATTCGATCTGCCCTTCCTGGGGTTTATAAAAACCGGAGAGGCAATTCATCAGGCTGGTTTTGCCGGCACCGTTGGGTCCGATGATAGATAATATCTCATCCTGTTTTATATCGAAGGAAACATCATCTAAAACCTGTATCCGCCCGAAGGACAGGCGGATATTGCCGGCCGCCAGGGCAATGGTGTTATCTGCAATTGAATTGTCCAAAAGATATTCTCCTCTGATTGACACAAACTGATGGATCGAGCCCTTAATTATTGTTTTTTTTCACGATCCCCTTAAATATGACATCGCAGATATCATCAGTCAGTTTATCCGGCGAAATTTCATACTGAAAAATCACGGCAGGCAGGCAAAGATGTTCAATCGCGCCGATAATAATCTGCCTGATGTGGGTCGGAGAAATATCATCGCGAAATTCGCCGCTATCGATGCCGCCTTTGATCAAATTTAACATGGATTTGCTGTAATGCCTGACAATCTGATATGTCCCGCTCTCCCAGTAGCCCCGAAAATTGCGGACTTCCAGCAAAAGAATCTTAGCAAAGACTCTGTCTTTTTGATAAAGATGAATCGTGTCCCAGATAAGTTTTCGTAATTTATTGGCCGCCCCATTGATGGCCTGCCGGTCAAATTCCATTTTGTCGATATAATCCTCTAGATACTTAGCTAAAACATCGTGCAGCAAACCTCTCTTGTCCTTATAGTACCGATAAATTAGCGCTTCATTGACACCGGATGTCCTGGAAATATCCGCCGTGGTAATCGAATTGAAATCTTTTTCTTTGAGGAGGACCCGGAGAGCTTCGGCAATTTTAATCTTGCCTGGAGGACCTGACTGGTTTGGGGTAATCGGTGCCATATTTTTCCTGTCTAAAGGACGGGTCAAGCATCCCTAATTCAAACAGTTGGCGATTTAGCCGGGAAAGGTAAATATCATATCCAAAGCAAATTGCAGATAGACTGAACCCATGGACACCGGCAATGAAATATGATAGCTTTGTGGCTGTATGTAAATTTTACTTACATTCGGTCTTAATTATTGTCAAGTTTTATTACTAAACCTCCGTTTATCATTTAACAATGATTTCAAAATTTATTTTTGACAAAGGGGACAGGACTATATTTGGATGGTCATAAGCAAATGGGCTTTTTTATCAATTTTTCTGAATAAGTGAGCAGATAGAATGAATGCCTCACCATTGCTCGTAAAAATTGCCAGAGCGTTGCACCTGGTTCGTCTGGAAACCGTCAAGGTCGGGAATGCAGCTGCCGCCTTCCACGGCGCACCGGTAACAACTCTGGACATCGATTTCATGTTCAGAAAAACCCCTAGGAACATGCACAAGCTGAATGTTTTTGCCAAAGAAATCGACGCCCAGATCTTGGAACCGTATTATCCGGAGCAAAAAAACTCTTGGCCGGCCGCGGGATCTGGCAGTAATTGAGATCCTGGAGAAAACCCTGGATGAAAAAAAAAGATAGAAATAAAAAGCTAAAAGCACTGAAAAAAAAGCGAGCGCAATCTCGTTGAACAAATTCACAGACAGCTTGCCCTGCCCATGAATCGCCGTACCAACTTTTTACGAAAAAGACTCCCCGGCGGTGGCTCATGCCTATAGCCGAACTTCTGCAAGAGATTACGTGAATTTCATAATCTTAAAAATTTAGATTTTAGCCGTATAAAAAGACCGCATCTTCATTGTATTCGATAAATGTTGAAGTGCATACAATGGCAAGCTGTAGTTTGGTCAATTAGCCTGTCAACTTGGGCATTATTAGGAAATTTATCTCAATATCACCGGAAAATAGCCGATATTTAGAAAAAATTCTCGCATATTGGAATATTGAGAAAAAATTCGCATTTTTCCGGCCTCAATATGATACCGAACGTCATATATGTATTGGTATTAATTAAATATTTAATTTTACATTTGGATTTTTGTTGTTGATATTGCGACTTTTTTCGAACTACTCACTAGTTGAACATACCGCTAGCGCGGAGAATTCATTACAGCATTTATAATCCATTGAAATCAAACAGTTTATCCGTTTTTCCTCATTTCCCATTTAAATTTCTTATCTTGCTTTTTAGTGTTTATTTAATGTAAATATATATATTGACAAATGTATTGTATTGGTTTACATATCACATACTATGATAGACCCGACGATTCAGTCGATATTGCTAATCGGATATACCGCCTATGAAAAAATTCGTCTATTGCCTGATTTTGTCCGCCAAGCTGCTCATTGCCTCATGGTATGCCGTACTGCGGTTTTGGGCGGACACACCCAGGCATGCCCGGACGGGCATTATCAGAGAACATGGTACAATTCCTGTAAACACCGGATGTGCCCGCAGTGCGCTTACCTGCAGGTTCAAAAATGGCTTGCCAAACAAAAGACACGAATATTGCGATGCGATCATTTTCATGTCATATTTACCATACCTGAAGAGCTGAGGTTTTTGTGGCATTTCAATACCCGACTGATGACCCAAATCCTTTTCACCTGTTCACGGGATACGTTGTTTGAGTTGCTTGGCGATCAAAGGTATATGGGAGCCAAACCCGGCATTATCGCTTCAC
>CACVKW010001557.1 GCA_902749685.1 Olavius sp. associated proteobacterium Delta 1 | reverse complement strand
TGGTTTGATCTCGAAAATAGATCCCTTTCCAGTCTCCCGGGGCCGGGATGGCGGCATTGGAGGTAAAGGTTATAGGTGCTGTCTCTGTTCCCTGCGCAGCAAGGGCCCCGTAATAGGAATGATAATACGGAGACCCTCCTCTATATCCAATGTACAGCCCCGTTCCCGGTTCGAAACGAACTTCCACTTCCGGGTGAATGGTCAACGTGGCAATACTGCCCCTAAAATCAGAATGACGCACGGTTATATCGCCGGTGACAACATAAGATACGCCATTGTTCCTCCAGGATGTATCCGCGCTGATGGTCTCGGGTATAATTTCTATGGCCTGAATGCCATTTCCTGAGAAGATATTGTCGCTTACATTCATCATTGCTCCCACTCTAACCGGGTAGGAGCCATTATTCGAAATGGTGTTTTCGATGACTACCGGAAAAGGACCGGCACCTGAAGAGTAGATGCCATAGGTTCCATTGTTCGATATGATATTGCCCTCTTCTTCGCCACCGATAGTTGGACTCGATGATCCGGCAAGATATAGTCCGCACTCGCCATTTTCTCCAATGAAAGAATTTTTTACGCTAGATGACGAGGCATTAAGATAGATTCCGTTAACACTGCTATGCTGAATAGTACTGTTCACAATGGCGGGATTGGCGTTAGCCAGATAAATGTTGGCATTATGGCTGTGGCCCCCGAATTCGACTACACAGTGGTCAATAGCAGTCAAAGCATCATTGGTTTGATCTCGAAAATAGATCCCTTTCCAGTCTCCCGGGGCCGGGATGGCGGCATTGGAGGTAAAGGTTATAGGTGCTGTCTCTGTTCCCTGCGC
>CACVKW010001556.1 GCA_902749685.1 Olavius sp. associated proteobacterium Delta 1 | reverse complement strand
CATAAATTCTTGTCATCTAGCCTGGCCGTTATGTCTGAGATCGTTGCTTTTTCCGGGCTGATGCTGGATGCTTGATACTCGATGCTGGATATCTAACAGTACACTATCGGTGAATTTCAACGACATCCAGGAT
>CACVKW010001555.1 GCA_902749685.1 Olavius sp. associated proteobacterium Delta 1 | reverse complement strand
TTAACAACCACCCTACATACAAGGAGGATTTTTTTCAATGACTCGTTTTACAACTCATTATATGACTCATTCTAAACTCGTTTTTGGACAAGAGTGATAT
>CACVKW010001554.1 GCA_902749685.1 Olavius sp. associated proteobacterium Delta 1 | reverse complement strand
ATCATCTTAAACGTGCTCATCTTCGCAAGTTTCCTCGCTTTGTTACCGTACCGGCGAATCTCAACGGAGCGCTACTGGAAATCCAACGGTGCTTTTATCGGGTTTCTAATCGCACTGTTCACCGAGATGTTCGGACTGCCGTTGTTGATTTACATTTTTTCACCCTTTTTCGATTATCCCATCCTCAGGCAAACCTCCCGCAAAGTCCTGGGAAGTTTCGGGATGATTGCCGGCACCTGGATAACTCTCATGGGGTTGATTCTGGTTGTTTTCGGCTGGCGCAAGATACATCGTGCAAAGGATTTAGTAACAGATGGAATCTACAAATACATCAGACATCCGCAATACGTGGGGTTATTTCTAATTTTGTTGGGATGGCTACTGCACTGGCCTACCCTTCTGACGCTAATATTGTTTCCAATCCTGGCTGTGGTATATTACCGACTGGCTCTAAGGGAAGAGACAGAAATGACTGCAGATTTCGGAGCAGAATATGAGAATTACATGAAACAGACGCCTCGTTTTATTCCCCGCTTTTAGACTTCATCATTTCCAAATTTTTCTTAAAACTCCATTTTTGGTATCAAAAAGTAGGCCCAAAGACCCTATAAAACCTGTCGTTTAACACCTATTCCCATGATTTTTAATTAGTTGATTTGGTCCGACAAGCATTCCATCATACTCAGTCAACAACGGAGTTTTTCTGATTGAATCTGAGATTTCATCTAAAGAATTCGCCAAAAATTGGGCTCGCTTAATACAAAAAATTTACAACGTCAATCCATTGGTGTGTTCTAGGTGTCTTGGATCAATGAAAATAATTTCATTTATCGAGGATGAGCAGCTCGTCAAAAAAATCCTCCAGCACCTGGACTTATGGGATGT
The DNA here is from genome assembly GCA_902749685.1 of Olavius sp. associated proteobacterium Delta 1. GTDB lineage: Bacteria > Desulfobacterota > Desulfobacteria > Desulfobacterales > JAFDCJ01 > JAFDCJ01. The sequence goes on along the minus strand of CACVKW010001554.1, from coordinate 3,395 downwards.
GAAACCTAAACCGCCTCCGCGCGCCAACAGCCTGCCCACCGAATCCTTCATCATCTGTGATGAATCCTCAGCGCCCAGGACCGATGACTACTTAATCGATGCCGATCGCACGACCTTGTCATTTGACCCTGAGGCCCTCGAAGGGAGGCTCTCGACAGGTTATCCGATTGAAACCTACATTTAGAAAAATCCAGCCCCAGGCATACCGGTGAGCTATGTCCGAATTTGATTAAAAGTTCAATTCCTCCTCAAAAAATCAATGTTGACAGGAAAGATCGCTTCCGTTATCAGGTTGGGTAATGGTTCCGTTTAATTGCCACCTCAATATGTTGGCCTGCAGCTGAAGCCGACACACAATTTACCGTTTTCGATTCATCCGCTTTGAAAAAACAATGTCTTATCTTTTTATCTTTTAATATTGACAGATACAATGCCGACAGGTAAAGTGCCCACCAAAAAAGAATCAGGAGGAAAGTTTTAACATAAATGTTTTTGGCTTAAAAGGGGTTTGAGGCAATGAGGGCTAAAACGCTTTGACAACCAAGGAAAAAGGGATCTGACTGGCATCGGGTCCCTTTTTTTATGGAGTGACGGCAGATTGTTCTGAATTCAGCGAAGATGCCGCGACAAGATTTACAGCTTACGGTTACCGGTCCAATTACATTGAAATGGTCACCCATGGTCTATTGTCGGAATCGAGTGAGGTTTGGAAATGCTGAAAAATAAGGCCCGAATTAGATTTGCAGCCCGGATATTGGCATTTCTACCGTCGGTGTTGCTCCTGTCAACGGTCGCATTTGCTGCTGACGGCGGGCTTTTTGAGGTGACGGTAGAGAAAGATCCCCTGAATCCGATAGCGGGTATAACCGTTTATTTATTCGACGAAAATGGGACCTATCTCGGGCTTAACCAGGTGAGCGATTCTGCCGGTACAGTCGGCTTCGATCTTTCGCAGGGAACGTATAATGTGCGAGCCGACTATCTCGGGTACCAGTTCTGGAGCGATAACACCCTGGTGACTGCCGATACGGCCATATCCCTTACGATCCCGCACCAGGACGTCACCACCACCGTGGAAAGCGATTACCTGGGAACCGACCCCATCGAGGGCGTGCCGGTGTATCTGTTCACTGCCGCCGGCGCTTACATGAACCAAAACCAGACGACCGATGCCGGCGGCCAGGTGGTTTTCAATCTGCCCGAGCAGCCCTACAAAGTGCGGTCCGATTATATGGCCCGGCAATACTGGTCCAATCAGTTCACCTGGCAAAATGAGGTGGTGACGATACCCATGGCCGAAGCCGAGGTTCAGGTAACCGGAAGCGGTATGCCCATGGAAGGCGTCAATGTGTATGTGTTTACAACGGCGGGCGCGTATCTGGGTATAACGGACACCACTGATGCGGGAGGCACGGTAACCTTCAGGTTGCCGGCCGCTGCCTATAAGTTCCGGGCCGATTATCAAAGCAGCCAGTACTGGAGCGCTGAAATAACGCTTGCGGCCGGTCAGGTAAACCCGGTCAATATAAACACCGGCGGCGGTGAATTCTCCTTTACGGTGTTCAAGGGAGTAAGCGACCCTCTTGTGGGCGTCAATTGTTACGTTTTCACTGAGACCGGCACTTACCTGGGCATGACCGACGTCACCAGCAGTGAAGGGCTGGTTACCTTTAATCTGGCGGACGGCAGCTACAAATTCCGTGTGGATTACCTGGGCTATCAATTCTGGAGCCTTGTATATCTAGTGCCCGGTACCTTGTCCGCAACATTGACGATTCCCCATCAGGACGTAACCATGACCGTGGAAGGCGATTATCTCGGTACAGAACCCATCCAGGGCGTTCCGGTGTATCTGTTCACTGCCGCCGGCGCTTACATGAACCAAAGCCTGACGACCGATGCCGGCGGCCAGGTGGTGTTCAGTCTGCCCGGGCAGCCCTATAAAGTGCGTGCCGATTATATGGCCCGGCAATACTGGTCCAATCAGTTCACCTGGCAAAATGAGTTGGTGACGGTACCCATGGCCGAAGCCGAGGTTCAGGTGACCGGAAGCGGTTTGCCCCTGGAAGGCGTCAATGTGTATGTGTTCACGGCGGCGGGTGCGTATCTGGGTTTAACGGACACCACTGATACGGGCGGCACGGTAACCTTCAGGCTGCCGGCAGGTGCCTATAAGTTCCGGGCCGATTATCAAAGCAGCCGGTACTGGAGCGCCGAAGAGACGCTGACGGCCGGCCAGGTAACTCCGGTCAGCATTTCTACCGGCGGTGGTGTTTTTTCCTTTACGGCGCTCAAGGGAGTAAACCAACATCTTGTGGGCGTCAATTGTTACGTTTTCACCGAGACCGGCACATACCTGGGTATGACCGGCGTCACCAGCAGCGAGGGGCTGGTTACCTTTAATCTTGCAGACGGCAGTTACAAGTTCCGGGTGGATTATCTGGGTAGCCAGTTTTGGAGTCTGATATATACGGTTCCCGATACCCTTACCGCATCCTTGACGATTCCCCATCAGGACGTAACCATCACCGTAGGAGGTGATTTTCTGGGGACCTACCCCATCGAGGGCGTGCCGGTTTATCTGTTCACTGCCGCCGGCGCTTACATGAACCAAAACCAGACGACCGATGCCGGCGGCCAGGTGGTGTTCCGTCTGCCCGAACAGCCGTATAAAATGCGGGCCGATTATATGGCCCGGCAATACTGGTCCAACCAGTTCACCTGGCAAGATGAGTTGGTGACGGTACCCATGGCCGAAGCCGAAGTTCAGGTAACCGGAAGCGGTATGCCCATGGAAGGCGTCAATGTGTATGTGTTTACAACGACTGACACCTATCTCAATCAAATGAAAACAACAGGTACCGGCGGCAACGCAATTTTCAGGCTGCCGGCAGGTTCCTATAAGTTCCGGGCCGATTATCAAAGCAGCCGGTACTGGAGCGCCGAGGAAACGCTTAACGCCGGTCAGGTAAGCCCTGTCGAGATAGACACCAGCGGCGGTGATTCCGATGATGACGGCATCACCGATCTCGAGGAAACCAGTATTTACGGCACCGATCCGAACCTGGCAGATACCGATGGAGACGGCATTGACGATGGCGATGAGCTTTCCTACTGGGGTGTGAACTGGAATGTGGCTTACGACAGCGACGGGCTCAACAACTTGCTGGATGACGATTCCGACAACGACGGCGTGCTCGACGGCGAGGAAATCGCAAAGTGTTTTGATCCTTCCGATCCCGGCTCCACGCCTTCAGCAGGGGAGTCCTGTATTGCTGTTACCATAGATCATACCCAGATCGATGCGGATCTGGTGGATTTTCCGGTAATGCTGAAACTGGACGAATCCAATGCACTGGGATTTTTTAATCAAATCGTATCTGATCCTGCCAGTT
>CACVKW010001553.1 GCA_902749685.1 Olavius sp. associated proteobacterium Delta 1 | reverse complement strand
CACATTTCTTAAGCACCATATATTGTGCTCCATTTTTTCTTGACGTACAAGGCATATTCCACTATATCTTTATTTCGAAAAAGCAATACCTTATCTTTTT
>CACVKW010001552.1 GCA_902749685.1 Olavius sp. associated proteobacterium Delta 1 | reverse complement strand
TCTTATCGTTGTGGTTTACATATCGCATACTATGGTTGACCCAACGATTCAGTCCATATTGTTGATCGGATATGCCGCCTATGAGAAGGTGCGTCAATTGCCTGATTACGTCCGCGAAGCGGCCCATTGCCTCATGGTATGCCGCACTGCGGTTTTGGGCGGACACACCCAGGCATGCCCGGACGGAC
>CACVKW010001551.1 GCA_902749685.1 Olavius sp. associated proteobacterium Delta 1 | reverse complement strand
TTTGAAATCCAACTTCGCTGCTGCAATGAAGACCATTGAAAGTATTGACTGATCCTGGATTCTGGTTTCTGGATCCTGGATGTCGTTGAAATTCACCGACAGTGTACTGTTAGAT
>CACVKW010001550.1 GCA_902749685.1 Olavius sp. associated proteobacterium Delta 1 | reverse complement strand
CCTTGCGGGTGATATATTAAAAATCAAACCCATTCCTTAAAACCAATACCCAGTACCAGATACCGAGTACCCACCAATTGAGTTTCACTCAATTGGGGTGATGCGGATTCCAGATGTTTTGGGGATTATTTATATCCGAAAGCCGACAAACTGGTTAACATCCGATTTTAACTTTTTTAGAGATCCAGCCCTGCAATGTTTAAGTTTTGGAGATTGTAACTTGTTGATATTTCTCTATATATTAGGTTGGATAATAATCGCCTACTTGCTTTTTACCCTCATTCTTACTTATTTGATCCAGCAATTTCCGCGCAAGCCAGTGAATGACAAGCCAGACGGGGGCAAAATAATCGATATGATTTTGTTCTGGATGAACCTTTTTTATCGAAATCTACCTGACACTGTGAGCCCGGCACGTTTAGCCCCCGCATTGATCATACCGGTAATGCTAACCCTATAGTTGCATAAAATTTTGAAATCCAACTTAGCTGCTGCAATGAAGACCATTGAAAGTATTGACTGATCCTGGATTCTGGTTTCTGGATACTG
>CACVKW010001549.1 GCA_902749685.1 Olavius sp. associated proteobacterium Delta 1 | reverse complement strand
GCTGCTGCAATGAAGACCATTGACAGTATTGACTGATCCTGGATTCTGGTTTCTGGATCCTGGATGTCGTTGAAATTCACCGATAGTGTCCTGTTAGATATCCAGCATC
>CACVKW010001548.1 GCA_902749685.1 Olavius sp. associated proteobacterium Delta 1 | reverse complement strand
CTCCTGTTAAATCGGGCCGGCGTCCGGCCGCAACGCCTTGCTTTACGAACTCCAGATAATGTCTGCGGGCTTCCAGAACCTTGCCACCAAAAAGATTAACGGAATATGTCAATGAAAATGAGACACGCACGTTAATAAATTAGACTCTAATTGATCAGTTTCCGGTCTATTGATCCAGGCCGCCGTTGGAAGTGATTT
>CACVKW010001547.1 GCA_902749685.1 Olavius sp. associated proteobacterium Delta 1 | reverse complement strand
AGGTACAACCTGATTTCTAAATCACTAATTTCCCGTTTATAACTGCCTGTTTTTATTAAAGGCAGTATTTGATTTTCAAATTATTTTGGACAGCAATGGT
>CACVKW010001546.1 GCA_902749685.1 Olavius sp. associated proteobacterium Delta 1 | reverse complement strand
TTAACAACCACCCTACATACAAGGAGGATTTTTTTCAATGACTCGTTTTACAACTCATTATATGACTCATTCTAAACTCGTTTTTGGACAAGAGTGATTT
>CACVKW010001545.1 GCA_902749685.1 Olavius sp. associated proteobacterium Delta 1 | reverse complement strand
CTTATCGTCTCGTGGAAACCGCTTTAATCACAATGCGGTCCGGGTGCTGGTCAAAAAATATGGAAAAAAGGCAAAGCTCAAAAAGAACATCCATTGCCATACGTTCCGACACACCTGTGCCACGGCCATGCTCAGGAACAAAGCGGATGTGCGCACCATCCAAAAGCTGTTGGGCCACAGCTCGCTGGACTCAACACAAGTATATACGCGTGTCAGTATTACGGATTTAAAGGAAGTCCACCAGCGCTGTCACCCCAGGGAAAAGGACAGAGAATAAGGTACGTCTGCCTCCTCGGGCTTCAGCCTCGCTTATAAAATGGCTGGCGAGTCTTCCGCTCCCTGCGGGGGCAGCCGTGTCTGATTTAGTATGATCTTTACCCACCCACCGCCCGGAGTAAGGAATG
>CACVKW010001544.1 GCA_902749685.1 Olavius sp. associated proteobacterium Delta 1 | reverse complement strand
TTAACAACCACCCTACATATAAGGAGGATTTTTTTCAATGACTCGTATTATTACTCACTTTATGACTCATTCTAAACCCGTTTTTGGACAAGAGTGTAGCCGAATATAAGATAACTGAAGATAACCAACCTTTTGCTAAATCTTGTTCATAGTAAATTTAGGAGAAGTATTTTGACACAAAAAGTGACGGTCTATATTCCTTGTTATAATTACGCCAGTTTTGTTGACAGGGCAATCAGGAGCGTTATTGCCCAGACTATGAGCGATTGGGAACTTATCATCATAAACGATGGGTCTACCGATAATACTTCTGAAATCGTTTCTAAATACAGGGATCAGCCTAAGATTCGAATAGTGGAGCAAGAAAACAAGGGGCTCACCATTTCCAATAATATTGCGCTTAGGTTAGCTAATGGCAAATACATTATACGTTTAGATGCAGATGACTATTTTGATGAAAATATATTATCTATTCTTTCAAATATTTTAGACACTAAGCCGGAAGTCGGTCTCGTATTTCCAGATTATTACCATATAGATGAAAATGGTGAGATAATTGAAATTGTTAGAAGAAAAAAAATAAGAGAGGAGGTAGAACTTCTTGATCTTCCGGCTCATGGTGCCTGTACTATGATCCGTAAGCGATGTTTGATCGAATTGAAAGGGTATGAGGAAGAGTTCTCATGTCAAGATGGTTATGAACTGTGGATTAAATTTATAAACAAATTTAAACCATACAATGTAAATCTACCGCTTTTCTATTATCGCCAACATCCAAAAAGTCTAACCAATAATCAGGAAAAAATACTTCAAAACCGAAGGGAGATCAAAAAGAGTTTTGTTAACAAATATCATAACGGTCAAAGACCAAAAGTTCTTGCCGTCATCCCTGTAACAGGTAAATCAATTTACTCCCAAAGTAATCCTTTTACAAAGCTAGCTGGTGAGCCTCTTATTTGGTATACATTGAGTGAAGTAATCAAAGCAGAAATGCTTGATAAAATTGTGCTTTCATCGGAAGATGATCAAGTAATAAATTATGCTAAACAGTTTCCAGATATTATTACACATAAAAGGTCGGAGAAATTAACAACGTCTACTACAAAAGTTGAAAATATCGTTCTTGAAGTCTTATCTAATTTAAAAAAAACGATAAATTATGAGATAGAAGCCATATGCATTCTTTATATTACAACACCAATGAGACGTTCATATATTATTGATAAAGCTATTGATACTATGACAATATTCAATGTTGATTCGGTTATTTCGATTCAAGAAGAGTTATCTTTTTGTTATTTTCATCGAAAATTTGGACTTTCTCCAATTAAAAATAATCGAAGAGAGATAAGAGTTGAACGCGACGCAATTTTCAGAGAAAATGGGGCACTCTTTTTAAGTAAAGTTGATGTAATAAATGAGGGTAAGCTTTTGGGGAAAAAAATTGGTCATATTACCATGCTTCCGGAAGAGAGTATTAAAATTAATTCTGATTATGACTTATGGCTATGTGAAAAAATAATACAGGACTGGTGGCAAAGGGATAAAAACCAAAATTTGGTTTAACCCCATTATCATTAATATTGTGTGATAAATTTAATTTATTTTTTTAAATTAACAACCTGAAATTATAAAGATATTTAAAAAATCTTAGAAATAGAATAAAT
>CACVKW010001543.1 GCA_902749685.1 Olavius sp. associated proteobacterium Delta 1 | reverse complement strand
TTAAGAGCCATGCGCAACTGCGAGAGCAGGATGAAGGGCGATGAGCGCATCCTGGGCCAGGGGGATTTCGTTGAGACCGTATTAAAAGCCGCCCAGGAGAATTTGGATCGAAAGTCTA
>CACVKW010001542.1 GCA_902749685.1 Olavius sp. associated proteobacterium Delta 1 | reverse complement strand
TGGACAAGAGTGACCCTACATATAAGGAGGATTTTTTTCAATGACTCGTATTATTACTCACTTTATGACTCATTCTAAACCCGTTTTTGGACAAGAGTGTCTTGAAATATATTTTTATTTGATTCTACGTTGAGAATGTTGCCGAAAATTAGATTATCAGGGATCTCACCCATGGCCATAACTTTAGGGGGAATTATACAACCATCCGAGTTAACGATACATTCTCTTAAACCTGTAAGAGATGATGGATAGAAGTTAACATAAATCTCGTTATCACCCGTCTTAAAAGTGTATTCAAGATGCTCACCTGAAAATAAGAAATTATTAAAGATATCTGGTTGTAAAAGCTGGATTGCTTGCGCATAATTCGCTTCATATATATCTATAGCAACATATGCATCTATCAAATTATTTCCTTCCTTAATTGAGGTATTAATAAATGATGTAAAGTCTTCCGCGCTTAACATCAAATTAGGATCCGGACGATATCCTTTGACAATTGTAAGGGGGGAAATAAAAAAATTTGTGAAACCATCTTTATTTAACAACTTTATCATATCGAGTACAGATTGCTTGTTTAGATTTGTCAAGCAGGTCAGAATATTTATCTTTTCTGATACCCTAAGGGCTCTCAGTAAATGTAGATTTTCTATAGTTTTTCGAAATGATCCTTCATTCATCCTTTGAAAATCATGTTCCTTTTCCAGCCCGTCTAATGAAATATCCACCCAATCTGGTCTCAGGCGAATCAAATCTTCTATAAGCGGTTCTAACTCATTGGCATCTGCTATAATGCCTAAACGAATATCAGGAAACTTTTTTTTAAACCCATTTAATATTTGAAAATGTTTTTTCAACGTGTGTCTACCGCTATATACAAATCTTCTTAACCCGGCCGTTTTATAAAGATAATTAAGTGAATTGGCCCATTCGTCTTCACTTAATGATTTCGAATAGTGATGATAATCAGGGGGATAAATACAGTGCTGGCACTTATTTGGGCAATAACTTTCCATGACCAATTCAGTTACACTCGGCCCATGTAATTTATAAATATTACTTAAACCTATGGCGAGATCTTCATCTCTTAAGTCAGAATTAATAAGCTTGTGCCATAATTCTATCGGTGCTGTTGTATTTTGGTTTTTTAACGAAACTATTTTCATTATTTTTTCAATAAACCTTATATTTTTGGTTTAATTTACTCTCATAAAGCCAACAGGCAACTCTAGTACCATTACTATTAATTTTTATTAAATCGGGTTCCTTGACACATCTGTCAAATACCATTGGGCAGCGTGTCCTAAATCTGCAGCCAGTAGGGATATCAATTGAACTCGGCATATCTCCCTTCAACGATGAAAATTGTCCCTTTTTACTTGGAATTGGAACTGGTACCGATTTTAAAAGTGCTTGTGTGTAAGGGTGCTTTGGTTCTGAATAGAGGTTCTCTGTGTCGGATTCTTCCACTATTCTGCCCAAATACATGACTGATATTCGATCACACATATTTGCCACCACCCCCATATCATGCGAAATCAATAGCATCGACATCTGAAATCGTTCGCGAAGCTCTAAAAGCAGTTCAAGAATTTGTGCCTGGATTGTAACATCTAAAGCAGCTGTCGGTTCGTCTGCTATCAGCAATTTTGGTTTGCAAGCTATTGTCATTGCAATCATTGCTCTCTGGCACATACCGCCACTTAATTGATGTGGATAGTCATTTATCCTGCTTTTGGGGTCGGGTATCTTCACGACTTTTAGAAGTTTGAAGGCTTCTTTATATGCTTCATTCTTAGATAAATGTCGGTGAAGTTTCATTACAGAAATAAGCTGATCTCCGATCGAATACAAAGGATTTAATGAAGCCTGTGGATTCTGAAAAATCATGGCAATTTCTCTACCTCTAATCAATCTCATTTCTCTCTTTGTGAGAGCTAATAGGTTATTGCCATTCCAAATTATCTCTCCATTTGAGATGAAACCTGGAGGTTGTATCAGGTTTAATATAGAAAGCGATGTAACAGTTTTTCCGCATCCTGACTCCCCAACTAGACCATGGATTTCACCAGTTTCAATATCTAGATTAATGCCATCGACTGCGCGAAGCGAAGTTCCGTCCTTAAGTTTAAATTCAGTCTTTAAATCACGAATCGAAAGCAGTTGCTGTCCTTTTTCGATTGGTCTATCCTCCCGTCCCTCCATCTCTCCGATTCTATGGTAGGTGCAAATCCTATACCACAGTGCAACCATCATACCATCTATTCGGCAAATAAAATATATATTAATAACAGAAGGTTAAAGAGACTTATCAGCATCTAAGATTTATTATCTGACGAAAATGTTATTATTGCGTAACTTTTTTTGTTAGGATTTAATCACAAAATACAGCTAATATCGAAAAATGATGATATGTCGGAATGTTATAATCATGCAATACCGTATTTGTCGCGTATGTGTTCCCAAGATTAATCAACATATCGTTCATTTGCCTGTCAAAAAAAATTGAATTTTACTCAAAACCTACCATTAAAAAAATTCATTGAAATGAAGTGACCCCATCCGATTGCACAAATAATTAATGAGTGTTAAGACTGCGTCGTCGCCTCCCCGAAGGGGAGGAGAAGAAAGGACCCTGTCATGAGACGCAGACGGTTTACTCAGGATTTCAAAAGATCGTTGGTTGAGCAACTTCTCAGCGAAACAGCCGGCCCCGCTGAACTGTGCCGGCGCTACAACATTTCTTCCGGCCAACTCTATACCTGGAAAAGGCAGTATGCCAACGGCAAGCTGGATCCGGAACCCTCCCGGGAAGCCGAACTCGAAGCTCGGGTCCGGGAGCTTGAACGACTGTTGGGTAAGGTGACCCTGGAAAATGAATTTTTAAAAAAAGCCGTACGCAACAGCCTCAAACAAACTCAGAAAAAAGAAAGTTCATTGCCCAAAACCGCCCCCTCATCGAAAACATTGAAAGGGGGTGTGAACTGATGAATATTCCCAGACGAAGCTACTACTACAAGCCGAAGGAAAAACCTTCTGACAAGGTGCTCATTGAGCGTATAGAGCAAATTTGCCTGGACTTCCCCAGGTACGGATACCGCCGGGTGACCGAACAAATCAAGCGCGAAGGCTGGCTGGTCAATCACAAGAAAGTCCACCGCATCATGCGCGAGAAGGGCTGGCTTTGCCGGCCACAAAAGAAAAAATGGATCAGCACCACAGATAGCAACCACAAGCTTCCGGTGTTTCCGAATCTGATTAAAGATTTAACTTTAGACGGAATCAACCAACTGTGGGTGGCCGATATAACTTACATCCATATCCTGGTCTGCTTTATTTACCTGGCGGTGATTTTGGATGTCTATTCTCGTAAAGCGATCGGTTATGCGATCTCGCGCAACATCGATACACAGTTGACATTAGCCGCTTTACGCATGGCCATCGTCAACCGGAATCCACCAGGCGGATGTATTCACCATTCGGATCGCGGCGTTCAGTACGCTTCGGCTGAGTATGTAAAAGAGCTTAAATTATTTGGGTTTCAAATCAGTATGAGCCGCAAGGGAAACCCCTATGATAATGCCTTTGCTGAAAGTTTTATGAAAACTTTAAAATCCGAAGAAGTCCATCTTTGGGAATACCGTACAATGGAGGATGTTCAAAAACGGATTCCATATTTCATTGAAGATGTGTATAATCACAAGCGGCTGCATTCCGCAATTGGATATCGTCCTCCATGTGAATTTGAAATGATGCTGGAGGAATCACAAACCAATCCCAGTCAAAACACTCTGATCACACTGGCGTGATCTGTGCCGTTTTAGGGGTTCAGTCCAAAATTCTTAAAAATAGAGCTATTTCAGCTCAGCATTATATTTACTGAAACCGTTTCGGAACTCAGTAAATACCACTTAAGTCATAAATACGGATGAGATAACAAGCTCAATATTTAAACTGAATGCCTTTATTTCACGATATTATCAATTTTTCCAAAAGAATCAATATTTTAATTGGTCTAAATGCCGACGTCATTAATTCCTTCATTCTTTTTGGATTCAGCATGTGCTACCTCAACTCTGTATAGGTTTACGTTCTGGTTTCTCTTGTTTTTAGTTTTTCCAGTGTATGTGATCCTTATTTTATTGCCGACTTTTGCGTATTGCATCCTGTCTTCAAGAACTGCGGTACCCCAAACAAAGAACATACCGTTTTCATTTTCGATATAATACCTGGCACTCATTCCCGTCTGTTCGTCTTTAGGCTCCTTATTAAGGAGAACACCCATTATTTTGTCGCCTTCTTGCTCCGGTTTCCAAACACTTGGTTCTATGGTTTTCCATTCATCCATTTTTTTGCACCTCACAATGAGGGAAAATTTCCCCTCTTTATAAAACGAAAAATCATCAAACATAAAAACTTTGTGGTTTTCGTTTCCGTGTTCTGTCATTTTGCAATCAGGTTAGCCCGGATGGTCAGTGGCTCATTTTCAATTCTTGTTTGACACATCCAAGATATTTTTCTGGCAATTGTCCGGAATAGAATGATCCTGACATTTTCGTTCTGATTCAGCTGCTTCAATCCAGCTATCGAATCTCAGTTTGTCGTTCTTTAAGCTTTCTATCTGATTTTCCATTTGAACACCTCCGGAGGCAATTTCCTCCGTAGGAAAAGGGAAATTGCTCCAGACAACTAACCTTTACCGGGAATGGGCGTAAAATTTCTCTATCTTTTATCAGAATCGTTCATGTTTTTGCCTGTGGGATCAACAATTTCAGAAAAAGTCATGCTGAATCCGCCGGCTCTCGACCACTTTTACGGGGCTCAAAGGAGCGCTCTATTATAAATTTCTGCATCTTTCCGATGAAATCCAGACGATAGGCTATTTCCAGTGAATGTAAATTTCCGATGGAAACATGGATATTCAGTAAATCCGTTCCGTTATTTATATTTATATATTTCTACATTGCTGTCCAAAATAATTTGAAAATCAAATACTGCCTTTAATAAAAACAGGCAGTTATAAACGGGAAATTAGTGATTTAGAAATCAGGTTGTACCT
>CACVKW010001541.1 GCA_902749685.1 Olavius sp. associated proteobacterium Delta 1 | reverse complement strand
TCGAAAGTCTATGATCCGTGCTCTGGGGTACGACTTTAACTGGTTGGTGGATCGAGTGCTCGGTTTATTCGGTCTTAGTTTCAACGAGTTGTTGACTGGTGGAAAGCAACGAAGAATGGTACAGGCTCGGAGCGTGCTATGTTATTGGGGGACGCGAGAACTAGGGATGAGCGCGGTCTCGATATCGAAAAAACTGAAC
>CACVKW010001540.1 GCA_902749685.1 Olavius sp. associated proteobacterium Delta 1 | reverse complement strand
GAAATCCAACTTAGCTGCTGCAATGAAGACCATTGAAAGTATTGACTGATCCTGGATTCTGGTTTCTGGATCCTGGATGTCGTTGAAATTCACCGATAGGGTCCTGTTAGATATCCAGCATCGAGTATCAAGCATCCAGCATCGAGTATCAAGCATCCAGCATCGAGTATCAAGCATCCAGCATCGAGTATCAAGCATCCAG
>CACVKW010001539.1 GCA_902749685.1 Olavius sp. associated proteobacterium Delta 1 | reverse complement strand
CATCGTCGCCATGGTCACTTGTTTCAGAATCGATACAAGTCTATTTTGTGCCAGGAAGATCTGTACCTATTGGAACTGGTGCGCTATATTCACTTGAATTTCTTGCGAGCCGGAATCGTGGAGGAATTAAAGGGGTTAAATAAATACCCTTACT
>CACVKW010001538.1 GCA_902749685.1 Olavius sp. associated proteobacterium Delta 1 | reverse complement strand
ATTTTATGTGAGATTAGGGTGCGCCGTCTGATAACGGCTGATTCTGTAATCAAAGCATTTAGCACGCCAGCCAGCACCAAACTGGATGGTATGCGGCTGTCTGAATCTTATGCCCACCCACCACCCTTGAACAAAGGAATCCT
>CACVKW010001537.1 GCA_902749685.1 Olavius sp. associated proteobacterium Delta 1 | reverse complement strand
TGGATACTGGATGTCGTTGAAATTCACCGATAGTGTCCTGTTAGATATCCAGCATCAAGTATCAAGCATCCAGCATCTGCCCGGAAAAAGCAACGATCTC
>CACVKW010001536.1 GCA_902749685.1 Olavius sp. associated proteobacterium Delta 1 | reverse complement strand
TACAACCTGATTTCTAAATCACTAATTTCCCGTTTATAACTGCCTGTTTTTATTAAAGGCAGTATTTGATTTTCAAATTATTTTGGACAGCAATGAAAACTATTATTAATTTAATCCGACTTATGCAAATTACATTTAAAACATAACACTATGTTGCAATATATATCCCTCTGCTTTTGCGCTTAATTTTAGCGGTCTTATTCAGGCGGAATATAATATTCCGAATTTTCTTTTCGTCAAAACCGGTTTTAGCCTGAATTTGAGCAAAATCTATTCCCTGTTTCGAGTGCTTGATGGTTTCCAGCACGATATCAACAGCCGTCAGTGAGGTTTTCCGGCGGGCCATCTGGGTTTTGGAATTGCAGGAGCCCATCGAGCTTTTAATTAAATTTTCCAGGCGATCCAATCTGATCATCAGCTGGTCGACATCTTTTTTTGTCGGGATGTTATAATTTTGCATAAAAAATTTGACCATGGCATCGAAACTGGTTGTCTTCCCCTTCCTTCTAGGCATTGATTCCTCCTTTGTAAAAGGGTAGCAATTTAGATATTCGAATTATTACCTGAATTTTGGATGCAAATAACACTTAGCAAAGTTCGCGGTCAAACCGCAATTGATTTTCAGCGATGATAGTGGTTCTAAAACTCAGGTATTAATAGGCTAAAACCACACCTAGGATGGAAATTTTTGCACGCCCCTAACCCAAAGAAAATACGATAAAAAATAATTAGCATTTGCAAAAAAGTCAAGTATTTGGATTTTTAGCCTGGAAATTGAACTTAGCATTGAAAACAGTAAAAAATCCTGTTACTTAAAATGAAATTTGTCGGGCGGAGAAATTACTAATGACATCACCAAAAACACTGCTTAAAGCCTGGGAACTCCGACCTAAAAAGCGCCTGGGGCAATCCTTTCTCTCCGATCCGTCTACTGCCGCAACAATTGCGGCCAGGGCCCGATTATCACCGCAGGATGTGGTTTTGGAAATCGGCGCCGGTCTGGGTGCCTTAACCATTCCGCTGGCGCAGACCGTAAAAAAGCTATATGCCGTCGAAAAAGATCACCAGCTTATTGATCTGCTCAAAACAGAATTGCTGACCCATAAAATTACCAATTGTGAAATTATGGCAGGGGATATTCTTCAAATTGACCTGCGCAAATTTACGGCTTCAGCCGATCGCAAAATTACGGTTATCGGCAACCTGCCCTACAATATTTCTTCTCAGATTCTGATCAAATTAATTCAATCACGCAATGATTTTAATCGGGCGGTTTTTATGTTCCAAAAGGAACTGGCACAACGGATCGCCGCCCGACCCGGCGGTAAAGAATACGGTCGCATTACAGCCATGCTCAGATACTGCGCGGAAATTAGAACCCTGCTAAATGTCAAAGCCAGTGCATTTTATCCACAGCCGAAAATTGATTCAGCCGTTATAGAAATAAAATTTAAGCCCACAACAGATTATGGGCCCCATGACGAAGCGATGTTGTTCGCGGTCATTAAGGCGGCTTTCGGCAACAGACGCAAAACCTTAAAAAACGCTCTGGCGGCCAGCGGGCTTCCCATTGATTCTCAAACCGCCCTGCGGGCCTTGACCTCGGCTGGGATCGATCCTTCCCGCAGGGCGGAAACCCTGCAGCCCGGCGAGTTTGTATCTCTTGAAGTATGCTTGAGAGAAGCGATGGTGCAAGGTGAAAGTTGAGAGGCAAAAGCTAAACAGCGAACCGCAGAATATCGAATATCGAACCGCAGAATTACGAAGGATAGTTTCGCTTCGCTCAATCTTTTTAAAATAGATAGAATACATTCCTTCGACATTCGATATTCGTTATTCTGCGGTTCTGCGGTTCGCTGTTCAGCCCTGCTCCCATTTTAAACCTTGACCCGACATGGTGGTGGTATTAATATAGATGTAACCGATTTAAATCGAAAAACCACATTCAAGGGAGGTTAATATGGCAGTAAAAATCTTCATCAGACGCACGGTTCCACAGGACAAGGCCAGAAAGATGATTCCCCTCTTTCGGCAGATGAGAGCATCAGCTGCGACTCAATCCGGCTATATCACCGGTGAAACTTTGCGAAGTATGGATAATCCGGAAGAATTTATGGTCATCAGCACCTGGCAGTCGTCGGAAGATTGGGATAAATGGCTGAAAAGCGAAGATCGCAATAAAGTTCAAAGCCAGATTGACGATCTGCTGGGAGGTGAAACACACTACGAAATTTTTCACTATGGATTTTCGGAGTAAACCCAAACCCGGTCAAGCCGGAATTGAAAATTGAAGATTGCAAATTGAATATTTGTAGATGTCGTTTCACTCCGTCCTTTTTAAAATGGGAAAAATTCCTTTTATACAAACGAAGTAAGCCGTCCTAATATAATCTTGGCATCCTGTTAAGTTTTTTAAGGATGCCTTGATAAAGGATCCTTGCTACATAAGCTCGGCGATGGACACGGTGCGATCACCGAGCATATTCACGTAGCTTCCCATTTCATTATCGTACCAGCCGTATATGACGGCCTGAGTTACCGGTATTCTGACTACCGATCCACCCGGATATGACAGCTGATCTATTTTCAATCCCGGTATTTTGGCGAGATCAATGGTTGCTTCTGCGGTTCGGCTATGCGTTTCATAGCCTTCAATGGTAGCGGCCACCCGCGGCATTCCGATTATATCACCGGACACATTTTGCTTCTCGGTATAGTACAGGTAGCCTGCCGGACTGTCGTCAGCAGCCTGCCGGTAGATGTCGTTAATCATCTCCCGTCTGACGTATTCACCGGCGGGTTCCTCCTGCAGATTAATCACGAGTATGATCAGCGACCCCGAACTAGTTGGAATTCTTACTGATTCGGCAATGAATGCAATTTCCTCCATTTCGGGAATAACCAATCTGAGCGCTCTGGCCGCCCCGGTGGTCGTCAGGATGATATTGTTCATAATGCTTCTGTTTTTACGCAAATCAGTTTTGCCCGATTGGGGCAGCCGATCCAGTACTTCCTGGGACCCTGTGGCGGCATGAACCGTTGCCATGGACGCGGACATTATTTTTTTAGGGCCAAAGGCATCAATTAGGGGTTTCATCATGTGAGCCAAACAGGTGGTGGTACATGATGCATTGGATATGATTTTGTGCCGTCTGGGATCATAATCATTGGTATTAATACCCATCACGGTGGTAACGGCATCATCCGGTGGGGGTGCACTTTTATCTTTGACTTTAAAGGGAGCGGAAATAATTACTTTATCCGCCCCTGAAGCCAGGTGACCTCTTAAAGTGCCTTGCGGGTTAGCCAATCCCGGGTTCGGATCCAAAAATTGTCCCGTTGTATCAACCACCAATCTGGCATCGTGCTGATCCCAATCGATATCAGCCGGATCACGGTCGTTTCTTAGAAAGCGGACTCTGATACCGTCAATCATCATCGAACCGTCGGCTTCATTTAAATCCGAAATAACCGGTTGGCCCAGGTGACCATACAAGAACCCATGCAGCCAGCCATACGTGGAGTCCCTTTCAACGTAGTGGCCGATATCCGCCAGAGATGACCCTGCCTGACGCCCAATGTTGACAACGATTTCATCAAAGAATTTACGCGCCACATGGTGCCAAACGGTCAATTTTCCAATTCTACCAAAACCGTTTACACCAAGTTTCAATCCTGAACTGCCGGCATTTGACATAACCCCTGTCCCCCCTGTGTTTAAGGATTGAAGATTGAAGAATGAATATTCAATTTTCAATTCTATGCCTCCTTCACCCTAATTAACCCTCTAAAAACAGAACCTTCATGACCGTCGATGCTGATATGATCACCAGCTTTAACTAATATCTGGTTGAAAGTGCAACTCTTATTTCGTTCATCACAAATTAGATCACCGCATCCCACCACACAGGTTTTGCCCAGACGATGTGCCACAACGGCAGCATGGGAGGTCAGTCCGCCGCGGGCAGTCAACAGGCCGTCAGCTGCGTATATCTCGCGAATATCATCCGGCACGGTATCTGCCCGGGCCAGGATCAGTTTTGTGCCGGACTCCCGGACGCGCCATTTTTCAATCTCCGCCAGATTAAATACCAGCCTTCCGCTCATGGCGCCGCCGCTGACACCAATTCCATGTCCCAGATAAAACGCGGCATGCTTTTCCTCATAATCAAAGGTCAACACGGTTTTTCGCTCACGGATGGTCATGTCCCGGGTTTGAAGCAAGTATAAATCGTTTATCGACGGGCTTTCAAAGGTAAACTCCATTTCCTGGGGCGCCCATTTTTTTTCGTCGATCAAATTATGGGCCCACCCTCCCAACGCTTCATAAATTTCCGGGAAATGGGTCTGGAGGGTAATATCGGTCTCGCGCATTTCGACTTCCTGCTGAAATATTGAAATAGGATTTGTTTTGACCAATCCTGCAACAACATCCTCGCCCTGGTTGCCGACCGTAAAGTCTCCCCACAGTTTTAAGGTATCACCAGACCACCGGGGATTATGGGTGAATATGACACCGGATCCCGATTGTTCGCTGATATTGCCGTAAACCATTGCCTGAACAGTCACCGCTGTTCCCCAATCATCTGAAATCCCCATAATTTGACGGTAAGCTTTGGCTCGAGAAGATTCCCATGAATCCAGGACCGTTTTAATTGCCATGTAAAGCTGCTCAAAAGGGGTTTCTAAAATTGAAACGCCCGAATCCTGGATCAATGCCTTATATAGCAATGCAACGTTTCTCATCTGTTCGCCGGTGAATTCTTTTTTATAAGGAATTCCCTGCTTATTTTTCTGATCACTGATGATGGCATCGAATTCATCGCGTTTAAGTCCGAAAGCCATTCCATAACATTGCAGAAATCTGCGGTAGTTATCCCAGGCAAACCAGGCATTACCTGTTTTTGCAGCAATTCCCGCCGAAATATCTTCATTGTTCCCCACATCCAGCAATGTATCCATCATGCCGGGTTGAGAAATTGAGGAGCCGCTTCTCACTGATAATAACATGGGATTTTGGGGATTTCCGAATTTTTTGCCGGATAATTTTTCCAATGCAGCGACGTTCCGGGCGACCTGCTCCTTGAAATTGTCGGTTGCCGGCGGGTAACTGTCGATGATTCGGCGGCAGCGGAAGACTTCGGTGGTGATGATAAATCCCGGCGGCACGGGAAAGCCGAAATTCTTCAGCTTAACCATATTGATTCCTTTGTTACCCAGATGAATGATACCGGTCACCCGTCCTTTGGCGGAATCAATCGAGGTCATCGCATTTTGGGGATCATAGAGCAGCAGTTGGTGGAGCAAATCCTTTGGCAATTTGTAGGACTGCTGGAAAAGTGTCGTCAAAATTCTGCTCAAAAACAAATCCAGCTGCTGGAGCCCCAGAGATAGTGCGATCTGCTCCCGGAAGAAAACTTCGGAGACCCGATATTCCAGCTTTTCACTATCTTCCAGATGCTGCTGGGGAAGAAATTTCGGCAGTATTTGATCGGTAGCTATTTGCGATAGGATGCGGTTGAGGTTCTGACCGAGAAGGTTATGGAAATGGTCGTGAATAATGTTTTTAACCGCCTGGGCGAAGCCATTAAAAATGTCCAGATACTGGGTTTGCGTAAACCCTTTGACTTCCAGCGAGTGGGCTAAAAATTCCAACTGCCGCTCCAATTCAACCGATAAGATCCCGTCCAGTTTCAAAGCTTTATCGAACAGTCTCAGGAGACTGTATATCTGATAAAATGTCGCCTTGGTAATCAGGCTCAGATCGATGTCTCGGATAAGTTCCTCAAGCAGCACATTGACTAAGGTTTCCAGACGAAAGGTGAGACCCAGACAGTCGAATTTCATTTCATGATAACTGCCGTACATGGACGGGATATCAATGGTGATATGCCTTTTTTTGTAGATATTTTCTTTGATTTCAAAGGATTGATCAGAGATAATGGTAGATTTTAATTTCTCAAGATAATCCAACAGCATGTATAGTCTAATCTTTATATCCGGCTCAGCCAGAGCTTGTTCCAACCGGTTTAAATCCGGCAGGGCTTCGGTCCGCAGCTGGGTAATATAACCTGCCAGTTCATGATAATGGAAGCTGTATTTCTGATGGAGCGCTTTGTAAAAAGCAATGGATAGTTTGATGCGGTCGCGATCGACATCCGCCACACCGGAAATCTCTGCCAGCAGATTCTCTATTTTCTTTTCAGACAGGGTCAGCAAATTAGCGGGAATCTCGATACCTTTTTCAACAAAGTAGGCAAGTATGGTATTGACGCCATCGATATACGGTCCACGGGTATCAATTTCATCATAGATTGAGGGCGGGACGAACGGCTCCAGACAGGCTTTGTCACGGGTTTGCCAGAAATGCAGCGCCGCCTCCATAAAGGGTACGATTCTGTTGCTGCTTTCAACATGGCTTTGTTTGCGCAAAAAATGGATGAGTTTGTCCCGACGATGGGTGATTTCATCTATTTGAGTCGATATATCCCTTAATTTCCCCTCGGCACCAATATCATTGAAAAACGCCGGGAAAAGCCTGGTGAGCTGTTTGGCGAGATTAAAAACCGGCCCAATATTGCTGTTCAAAAACCGCGTGATATCACGGGGGAAAATATCGATATCTTTGATAAATACGCCACATATGCAGAGATGAATAATCAGTCCGGTCAGCAGACGGGTTGACCATTTCGGATTGACCTCAATGAGCTCAAGCCAGGTTCGGATATTGAGGATATGAGCCGGGTTGACCCTAATCTGCCATTCATTGTCCACACCCTGCAGCATGGGGGTCTGAAAACCCAGATCAATAACCGCATCGATAAAGAAATTAACCAGATCGAGTTCATCGGTATTATATACGGCTTTACCCATATTGAGTACGCAATTTAAGGCCGTGGCCGGATACATCCGGGTTTGTTCTTTTAAAATCGTAAATGTTTTGCGGATTAAATATTCGATATTGCGATAATTTTCATTTCCGATAATCCAGGTCAGCGTCTGATTCATTTCCCGCAGGGTTTCCTCATGGATAAGGGATAGCCCGGTCAGATTCATAATGTGAAAAATAAAAATTAATTTGAGGTGGTGCCCCCGGCCCTTTTCACCAAATTTTCGAAGCAGTTGGCGGGGAATCTGGCGGTATGTCTCGACTATCTGTCCAAAGCCGGGAAGTTCAAGGAGTTGGGCCAATACCGTCTTCGAATCTATCTGTTGAATCTGAACACTCGACTCCAGCTGACGCTGCCATACATTCAATTGTCGATGGGATATGGTTTTGAAAAACTCATCGAAGTGAGTTCCCGGATTCGGAATCTCGGCTTCTTTTTCAAACCATATTTGGGGATCATCCTCTTTGAGCCAGTAATTGTAAGTATGGTTAAAATATTTAATCAGCAAAAGATTGGGGGAGTTATAATTGGAGCCGGTATCATCAGAACTTTTAAAATAAGCCTGGGCCAATCGGTTGATTCCATAATAGCTTCTCACAAATAGAGAAAAGAGAGGATCCGGCAAATTGTGGATCCGGTCCAAAGCATCATCGATAACCGGCTGGAAGTTTTTGAAACTGGAGCCGGAATCAGTAATGGTTTTTTGGATAAACAGCAACATATTTTCAACTGAATCCCTTTTTACCTCTTCATCTTTTGTTTCATTAAGCGCCTGAATAAAAATATCTAACAACAGCTTTGCTGCCGCGGGACCGTCGGGGTGTTTTTTGAGAAGGTGAAAGTATTCCAGTGAATATTTGCGGGCTTCAGTAACAATAAACCGCCAGTTTTTGTATGGATGGGAAAGTTCTTTTAAAAACGTATTCAATCCTTCCAGCAGACCATAATATTTGGACATTACCTCCTGGAGGATGGCGTATTTGGCATCGATCGTAACGTCAACATGGTAATCGGCCAGATTGACCTCAAGCGCTTTGGATTTCAGTTTCAAAAGTGATGGTCTCCTGAGTCAAATTCAATAATCAATAACTGTGATGATACACCACCCCGGACGTATAGAAAGTCATCAGTAGCATGACTGTTGTCAAGGATATCAGAGCGGGGGGGGATTTTCAAGAAAGGGATTAATGGCGGATACAATTCAGGACCATTGTCAACCGTCAGTCATCCAAATATTGGTGCTTGGATTTTGGGATTTTATAGGTCGGCATGACATTAACTGCTGCGCATATCTCAACAGCCAAGATCGGCACTCCCTTGGATTCCTTAGCGTGCCAGCGCCATTAATCTATAAACCACCATGCCGGCCAGCCAGGCCACATCTTCCGGCGATAGAATCTGACCGATGTTTTTATCAAAAAGAATATTGGCTTCCGCCGGAAATTCATCGTCAGCAGCCCACAGAATCAACTGTAGCGGTACGGCCGGCAGTACTCTAAACTCAAACCCGGCATCTCCGTTTTCAATTTCTTGCGGCTTCAGTTTTTGAGCGGTCCGGGTAAATCCGGCTAAATCGTCGCCAAACACTTTTTTTAACGGTTCCACAGCCCGTTTGACAAAAGCGCCGAAGTAAAACGCTGCTCCGGGGATTTCGCGGTAAGCGATCCAGTGGTTGGTTGGCGGTGGCATTACCGGAGCCTTCAGATAATGCAAAATCAAAACCTGCTCTTGCATCGGTATCTCTTTTTCGTATTCGGTCTGATCACTAAATTCAAATTGTGGATAGCTGGCGAGATACATGCGATCAAGAAAGGGAACCTGAAAAGTATTCTCCGAGGGCGATTCGAAGCCGGATCGTTTTAGAATAACCTCAAAGGGTATCCGTGATAGTTCTTCAAGGGCAAGTTTTTTGGCGTTAATGTAGTCGTCAATGCGAGGCATAATGCGTGCTCCGTGTTGCGGGTTACGCGTTGCGCGTTGCGGGATGCGGGTTGCGCGATAGAACATTCACTAAAACCCGCAATTTGTGCCACGAATCACTGATCCCGCAACGCGAATCTCGAAAGCCGCGACACGGTTCCCCGCAACGCGCAACTTGGAACTCGCAACCCGGCTCGCGTATCACGCATCCCGCAACTTGGAACTCGCAACCCGGCTCGCGTATCACGCATCCCGCAACTTGCACCGCGAACCACGCAACTCGTTGCCCGTAACACGCATCGCGTAACCCGTTACCGCGATTTACAGCTCCAGCCAGGAGTCAGAATACAGGGACCGGCCGAGGATAACATCCACGGTTTTGACA
Organism: Olavius sp. associated proteobacterium Delta 1; assembly: GCA_902749685.1. Lineage (GTDB taxonomy): Bacteria > Desulfobacterota > Desulfobacteria > Desulfobacterales > JAFDCJ01 > JAFDCJ01. Next base: position 34,892 of record CACVKW010001536.1, on the reverse strand, counting down.
TAGTCCTGCATCTCCTTGGAAAGCGTATCCATTGCCGGGGCGTTGCCATCCATGGCGCTGTTGATCAGATCCACAACATCCTGGCGTTCTCCCTTGGCAATGGCGATAAGCTGATCATCCAGCGGATCGGCAATAACCGAATGCATCCCGTATCTTTCAAGCATGACCATGTATGTCTGGTTGAGAATGGGGCGCAGGTTGTCCGGCGGTCCGTTGGAAATATTGGAAAGCCCGCAGGTGCTCTTGGCACCCGGTGAAATGTCCTGCAGCATTTCCATAAAGGCCATCAGGCTCATCAATTGCTGTTGTTGAATGTTCACCGGCGTGACAATGCCATCCACCCAAATTTTCTCGTTGGGAATACCGGCTTCATTTGCAAAGTATAAAAGTTCCACGCAGAGCGCCGCACGCTCGTTCTCATCCCGCGGCAACCCTTCCGGTCCCCACATCAACGCAATAAAATCGGCATTGTGTTCCACGGCCAGCGGAACCATGGGTTCATAGCGCTCGGGACGCACCATGATGGAATTTACCAGCGGGGGCTGGGGCGTGTCTTTATACACCTTGAGAGCCGCTGCGATGGCATCGATATTGGACGTATCCAATGCCAATGGAACATCATCGACGACTTCCTGGACCGTTTGAACCACCCAGGGCATCAGCTCATGTCCATCTTTTTTGGCCGGTCCGAGGTTGATGTCAATATAGTCCATGCCCTTTTCGCGCTGAAAAAGGGCCTCTTCCTGGATCGGCTTGGGATCTCTTTCCTTATAAGCTGTGCCGATCTTTTTGGATATTACGTTTAAACTTTCACCTATTAGTAGCATACGGCAACCTCCCTATTGTTTTGTGACAAAGTTAAAGATTTGCTTCCCTTCAGACAAAGCTTACTTTGTCATTTTTTGGAAGTTCGTCTTGACTGGAATAATGGAATGATGGAATTTTGGAATAGTGGGGCTGACTGATAACAGCAGATTTAAATACTGCCTGGTAGCCAACGTTATTTAAAATGACGAATTATTCCGCTTATTAATCCCCAATATTCCATTGTTCCAGTATTCCAATATTCCAATATTCCCGGTGGTATCACTTGGCCTTGAGAAATCCGGGAATATGAGCGGCTTCCCTCGGACCGACGGTAATGGTCCAGCCGGGCAGTTCTTCTTCCACGTCTCCGGCGATGGCGGCCGCATATCCGGGAATGATCAATTGCTGATGTTTGATCTTATCTGCAATACCACACTTCTTCACAAACATGCCGACATCATCACCGGCGAATTTACCGGCGGCCCAGGCCGTCATTACGGACAGCCCTTCAGAATCCTTGATCAGTAACCACGCAGGAACCCGGCTGCCCTCAATCTCACCGGAAACAATAAAATAGGTCAGGGCAAAATTGGTGGTCACCATCACCGGAGAGTTTTCATCCGGATTGTTAACTTCGTATATACCTTCGGTAACCGTCATGGGACGCTGCGGATCGGTATAAATATTCAGTCGTTCCAGCAACAGGGGGAATAAACTTTCACCGCTAAAATCGGAAAGAACCGCTATGCCGCCGTACTTGGCAACAAACGTTCCGGCGATCAAGGTCTCCATATCCAGGTTGGATGCCATCTCACAAGGAAATGTAATGGTCGGAAAACCCAATGCCCGGTTGCCGTCTTTAAGCGCCGCACGCCTTAAGGCGATTTGATCTTGATGTGCTTGCTTAATTTCCCTGGATCCGGGATCGATTACCAGGTCTTTTAATCCCGCTTCAGTGAGCTTTTCGGTTAATGGAAGGAGACCTTCGATTGAATCGGCTTTCACCGCCAGGGGCAGATTATTCTCTTTAGCCAGGGCGCCGTACTCATCGACGTTGGCCTCTGTTGCGGCATACATCAGCGGCCGCTTAAACCCGCAGGCCTCGATACCGGCTTTCATTACACCGGCATCCTCGGTCATTAAAATCAGATTGAACTCGGATGTTTCAGCTATCTTTTTGGCGGTCTTGGCAAATACATCACTGTCTCCGCCGGCATCTTTTAACACAATCAACTCCGGTCTGAGATTCAAGCCGACCCTCTCGAACTGGAAAGCATTCCAGGTCTTGAGTTTGGTTTCAAGATCGGCTTCAGCGATATCGGATCCGACGGTAGCGGCCAATAGCGTTGGGTTGTAAAAAGTTTTTTCGTGCCGGTACTGGACGGTTTCACCACCGGATGTGGCCGCCCTGACGCCTTTGCCGATGGCCACCGGGCGAATCGGAGGAGCCGATGCTTCCGACAATTGATCTCTGGCCTCGTCGGATACGTAGGGACAGCTATCCAGCTCTGCTTTACCGGAGGCGAGGTTCATGGCGAAAGCGAGGCAGGTAGGTACACCGCATTCTTTGCAGTTGGTTTTCGGCAGGAGTTTGAAAATCTGAATACCGGTTAATGCCATTTTTATCTCCTTATAAACGAGTTACGGGGTGCGCGTTACGCGTTTCGTGTTACGCGTTTCGCGTTACGGGTTTCGGGTTGCGTGTTACGGGTTACAAGAACCGAGTTGCTGAGCGCACGCTGATTTGGTTCAACGCGCAACTCGCAACCCGCAACTCGCAACTCGCTTTTTTTTATCCGATAATCGGATCCATATCCAGGGCCGGATGTTTTTTCTCCTGGAGGAAGGGCAAAATCTCTTCCTCGGTGATACCGACGGTTTCATCGGCTATCCGGTCAATCAAGTCGGGGATTCCGAGCTCCTTCCCCCGCTTGATGATCCGATCTTTGATCTCTTCTTTGAGAATTTTGGGCATCCACACCATCCGGGCCAGGCCGCCGTCACCGACGATGAACTTGCCCTGGGTAATGTTGAATTTGGAATGGCCCACAAAACCCGGCGAAGAAGCACCACCACCCATGACACCGGCCAAGGTGGTGAATTTCATACCGCAGGGGGTTTCGCCCATGTAATCACGGTTGACCGTCATGACCCCGTTGCAGGTAGGCAGCATAGCGGCAATACACTCGCAGCAGCCGCAGGTCGTCATGGGATCGGTCACCATGGAGTAGAAGTTATAGTGGGTGACCGCGCCGCGCGATGCCTTGTAGACAAACTCATTGACTCCTTTCCACTGTCCCAGCACGGGATCCAGGCATTCGCCCTTTTCAATCGGCTGATTGGGTCCGGTGGGATTGATTTCAAAGGAAGCCTTGCAGTCCATCCAGTTGTAAGCGCCGCACAGCCCGGTACGCTCGGGGCTGACCGTGCACACGTGGTTGGGGGCAAAGGATTGACACAGGGTGCAGGAATAGTAAGTTTCCACATCCTCATCGGTCATCTTTTCCACCCGCTCGTCACGCATCTTGTATTCGCCCCGTGCGCGTTTGGTCAAATCATCCACGTCCTTTTTATCGGTGTAGAGCGTGACCTCGACCTTATCAATGATCTTTTGAAAATCCTGATGAAATTTGGCATGCAAAACGACGCCGATATCTTTGAGCGTAAAGCCTTTGTCGATGGCGGCTTTGCTGATACGAACCCAGGAGATATCCCGCTGTCCGATATGCATGACCCCCTGGATGTAGTTGATGAGATGGTGAATCTGGCGTTCGAGGATCGGCTCGAAATCCGTCTGGAACTCCCGGCCGGCTATCTGGACCGAAATTCCCAGCGGAAAGGTTCCGCCCGCTTCGACATCTCCAATATCAGGGCCGACGATGTTTACTTTGCCGTCTTCGATCTCGTTCATCTCGGCCATCTTAACCAGCTCGGTGCACTGGGTTTTGCCGCCGCCCGTCTGGGCGTAAAGATCGGCACCCCTGACACGCTCACCTTCGTAGGCCGGGCCGAAAGAACAGGGAATTTCTATTTCGGATACGGTCACCTTTAGACCCCGCACCTCAACCGATCTCTGGACGAGTTCATCATGGCGCACATTGGCCACGACATGCTCGTAGGTGCAGATACCGGTAGGCAGCACCTCGGGGATGTCGGTGTCGGCCAGGGTCGGAAAACCCCAGTTAACACAGCCCGCGGCCGCGCCGGCCCAGTCGGTGCCCACATCACCCAGGGCATTGACAAAGGCAAAAATGCGGTTTTTATTGTAAAGCAGCATTTTTTTGTAGTCTCCGGGCTGAACGTTGCCAAACGCCATGGCGGCGCGGTTGGCAAAGCCCAAAGCAAAAATAGCCGAAGAAATATCCGGTCCGAAAGGCACAATGCGGGTATTCCAGCCGATTTGCACGCCGGCTTCAATCAGCTGATTGGTGACCGAGGTGTTGTTCTGGTTGGCTGCCAGAAAGATATACAAGCTTCGCCGCTGGTAGTCTTCGACGATATCTTTGGCAATCTCAGCGGTCGGCGCAGCCCCCACAATCGCGGCAAAGCCGGGAGCGGTGCCGTCGACAAATTCTACCCCTCTTTTACGAAAAACCGTGTCGTCCGCAGCGCCCAGCCAGATTTTGCCGCCCTCGATATCAGGCTCCTCGGAATGCAGGTAAAATTCCGGCTCGTTGAGATAGCGCAGGGCTTCCCGAATCTCAAAACAAAACAAAGTGGACATGCCGGCATCCAGCAGCGGACCCAGATAGGGCAGATGGTTCATACCCTTGACGTGGGGCGGCAGCAGCTTGCGCGCCACATCCAGGGGTTTTTTAATATCTTCAAGGGTTTCAACCTTGATTCCCAGCAACGAATAAATCACCGGTAAATAATAAGCCGTGTTGGGAAATCCGACCTTGGTGTCAGCGTCAAAGGTATCCAGCGCTCTTTGGTATTCCCCTTCTACCTGTGATACAACATTGTAACCGCCCTGGATGGCAGCAAATGCAACTAACTTAGACATATTTTCCTCCTTCGTGGAGATCAGTTAAAGATTGAATATTTTAGATTGAAGATTGAATATTTGAGGTTCGCCTCCGGCGGTCAATTAAAAAAATTATGACGGAGCGTCGCGACTTCCATAATTCTTCAATATTCAATCTTCATTCTTCAATGTTTTTTTAGGCCTCGAGTGCCTGACGACTTGCCATATCCATCAAGACCCGTTCCCTGGCCTTGTCGATACCCAGCGCTTTGCGCTTCTTGTCGATGTGGTCGATAATGGCATGGGCATGCTTGATCGGATCGGTGTGCATATCCCACTTGCCGCCGTAAATCTTTTCCATCTCTTTAAAGAGATAATCCTGGAATACGGGGGCGCCCGTGGTTTGCAAAATACCGCCAAACACGGTGTAAACTCCTGAGCTGACAAAATAGTGACCAATGGCGATGGCCTTCTCACTCATCCATTCCGGTGCACTGCCGGCCGCCGGCAAATCCGAGATGTCATTGCCGAGACCGCCCGCTTTCACCATTTCCGTCAGGGCCAGCAAAATACGGCTGTTATCCACGCAGGAGCCCAAATGCAGCACCGGCGGAATTCCCACAGTTTCACAAACTTCGGCCAGGCCGGGTCCGCAGTAAACCGCAGCGGTTTCCGGTGTCAACAAGCCTTCGGTCGCACACGCAATGGCGTTGCAGCCGGTGGTCAGAACAACGACGTCGTTTTTGATCAATTCTTTAATCAGGGTGACGCATTCATTGTTGTGCTGGGAGCGGGCATTGTTGCATCCCACGACGCCGGCGCCGCCTCGGATGCGGCCGTTAATGATGTTGTCATTTAAGGTGTAATACGAACCGCGGAAGGTGCCGCCCAGGTGGTATTCGATGGACTCGACGCCGAAACCGGCAATCTGGGTGGCTTTCTGCGGCGGAATCACCACTTCGGTCCCACGGTTCTCGAAATTATCGATGGCCATTTTTAGAATCCGTTTGGCGTCTTCCATGGCATGGTGTTCGTCAAACTCGATGTGAATCACGTTGTCCTGCTCCATCCTGGCAATCGGGTGAGTGGTGATCAGCTTGGTGTGAAAGCACTTGGCCACGTTGGCCAGGTTTTGGAAAACGCACTGGACGTCCACCACCATGGCATCACAGGCACCGGTCACGATTACCAGTTCCTGCTGCAGAAAATTGCCGGCCGGCGGTACGCCGTGGCGCTGCAAAATTTCATTAGCGGTGCAGCAAATGCCGCCCAGCTGAATTCCCTTGGCCCCCTTGGATTTGGCGTAGTCGATCATCTCCTGGGACTGGGACGCCGCTACGATCATTTCCGAGAGCACCGGCTCATGACCATGCACGATGACGTTGACATGATCTTCCTTCATGATGCCGATATTCGCCTCGCTCTGCAGCGGCGAGGGGGTGCCGAACATCACATCCTGAAGATCGGTGGCTATCATCGATCCGGCCCAGCCGTCCGCCAGCGATGCACGGGTGCATTGTTTAACAAGGTTTTTATAATCCTGATCCACCCCCATGTGGGTGCGGTGCATAATCTCGACGACCTCCCGATCGATATTGCGAGGCAAAACGCCGTTTTTTACCCATTTATCATACAGGGGCTTCGGCGCCCGTTTCAGATATTCAAGGGTTCCTTCGGCCTTGCCCCACTCGTTGAGCGCTTTTTCGGCAAACTCCAGGGCGATTTCATCGATATCACGATCGACTTGTTCACCGTCCACCTCGACGGTGGTGGCCACATCCAGGGTGTGGGCAATGGCCAGCAGTTTACCAGGATCTTTAATCCGGTAATCTTCGGTTTCCTTACGCGCCACCGACAAAAAGACTTCGGCCACTGCCCGTCCATGATCGGAATGGGCTGCCACACCGGCGGCGACCATGCGGGCAAAGTTACGGGCTGCAATGGTGTTGGCGGTGGCGCCGCATAAACCTTTGCGGGTGTCTTCGCCTTCAATGCCGCCTTTGGGCAGCGGCAGGCGACAGGGGCCCATGGCGCAGTTTTTACAGCAAATCCCCTGAATACCGATATTGCAGGGTTTCATATTCACCGCCCGGTCAAAAACCGTATCAACGCCCAGATCCTGGGCGCGCCTGATCATCTGCTGGCTGGCCACATCGATGCTCGCTGCAATGGGGTCCGCCAGTTTGGGTGCCTTTGCCGGTTTAGTGCTATCCTTTTTTTCTACTGCCATACGAGGTTCCTCCTCATAGTTATTTTGATTTGTACATCATTAATTAGCGTAAATGTCATCGCCCGCCTGATCAACCGGTTAGTCTCTCTTATGAATCCAGACCAGGTTGTCGATCAGCTTGTCGACCATGGATTTCTGAACCGCCGCGGGGGTCTTCGAAACTTCTTCCGACGCAACATCGGCGCGCTGGCTGGCCAGTTTTTCCCGTTCAGCGGCACGTTTTTGGCGGATTTCCTCAAGCTCGGTCTCGGCTTTCGCCTTCTCTTCAGCTGCCTTGCGGGCTGCTTCCTCAGTTTTGGCCTTGGCGTCCGCTTCGGCCTTGGCCATAGCTTCGGCTTCAGCCTTGAGCCGGGCCTCTTCATCGGCTTTGGCCTGGGCTTCGGCATCCAGCTTGGCCTTGGCTTCTGCTTCGGCCTTGGCTTTAGCTGCCGCTTCGGCATCGGCTTTTTCGTCTACGACCGCCTCAACTTTGGATGCTTCTGCCGGTGCTGCGGGCTCGGGCGCCGGAGCCGCCTTTTTGGCAGGCTCCGCCTTGGCTGCCGCCGGTGCCGCTTCTTTGGCAGGGGCAGGGACTGCGGCTTTTTTGGCCGGAGCCGGTTTTTTCTCTTTTTCTTCGGCGATGGTCAGGTCCGGATCGGGAGACAAGGATAGAAAATCAATCTCGACATCATCCAATTGCTTATTGATCGGCGCCACATCAGAGGCCATGCCGCCTTCCGAAACCAGGTCAATGTAAGCTTTCACCATTCGGATAGATTCGGGATGACGCATCATCAGCACATTGGAACCACTCATCAGGTAGGCCACCGCGCCCACCGCTTCCATCAGAATCGGGCGCTTTTCCGGATCTCCCAGCAACGGTGCCTCATCGGCCGGCTGTTTGGCTTCCTTGCATTTCCAGACCTCGTTGCCGAGGTTGTTGATCAGCGGCAGCTGCAGTTTGTCATCTCCCTGGGCCAGTGCCGCCATGCGGATACGTTCCATTACGGAATACGAATACTCCAGGCCGTATCCCAGTCCACCGGTGGTGGGGTCGATAATTATCCGGTCCATGGGCATTCCCAGGTTCTCAAGCAGAATGTTGCATTGCTTGGCAAGGTTAACATCAATGGGGGAAGATGAGATAATGGAATGCCCGAAACCCATGGCCGCCGCACCGATACCTTTATGATTTTTGTCCTCCACCGGTCCTAGAATCAGGTTTTCTCCCTGGCAATCTTCGGCAATTTTTTTGAGGACTTCCTCATCTTTTTCGACGCTGGCGGTGCCCCAGATGATCAGGGGTACATCCACGGCACCCAGGACTTTTTTAACGCTGGCAACCGCCTCTTCGGCCGATGCGTTTTCACCGTTGGGGTCGGTGCTTTTAAGCTGCAAAACGATCATTTCGGCACCGTATTCCTCAACGCATTTCTTGGCCCAGGCCGCCGGATCGGAAACGACGTCCTTGAAAGGACTGAGCGCCGCTTCCGGCCACTCTTCGGGTTCCATATCCCAGATTTCCATGGCAATTTTGGGTTTGTTGGGCATCGCACCTTCGAACTGGTAGAACGGATAACACGCCTCTCCGCCGACAGTTACGGCTTTGTCACCCTTGCCCAAGGTAATTTCCTTGATATTGCCGGTATAGGATTCTTTAAAAAATTCAAAAGCCAATGTTACCTCCTTATTACGTTGTCTACTTCGGTTAATGAATGCAGTGTTCAAAATTGAAACATTGCAAGGAGTTAACCACAAATGGGTCTGTATTACTGGCAAGTTCGCTTAATTTTTTTAACATCCCCCCTTTCTTGTTTTTATTATATTATCAATCTACAAACGGTAGATATAGCCATTGATTGTGTAATTTAGGGATTGGGGAATTGAGGAATTTAGGAATTAAATCGAAATTTTCTCGTAGCTAAACTCCTCAACCCCTCAATTCCCCAATCCGTCAATTCCTCAATCCTTTTATAATTAAACCTTGATTTCTGAGATTTAATTCATACTGTATAGGTCTGCAATATCACTTGCCTGAAGACCTGTCGGTCCTTCGTAAAATAAAGAATATTACCATTTATATGGAGTGGATAGGTTTGTCAAGAGCGGAGCCCGTATGAATATAAATTTCTAATTAAATTTGATTCATTTTCCTGCGCGTTTCCAGGCGGGATTTTATTTTGGGGAACTGGTTCATGTCCGTGTGGGGTAAAAAGAGGGCTGCCACATAATTATCCATATACGAAATTGTATCCGATAGTTCAAAATTGGTCATTTTTTTAGTAACTTCCACGACGTCTCGGCGGATGCGGTTGGTCAATGAACTCATTCTGGCACCCATCAACGAACCATTGCCGATAAAGGTAACCTTTTCGGTGTCCAGTTCCGGCAGCAAACCAATGGTCATGGCCTTTTCCAGATCCACATAACTGCCGAACCCGCCGGCCAAAATAATGTGTTCAATTTCGGCAATACTCATTCCCACCTCGGTTAACAGGGTCATGCAGCCGCTATAGATAGCGCCTTTGGCCCGGATGAGATTTTCGATGTCGATTTCCGTTAAGGTAATATCGCGATCAATCTGGGTTTCATCCTGCCAGGCCAGTACGTACTCATAGATGCCGTGATCCTCACGAATGCGGGGGGTGTCCAGATCACGGTCAAATTTACCCAGATTGTTAATAATCCCCATTTCAAACATAACAGCTGCCATAATAATCAATCCGGACCCGCAGATTCCTTTGGGTCGGACATTGCCGATGGTGATAATCATAGGCTCAAAGGTGGTCGGATCAATTGAAAAATCTTCGATCGCCCCTTTGGCCGCACGCATCCCGAATTTCAAGCCCCCGCCTTCAAAAGCCGGACCGGCTGAACAGGCCGCACATGCCAGCCAGTCTTTGTTACCGATCACGATTTCGGCATTGGTGCCGACATCCAGATAGAGGGTTAATGCTTCGGACCGATATATACCCGACCCCATTACACCGGCCACAATATCGCCACCCACATAGCTTGAAACCGCCGGGTAAACCAATGCGGCTACATGATCGTCCAATTCCATGCCCAGATCGGAGGCCTTCATGGGGGGATAAAGTGTGGCGGCCGGCACATAAGGGGCACGCCGGATGGATCGTGGATCAACAGCCAGCAACAACTGCGTCATGGTCGTGTTGCCGGCCAGGGTGATGGTCGATATATTTTCCTGGTTAACACCGGATCGTTTGATAATCCTGGTTAATATCTTATTGATGGTTGCAATGACGACCTCGTTTATTTTTGCCAGACCGCCGGGCTTTTCCGCATACACAATGCGCGAGATGACATCCTCGCCGTAACTGATCTGTCCGTTAAACTCCCCGTGCTCGGCCAGGACGTCACCGCTGATCAGGTCGATAACCTGGCCATAAATTGTGGTCGTCCCGATATCCATGGCAATCGCATAACTTTGTTCGGACGTATCACCGGGCTGAATATTGATAATACGGGTTTTGCCGACATCCCGCACGGGTCGCACCAGGGTCGCCGTAACCTTGAAATCATCTTCGCGGATCACCTGGGGTATTTTCCGAATCATCGCCAGCGTGACATCCAGGCGATGTTCATCGTGCTCAAGCTGCAGGTAGCTGATCAGACGGGTGATATCCGGCAGATTGTCCTGCGCCGTGGGTGCGGGAAGTTCCAGATATTTCTTTTCAACGGGCGCAACGAACAGTCCCTTTTCTTTCAGCTCTTCGAAATTCATCTCCCGGATATGGGCTGTTCGGCGCGGCGCGGCCTGCATTTTCAGCACACCGGCATCAATGGTGGATTCAACGGGAATCCGCACGACCAGATCGCTTTTGACAGCCGCCTGGCAGGCCAGACAATAGCCTTTATCCTGGTCTTCAACGCTGAGCTTCTCTGAAGTTCCGCCGTCCACGGTGCCGTCCTCAATCAGTACCCGACACTTACCGCAAACCCCTTCCCCACCGCAGGAAGCGTTCACATGAACTCCGGCTTCCAGGGCCGCCCGAATGACCGTATCGCCATCTTCAACGTCTATTTGCATATCATAGGGTAAAAATTTCACTGTGTGTGTAGGCATAGCTGTGTTCCTTAACTGGTCAACGGTTATAGGTTTCTGGGCCCTGGATTGGTGAGATAAAGCCAAAGGGTGTAAAGTATAAGCGCTTCCGCTGACCTGAAAAGCGGCCAGTCAAATCGAAAAAGAGAATATCGAATAGTGGATGCCGAATATCGATGTCAGGTATTCTATCAATTTTATTTTCTGACGGGATCAATCCCGCTGAAAGCGGGATTAATCCTGTTATCCTGACTAAATCAGGGTAGTTTCATATAAGATTTAAGTTGAAATAAATGGCACCCTCGGCGGGCCCTGTGACCCGCCCGGCTTAAATCTTTGGCCCTGCCCTTAAGCCTTATTCCTTACACCCTAGACCTTATACCTTACACCCTCTTCAGCTTATCTTGCGCCGTGCGCCTTATGCCGTGCGCCTGTTTGTGCAACCCGCATCCCGCACCTCGCAACTCGCCTTATTCCGGCTCATTAAACTTACATTTCAAAGTCAGCATATCACCGTCAAAAAAAGTGTTCACATTATATGGCAATTGTTTGAACAATTTAATCATGCCCTGATTGTGGGGAGACGTGTAGGCGACCAGGCCCGAGATGTCATTTGCCCTGGCGGCCGCAGCCAGCTTTTTCAGCAGAATTTTGCCAAGTCCCTTTTTTTGATAGTCCTTGCTGATGGAAAAAGCGATTTCGGCGATGTTGGTGGCCGGATCGATTAAGTATTCCCCGATGCCCACCACCCGGCCGAATCCGAATTCACCGACAATCGCCACGACGGTTAGATCTTTTACATAATCGATCTGGGAAACCCCTTCAACCTCTTCTTTGACAAAACTGGTTTTTTCATGAAAAAACCTGGCCGTAACATCATCCTTGTCAAGGTTGTAGAAGTGCTCTTGAATTCTTCTTTCATCCACCGGTTTGGCCGGCCGCACGGTAACCTGCTCGCCTTTTATTTCCAAGGTTTCTTCCAGATGGATGGGATAGACACCGTGGATGGATTCTTTCAGGCTCCGTTCAGCACTTATAAGTCCCATTTTCTGGGCCTCATAGAAGAGTTCATCCCGGAATTCGGGATGGGCGATGCTGATCATGGCCACCGCACGCTCCTGAAGGCTTTTGCCGAACAAATTGACCGCGCCAAACTCGGTGACAACATGATGGACATCTCCTCTGGGAGCCGCCACGGCGGTGTCTTCGAGCATTGGCACGATACGACTTTTCCGGCCCTGCATCGCGGTGGCAGGCAGCATTAGAATCGATTTGCCGCCCGGCGACTGGACCGCCCCCCGCATAAAATCAGATATGCCGGTGATCCCGGAAAAATGGGTTTGCGGCATGGCATCGGCCGCCACCTGGCCGGTCAAGTCAATCGCCATGGCCACACTCATCGCGATCATCTTATTGTGGCGGGCAATAATGGCCGGATCACAGACATAATCCGAAGGATGAAATTCAACGGCCGGATTGTCATTTAAAAATTCATAGAGATCCTCCGAACCGATGGCGGCCTGGGCAACCATTTTGCCATCGTTGAAACCTTTTTTACGATTTGTGATCACCCCTTTGGAAAACAAACGCAAGATGTCATCGGTCATGTACAGGGTGTGAATTCCAAGATCATTTTTCTCCGACAGCGCCAGCATGATTGCTTCGGATGTGGTTCCCAGCCCGATGGCGATCGTCGATCCGTCATCAATCAGTCGCCGGGCAATCAGTCGGCCGATATCATTGGCTGCTTCCATGGCAGGATTTTCGCCGATGGTCAATATCGGTTCATCGTATTCCACAAAATAATCAACATCGTTGACCTGTATAAAGCTGCGCCCCAGCACCCTGGGCATGTGGGAGTTCACCTGGGCGATCACCAGGTCGGCGGATTGAGCGGCCGCCAGGGTAATATCAACTGAAACGCCCAGACTCATCCAACCGAAATCATCCGGCGGCGATACCTGAATCAAGGCCACATGGATCGGCAATAGGCGACTTTTAAACAGCCGCGGTATTGCCGACATATTGATGGGCGTGATAAAGCGCTTGTTGCGGGCGATCCCTTTGGATTTGGCGGATCCCAGATAGAAAGAGCGGATATTTAGGCTCTGGTCTTTGGTCTTATCGGCAATCAGGGTCAGCGGAGCTGTTTCGAGGGTCATCAAGCGGTTGATCTCGATATCCTTAAGATAATTCGACATCTCGGAAAGCTCGCGAACCAGATGCTGGGGTTCACCGCAGGAGGACCCGATAAATACGCGCTGCCCCGGCTTGATGAGGTTGAGGGCGTCTCTGGCACTGCGTCTGTTTTCAACGTATTTATCCGCCCAGTATGTTGTGGTCGCCATTCACGTCTCCTTAGAATAGTTTGCAATCAAAAGCTATTAAAATTAGCTCATATAGGCACACTTGGCAAGGGGAACCTGAGTTTAAATCAAGGTAAACATAATTTCTAAATCCGTTACGTTGAAAGATAAAGAAAGAAAATAAAATCCCAAATCTCAAGCACCAAATTACAAATAAATCTCAAATTCCAATATTCAATGAACAAAACGAACACTTCAGTTGTCTCTTATCGTTTCATCCCTTAAGACTGCTGGTGTTAATCCCATCTGCCACGAATGCCAACTGTCGCCGGTTTGGAATTTTGAATTTGGGTCATTGGGATTTGTTTGTAATTTGGTTTTTGGTGCTTGGAATTTTCAATGTTTCCATAAAGCAGGTAAATATTTGGAAGTCTGTAACCAACTTGTTTAGATGGCGGAGCTCGGTGCAGGAGGCAATATTTCTTGACTCTCAACAATCTTTTGCCTATAGTCACATGTTCAGTATCGAACCAGGGATTAAAGAACATGGCTTTGATTCATTCCCGGCGTGGTTCATTTTTCTCTCACTGGAATAATGGAATTGTGGAAAGTTGGAATGTTGGGGATTAAAATAGGGAACCTTCCTGGAATTATGATATTGGATGTCAATGCATTTTCTAAGAATAGGTTTCATTCCATTGAACCCATCCTTCCAGTATTCCATTGTTCCACAAAGAGTATTCACGGCAGTACCCTATTGAACTGGCCTAATCTGAAGGACAAGATTTTTATTATAGATAAATTAATCGCTGCAAAGGTTGAATACGGACAAAACACATGAATTCAATTAAATCGTTGAGTCGCTTTATCGACAATATTAACGAATGGGTCGGCCGCGGTACGGCCTGGGTGACCCTGGGCCTGGTACTGGTGGTGTTTATCGACGTTGTGATGCGTTATTTATTCAATATTAGTTTCGTGTTTACCCAGGAGTTGGAATGGCATTTGTTCGGCTTTATCTTCCTGATCGGTGCCGGCTACACCCTGCTGCATGACGGTCATGTTCGGGTGGATATCATCTACCAGCGGCTGGGATTCAAAGGCCGGGCCTGGGTGAATTTTTGCGGCGTACTTCTTTTTCTCATCCCCGGCTGTATAATGGTGATTACGACTTCATGGCAGTTTGCCGCCAATTCCTTTTCGATGCTCGAAGGTTCGCCGGATCCAGGCGGTATCCCCTATCGATTTATAATAAAGGGATGTATCCCGGCCGGCTTCACCCTCCTCCTGTTGCAGGGAATATCCCTGGGCCTGCATAGTTTCCTGCAGATTCTGGGAATTGAAAAATCAGAGGGGGGGCAATCCTGATGGATTATTTAGCGGCCTGGATGTTTTTAGCCTTAACTATTTTATTAATGGCCGGTTTTCCGGTCACCTTCACGTTGCTGGGTGTTTCCCTGACCTTCGGTATGATCGGCTTTGGCTGGGATTTTTTTAATCTGCTGCCGTTGCGCATCTGGGGCCGAATGGGCAATGTAACCCTGGCAGCAGTGCCCCTGTTTGTATTTATGGGAGTCATGCTGGAACGTTCCGGCCTGGCCGAAGCGCTTTTGGATACCATGGGCCTTTTATTCGGCCGCTTGAAAGGTGGTCTGGCGATTTCGGTCGTGGTGGTGGGAGCCCTGCTGGGTGCCTCAACCGGTATTGTGGGGGCCACCGTCGTCACCATGGGTCTTCTGGCCGTCCCCACTATGCTGCGACGCGGTTATCAGAAGGAAATCGCAACCGGAACCGTGTCGGCCTCCGGAACTCTGGGACAAATTATCCCGCCGAGCATCGTCCTGGTGCTCATCGGAGATATCGTGGGAGTGTCCGTCGGGGACCTGTTTATGGGAGCCGTCCTGCCGGGAATGCTTCTGGTGGGTCTTTTTATCATCTACATTCTAATCGCCGCCTATTTGCGCCCCGGGGTTGCTCCGGCGATTTCAAAAGAAGAATTAGCGGCGATCAGCCCCAAACAGCTTGCAGTGCGGGTTGGCAAGGCCCTGTTCCCGCCATTGTTTCTGATGGTGGCAGTGTTAGGGTCTATTTTTGCCGGCATTGCTTCCCCCACCGAGGCTGCTGCGGTGGGGGCGGTGGGGGCGACCGCATTAACTATCGCTAATAAAAAATTCAACCTGACCATCCTGCGTGCGGTCATGCAAACCACGCTGCGGTTGACCTGTATGGTCTTTATCATCCTGTGCGGTGCGGCGGCCTTCGGCCTGGTATTCCGGGGCTTGGGCGGTGACACTATTGTGCGGGAATTTCTGGCATCCATCGCTGATAAATACAGCCAAGGTGCGGTGCTGGCCATCGTGATGCTCCTGATATTTTTTATCGGATTTTTCCTGGATTTTATCGAAATTACGTTTATCCATGTACCGGTTTTAGCCCCCATCATGATTGATTTCGGCTATGATCCGATCTGGTTCTGCATTCTGCTGGCAGTCAATCTGCAGACGTCGTTTCTAACGCCACCCTTCGGGTTTTCTCTGTTTTATCTTAAAGCGGTCACACCGCCCGAAGTCACAACCGGCCACATATATCGGGGTATAATACCTTTCGTACTATTTCAGCTTATCGGACTGGCTATCGTTGTTTTCTATCCAAAGCTGGCAACCTGGTTGCCCGCTCTCGTTTTCGGGCCTTGACAAGAAGGGGAAATCATGAAATGGACTTAATTGTTACGCTGTAGCAGCTTGAATAGATCACCGCCCGTTTAATCCAATAATCTTAAGTTGAGCAGGAGCAAAAGTGCGGGGTGTCCCAGCGGTGACTATCTGAACCGGAAGCCCGTGCAGGCAATTTCATCTTAACTCAAAAAGGAGGATTTTCTATGAAAAGAAGAGATTTTCTGAAAAAAGCTGGTCTTGGCGCTGCGGCAGTTGCAGCAACAGCCGTCAATGCCCCCGCGGTCCTGGCACAAAAAAATTACCGCTGGAAAATGGTTACCACCTGGCCGCCCAAACTGCCCGTGCTGCAAGAAGGCTGTGAGCGGCTGGCCCAACGGGTCAAGGAAATGACCGATGGTCGGCTCCAGATCCAGGTTTTCGCAGGTGGTGAACTTGTGCCGCCGCTGGGTGGTTTCGAAGCGGTATCACAGGGTACGATCGAATGCGCCAGCGGCGCCTCCTATTACTGGGCCGGAAAAGAACCGGCAACCCAATGGTTTGCAGCGGTTCCCTTTGGGATGAATGCCCAGGGTATGGCCGCCTGGTTCCACGGTGGTGACGGATTGAAGCTGTGGGAAGAAACCTACGCGCCATTCAATCTGATTCCACGTCCGGGTGGATCAACCGGCGTCCAGATGGGCGGCTGGTTTAATAAAAAAATTAATTCAATCGATGATTACAAGGGTTTAAAAATGCGAATCCCGGGGCTTGGCGGCAAAGTGGTGGCCAAGGCCGGCGGAACCGTTGTGCTGCTGCCGGGTGGTGAAATTTTCACCTCTCTGGAACGTGGTGTTATCGATGCCACGGAATGGGTCGGACCTTACCACGATTTGAGAATGGGCTTTTACCAGGCCGCCAAGTACTACTACTATCCCGGCTGGCACGAGCCCGGAACATACCTGGAATATTTTTTCAACAAAAAGGCCTACGAATCTCTGCCCAAAGATCTGCAGCATATCCTTGACGCGGCTTGCATGGAAAGCGAAGCCTGGGTTCTGTCCCAGTTTGACGCCAACAACGGCTCATCTTTGCAAACCTTGATCAACAAGCACAAAGTTGAAGTCATTAAATTCCCGGATCAAGTTCTCAATGATTTGCGCAAATTGGCGGAAGAGGTCCGTGAGGAAGAGGCCGCCAAGACCCCCATCGCCAAAAAGGTCAACGAATCCTTTAAGAAATTCCAGAGCGTAGTCGGCACCTGGGGCACCGTATCCGAACTGGCATACTATAACACCATCCAACCGAAATACCCGCTTAAGGGATAATGAAGCATGCTCGCCGGAAGTAAGTGAGTTCGTTTCGTTGAAAAATGATATCGCCAGCCGGTTGCATACTCCGGCTGGCGATTTTTTTGTTTTTATGCCGTCTAACCCATTTTGGAAAAATTAACTAATGCAGAATGGGGCCACGAATCAACTCAAATCTTCACGAATTGTTTTTATTATCTTTAACATTAAAAGTTTCCTGCAACTCAGTTCCCTCAACCAACTGCGCCGTATCGGCCTGGGGAATTTCCTGAACATCACGTAATCTTCGCTCGATGGCCCGGGTACGCACCTCAGCTTGATCAATGGTGTTGCTGGCCTCCTGCAGCTTCTTTTTGGTTTTGGCCAGCACATCGCCGAATTTACCGAATTCGGATTTCACCAACCCCAACAATTCCCAGACTTCGCTGGAGCGCTTTTCAATGGCCAGGGTGCGAAACCCCATCTGGAGGCTGTTGAGCAAAGCGGCCAGGGTCGTGGGGCCGGTGACGACGATGCGGTATTCGCGCTGCAGGTTATCACACAGACCCGGCCGTCGCAGGACTTCGGCATACAGTCCTTCCACCGGCAAAAACATGATTCCAAAATCGGTGGTGCGGGGCGGGTCAAGATACTTTTCTTTAATATATTTGGCCTCGGCTTTGATGCGCATTTCCAGGCTACGGGTGGATTTTTCCGCCAGTTCCTTGTCCGCCGCTTCCTGCGCATCCATTAGGCGTTGATAATCTTCCTGGGGGAATTTGGAATCAATCGGCATCCAGATGACTTTATCTTTGTCGGTTCCCTGGCCGGGCAGTTTGATGGCAAACTCCACCCGATCGTTGCTGTTCTCTTTAGTGGCAACATTGACATCATACTGATCGGGGGTTAAAATTTGCTCCAGAATGTGGCTCAGGCGAATTTCCCCCCAGGTCCCGCGGGTTTTGACATTGGTCAGCACTTTTTTTAAATCCCCCACACCGCTGGCCAGGGCCCGCATTTCCCCCAAACCTTTGTAAACCTGCTCCAGGCGCTCACTGACCAGACTAAAAGATTCTGCCAGGCGTTTTTCCAACGTGCTTTGAAGTTTCTCATCCACCGTGGCCCGCATTTGTTCGAGTTTTTTGGTGTTATCTTCCTGCAGGGTTCGCAATTGAGTCTCCATGGTTTGGCGCATGGCCTCAATTTTTTCTTCATTGAGCTTGGCCATCGCGACCAGTTGTTTTGAAAAAGAATCGAGCTGGTCTTTTTGCAGACGGATATTTTCCAGCAAGCGCAGCTGGATGGAATCACCTGACAGCTTCAGAATATTGCCAAGTTCCTGCCGGGCCTGCCGGGCGCTGTGGGCCGTCTCCTGCCGGTTGAGGGCTATCTCATCTTTGACGATATTTTCCAGGCGTTCCTGTTTACTTGCCAGGTCTTTAATAATATCGTGCAATTTGGTGATAAGATCTTCCGGTTTACGCCGGATGAGAATAATCAGCAGGACCAGAGCAGTGAGCGCAAACAGGATAGCAAACCCGGCAACCAATTCTATGGCATACCGGGTGATAAACGCCGCAACCGCATTAAGTACCGTAGTCATCGTGTCCTTCCTTGATAATTTTTCAACCGCGTATCGGAACAGACGCATCACGCGCCCCATGGCACTGTCGATAACATACTAAAAATACGTGGTTTTTCCCCGATTCAGCGATTATAGAGAACTGCGGCTCGAGCGTCAAGCACCAATACAAAAATAGAAATCCGAACTCCGGCGAAAAAAAACAATGACAGATCGGTGCCGGTCATGCTAGTGTTGATTAATACCAATAATCTACAAAATGATTGTCTCTCCTGCGCAGGCTGTTATGCAGTTTAAAGCCGCCTGGATTCCGGACTGCGCCGGAATGGCGGGTGGGAAGCACGCTACATTAATTAGAAATATCTTTAACAAAGTTTTGGGGACACAAATAGTAAAGCTAAATGACTATACCAGAATCAGAGTGAATTGAAACCCCAATAATCAATCATTGGAAATCAGAAGACCTCCAGGATAATTTCCGCATTTTCCCTATAAATAAATTTTTTCATAAATTGCTGAAAATTAATAATTGAGATTCTAACTTAGAATTAATACCGGAGATAGAATGGACAGCAATGGCAGAAAAAATTTTAGGACAGGCAATATGAAATCAAATTCTTCGGCCGGCTAAGGTATAAATCCGGTTTACAAAATTTTGCTGGCCCTGCTCATTGTCATTCCTTCCGCATTGCTGGGCGGCCTGATGTATCTTTATAGTCTGCAGCCCCAATACTCGGGCCGGCTGACCCTTGCAGGCCTGCAGGAAGAAGTCGAGGTCAGTCTTGCCAATGACACCCACATGGTATATGCCCAGCCGTCGGTTTGGTATGAGGCGCATCTGGAATGTCCGGGATTCGGCTTTTACGGAAATCATGCCGCCGGTGTTCCGTTTGCGCTCATCGGGCATAACCACTTTGCGGCCTGGGGCCTGACGATGTTTGAAAAGGATGATGTGGATTTTAATAAAGAACGCCTCAATCCGGAGAATCCAAATCAGGTGTGGTTCATTGATCACTGGGATGATTTGAAAATCCGGCAGGAGACGATCAGGGTCAAAGGGAGTAAAAACGTTAATTTTGAAGTGCGCAGCTCACGCCAAGGACCCATTCTAAATGAAGTCGATGACACGGTTGCACAAACGGGAAGCGATCTGGTCGGTTGAATCAACTAAAAAGATGAATACGGATCGCATCTCAATGGTATTTGCAGAAGTAACCGCCGAAATATTAAACACATTGAAAGCGGACAGAATCCTGCAAAGTTCATCAACTCACGAAAAAGCCTTAAAGATCCTGCAACATTGGAATGGGGATCATCAAATAACTGATGTGGCGCCCACTATTTTTTCCATGCTCTTATCGTACATCATGGAAAATACCATGGCCGATGAATTGGGAGATGACGATTACACGGCCCTTAATTCGAGCCACCTGATGAAGCGCACCCTTCCCGTTATTATTAAAAATGATCCATCCTTGTGGTGGGACGATATCCAGACAGAAGCGGTTAAAGAAACGCGGCAAATGATTTTTGCCCGATCCTTTGACCAGGCGGCCTTATTTAACACCGGAAAATTCCGCAAGCAGATGATGAATCGTGAAGAAATAATAAATTCGGGCTAAGGAACATTGATTTTAATGCCGCAATAAGCTATAGGACGCCCTTAAAAATCAGCACCATGATTATGGTGGAGGAAAGGGTTATGGACAAGCTTTTTTCCCCTTTTACGATAAAAAATATATCTTTAAATAATCGGATTGTAATGCCGGCACTGGCTTCCTTTTTGGTAGGAATTGACGGCAGTATATCAGACACGACGGTAGAGCATTATCGACGAAGAGCAGCCGGCGGACCGGCCATGGTTATTATGGAAGCCTGCGCCGTCTCTCCTGAAGGTGTAGTATCCTCCCATCAGGCCGTGATTTACGATGACCGTTTTATTGATGGGTTGTCAAAGATCGCCCGGGCCATGAAGGAAGAAGGGACTGTTCCCGCCATCCAGATCCACCATGGGGGCCGCCAAACATCGGTTAAAGTTATCAACAGCAAACCCGTGGCGCCTTCCCCGCTGCCGTGCCCCACTATTCGCGGCGAGGTGGAACCGCTAACGGTCGATGGCATTCAACAGCTGGTACAAAAATTCGGTGATGCCGCTCACAGGGCTTGTCAGGCAGGATTTGAATTGATCGAAATCCACGGCGCCCACGGGTATCTGGTGAATCAATTTTTATCACAATTTTCCAACATCCGCGAAGATGAATACGGTGGGGATGTGGCCGGCAGATCCCGCTTTGCCAGGGAAATCGTTGAAGAGATTCGTAACCGCCTGGGCCCGAAAATTCCCATTTCCTTTAAGATAAGCGCCGAAGAATATGTCGACAGCGGTCTGACAACCGAGCAGAGCATAGAAATCTTAAAAATTCTAGTGCCGGCCGGCATCGATGTCGTTCAGGTTTCCGCCGGTAACGATGTGACGCCGGAATGGATCTGTCAGCCGATGTTCATGGAAAAAGCCTGCCTGGTTGAATCTGCCAATCAGGTGAAAAGGGTCCTGGATATTCCCGTAATGACGGTCGGCAGAATAAATGATCCTTTGATTGCCAATGAGATCATTGAGCAGAACAAAGCCGATTTGGTTTGTATCGGCCGCGGGTTGCTGGCGGACCCGGAATTGCCGAATAAAGCGCGCGAAGGCAGATTGGATGAAATCCGCACCTGCATTGCCTGCAATACCTGCATGCAATCGATTTTCAAAAGGGGCCGCATCGAGTGTTTGGTGAATCCGATGCTGGGTCGCGAAAAGGAAATGGCTTTCATCCCGACCGACAATCCTAAAAAAGTTATGGTCATCGGTGGAGGACCGGGTGGCCTGAATGTCGCCTGGGTGGCCGCCAAACGCGGTCACACCGTACATGTTTATGAAAAGCGAAGTGAACTCGGCGGGCAGTTGGTTCCCGGCAGCACCCCGGGCCATAAATCAGAACTTCGCACTCTGATTCGTTTCCAGAAAAAGCAGGCTGAATTATTTGGTGTCCAATGCCATTTGAATCATGAAGTTAACGTCCAGGACATCCAAGCCATCCAACCGGATGTTGTGGTCCTGGCTACCGGGTCGTTGCCCGTACTCCCTTCAGTTGAGGGCATTGACAATGATATTGTACTCACCTATGAAGATGTATTAATCGGTGGCTCGCCGCATTTTAGAAACGTCGTGGTGATCGGCGGAGGGCCTACCGGTCTGGAACTGGCACTTCATCTGGCCGAATACGGTTGTGCAACGACGGTAATTGAAATGCTGCCCAAAATAGGCAGAGGTTTGGAAGCCATGACCAAAAAAATTATCCTCAAGCGTCTGAAAAAATATAATACCACCATCTTAACAGACACCCGATTGTTAAAAATTGAAGGAAACGGCGTCATCGTCGCCAACAAAGACCAGCCGGAGCAATTTATTGAAACCGATAAAGTAGTCATTGCGATCGGCACCCGCCCCGACACCCGGCTTTATGACAAAATAAAATCCTTGGGCTACAAACTTTATCAGGTCGGCGATTGCCTGGAACCCCGCAATGCAAAAGAAGCCATCTACGAAAGTGCGGTGCTGGGAAGAAGGATATGAATTAATATTGAAGATTGTTGATTGTTGATTGAATATTTAAGGTATTCTGTCGATTTTATTTTCAGATTTTAGGTCTAAATCTGCCGGATTCTAATATTTATCTGATTTTAGCCTTTTAAAAATTATTTAACCACGAATTGACACGAATAATCACGAATTATTGATAGAGTCAACAACAGAGGACTTATATTGAAAAAATAAATTTCGTGAAAATTCGTGTTAATTTGTGGCTTCTCTCAAATATTTTAATCGTTACGATTATTTCTTTATCAGATGGCGACCGTTATCATTATAATCCTCCTTTTAATCGCTTGGGATGTTGGGTGGTATTTAGCCGGGGTGAAGCCCCTATTTCCCTGGCATTTGAAGCGAATGCTCAAAGAAAAAGGCAATCAACTCCTTCTCATCGACGTCCGTACCCCCTGGGAATATAACTGGTTTCATATAAACGGCGCCGTAAATAAGCCCGAACTGATAGTTGATATCAATGCGTTGCCTGGCGGAAGCAAAGAAAACCCGCTGATCGTGATCTGCATGACCGGTCACCGCTCACCCCTGGTTGCCCACCGCCTTAAAAGGCGCGGATTCAAGCAAATATACAACCTGACATGGGGGATGGTGGCCTGGAAACTGTTTGGAACGGCTAAAGACGAATGAAAGATGAAGAAGGGTGGTAGTCGCTTCGCTCTGACAACGATTGAACCATTTAAATCGATAGCATGCCTTAAATCTTCATTCTTCAATCTTCATTCTTACGGTATTGGCGGTACAGTCCCCTGAATTGGTGATAGGTCAGCCCCAAAATTTGGGCTGCTTTTTTCTGGTTAAATTTCGCTTGCTGCAGGGCATTTTCGAGCATTAGGACTTTCAGATCCCGCACAGCCGTTTTCAACGGCCTACCCATCAGGTCCCCGGTTCCGGCGGAATTTTTTTCCTGATTTGCATCATCAGTTGCCATTTCAGGCGGCTTTTTCTGATAGGGCGATGAGAACGGATCGAATTCGACTTCGGATATCGTTGTCGATTGCGATCGATACACCGCCCGTTCCACTACATTTTTTAGTTCCCGCACATTGCCGGGCCATTGATGCACTTCCAGGGCGCGGACAGCTTGCGGGCTAAATTGCGGTATTTCTTCCCGCTCCAGTTCGATCGCCATATGACCGGCAAAATATTTGGCCAACAACAGAATATCTTCGCCCCGCTCCCGCAAGGGCGGCACGACCAGCACTTCGAAGGAAAGCCGGTCCAGTAGATCTTCTTTGAACATATTCCTGGCAGCCAGGGCTTTTACGTCGGCATTGGTGGCAGCGATTATACGCACATCGACTTCAATGCTTTCCGAACTGCCCACCCGCTCGAAGGCATTGTATTCCACTACCCGCAATATTTTTTCCTGAACTTCCATGGGAATATTGCCGATTTCATCCAAAAACAGCGTGCCATTGTCCGCGGCTTCAAACCGGCCGATGCGTCGCTGGGCGGCTCCGGTAAATGCACCTTTTTCAAATCCAAATAGTTCCGATTCAATCAGAGAGGACGAAAGGGCCGAACAATTAAGGGTCAGAAATGCTCCCTGCCACCGCTTTGAAAGATAATGCAGACGGTTGGCCGCCAATTCTTTGCCAGTGCCGCGCTCGCCCAATAGAAGTACCGGGCGATTAACAGGTGCCACCCGGGACAGACGTTCCTGAAATTCCAGAAATACTTCGGATTGACCCAGGGCTTCGCTGGCTCCGCTGGGAGTTCTTCTGCGGTAATGTCTTTCCGGGTTAGGTTTCATAATTCAAGGTTCAGGGTTTAGGGTTTAAGGTCTAGGGTCTAGGGCTCAGAGTTCAATCAGTTGAACGTTTAGATAAGAAACCAATATGTGGCCTTTTTTGCTATTGAATAGCATTTTTTACCATAGGCCCGATCTGTTTGTCAAGAAAATAAACCTTTTAGTTTCAAGAGGTTAACCGAAAGAAAATAATTGGCATATTTTATGCTCCTGCAAACCGTAAAAACGGTAAAGTAAATATTGGAGGTAATCTTATGGGTATTTTCACTCGATTCCGCGATATCATCAGTTCTAATATCAGTGCCATGCTCGACAAGGCAGAAGATCCGGAAAAATTGATTAGACTGATGATCAGGGAAATGGAAGACACGCTGGTTGAAATTAAAACAGCGTGTGCCGGGGTTATGGCCGGCAGCAAAAAAATAGAGCGCCAGTTCGAAGGTTTGCAGGCCAGGGCGCGCTACTGGGAAGAGAAAGCTGAACTTGCCGTCAAAATGGACAGAGATGATCTGGCCCGGGAAGCGCTGATTGAAAAGCGAAAATTCTCCCGCCAAACCGAAACACTTGAGAATGAAAGGTCCGAGCATGACCTTCTAATCGAGCAGTACCAAAATGATATTCGACAACTCGAGGAAAAATTAAAGTCAGCCCGCGACAAACAGCGGTTGCTGGTTCAGCGCCATATCCATGCCGAGCGCAAAATTCAGGCTCAGAAAGAAATTCAGCGTGTTGACAGCACCGAAACCTTGATGAAATTCGATGAGTTGGAAAACCGCATCGAACGCATGGAAGCCGAAGCCGATCTGGTTAATTATGGTAAATCCACCTCCCTGGAAGAGGAATTGGAAAGACTTTCGGTTGATGAAGAAATCGAACGTGAACTGAAGGCGTTAAAAGCCCCGGGCCCGGGGAAAAAAGATGACACACCCCCGGAGAATTGAATATTGAAGATTGAATATTTAATATTTGTGGTATACTGTCAATTTTATTTATTCTCCCTGCTGTATTTGATGAAGTGGCGAAAAGAGCAGGATCCTAGTTCGTGCCCATCCGAAAATTAAAACGGGCACGAATTGGTTTCAAATTATTTTCACAATCTGGAAATCGAAAATGAAAGAAGCATTGATTGTTGCCATCGTTTTTGGAAGCTTCGTGCTGATACCGGCCGTCATCGGGGGAACGATTGTGATCTCCATCAAACTTTTAAGAGGCGGCGCTACTCGCAAGGATCAGGCCGAAGACTCCAAAATTATCCAGGAAATATACCAGGGTCTTGGACGCATGGAGGAGAGAGTGGAAACACTGGAGACCATTTTGCTGGATCGTGATAAAAGGGATCGTCACCATGAAAATTTATGACAATTTATCCCGCGACGGAGTATACCGTTCACGCAACGGTGTAATTTTCGGTGTGTGCCGGGGGTTGGCCGAACATTTTGATTTCTCGGTGTTCTGGGCCAGAGCGATTGCCATCATTTTTCTATTGGTTTCAGGTTTCTGGCCGGCGATCGGCCTATATTTAATCGCAACCCTGCTGATGAAACCTGCACCGGTCGTCCCCCTAGAGACTGAGGCTGAGCAGGAATTCTACGACAGCTACACCCACTCCCGCCGCATGGCGGCCCGGCGATTGAAGAGAAGATTTGAAAACCTGGAACGCCGGCTCCAACGCATGGAACATATCGTAACCACCCGGGAGTTTGATTGGGAATCTAAACTGGACCCTTAGGAATGAAGAATGACGGATGAAGAATTATTCCTAAGGTTCATCATTTCTAACAGTTCGCCGGAGGTTGCAACTTTCAGCAACGGATAGAGCGGATTGCGCCGGTAGCCATTCAGGGTTTGCTCATGAACCTCATCGGAATATGCCGCCGAACAATCCTCGAGCAGCACGGCTTTAAAGTCATGACAGATCGCATCCATAACGGTGGTCAGAACACAAAAGTGAGTGGAAATACCCCCAACTGCACAAAGCGTTACGTCCCGTTCACGCAACCACAATTCCAATTCGGTTTGAAAAAAAGCCGAAAATCTGGGCTTGGGAAGCCACAGATCATCACTGCTTCGATCCAGTTCATTGATTACCTCGGCCCCCCGGGTGCCGGCAAGCGAATGGGGATGCATACGGCTTTGAAAGATAAAGTCATCAGGCTGGAAGGCATCGGTCGAGAATACAACCGGCCACCCTTGCTCACGAAAGAGCTTACTCAAATGATTCAGCGGCGCAATGGTCTTCCTGGCAAGCGGGGTAATGGGCAATTTCCGGGAATCATCGAAATTATCCTTCACCATGTCGATCACGATTAAGGCAGGCTTATCTTTTTGCTGCATTTTCATATCTTGACCCCTGTATCGCGAAAAATAAGATGGTTTGGTGCTGCAGCAAGATATAAAAAAAGCAGCCGGCAAAGTCAAGACGCAGAACGCCACGACCAGGCTGATTTCCATTGAAACATCATAAGCGAT
The DNA here is from genome assembly GCA_902749685.1 of Olavius sp. associated proteobacterium Delta 1. Lineage (GTDB taxonomy): Bacteria > Desulfobacterota > Desulfobacteria > Desulfobacterales > JAFDCJ01 > JAFDCJ01. Next base: position 8,147 of record CACVKW010001536.1, on the reverse strand, counting down.
ACCTGAATTTTAACGCAACAATCACCGCACCAGGTCAATTGCGATAACTTGATTTTAAACGTCAATGAGGATTATTTGCGTGTAAAATTCAGATATGGAGGGACTTTTTCGAGCAATCGGTGGCGCATATTGGCCTGGCCTGAAAAATCAGGCCAGGCCTTAAACATGCATCGGCCGGCAGGCTGAATTGAAGTTGGATTGAGATCTAGGCGCGACTTGCTTAACTCCAGGTTCAGAATCCACGCTCGATCGTCAAAAATTCTGCCGTCCAGGTTGAACCAATATAAACGGTTGCTGACCCGGGCCTAGCTAAATTTGATCCAACACATCAGAGGGAACATCAAAAGTTTCAACCGGCGAAATACTTGTTTCACTGGGAATAGAATCAGCCAGAACAGTCTGGATTTGATCTAATATTTGACATCCTTGGATACAATTCGGCAAATTATCTCTGGTAATGCAATCTCTGCAGGGGCTTTTAACAAGATAACCAATATCAAAATCGAAATTATGATTTTCACTCAGTCTTTGTTCCATTTTTCCACCTCATATGCTCTGGTTTCGGTGCCATGATAGCGGTAGGGCCGTTTCAGGTTTCGATTTTCCGGTCCCTTACTATGACCATGTTCCAACAATTTAGCTATATACCAATACAACTATCATGCCAACATTGCTATTTATAAATTTTTATCTTATATTTCAAATACTTATATATTATTCCGCTGCATAACCAAAATCGGTTATGACAAAGTTTGTCCGGCGGGTGTCAAAAAATTGTCATCTTTAACAACGACAAGTGTCAGAAAAAATTAAAAATGCACACCATCCTGCTAATTTATGATCTATTAAAATATGACAAAATAATGCACGGTGCTATCCAAAAACTGTAATTGAGCCACCAAGGCACTGAGATTCTTGCAAGACTGCGCTTGGCAGAAGTGGCCTCTTCGAGGCAATTTGAAAGCAGAGATATAATTGTCAGTTATCTAAAATGCCCCAAATTAAGGTAAAAGTGATCTTGATTTCACCTTCTTTTAGGTATATCGGTTGCGATCCAACAGGAGTTTAGCTTTTTTTGACATTTAGATAAAAATGAATTTTGGGAGGTAGCAATGAGCGACATTAATTTGAAAACGGACATAGCAAAACGCTATAAGCCGTTTCTGGACGTTCTCCTGGAGGATCATCAGGACAAATTGCATTCGGTTTACATCGTCGGCAGTGCCTTAACCCGGGATTATGACCCGAAGATATCCGACATTAATTCAGTTATTGTGCTGCAGAAAATGGACCTCAAATTTCTGGAACTGCTGGCCCCGCTGGGTAGGAAATACGGTAAAATAGGGATCGCCGCACCATTGTTCATGACGCCGGCCTACATTGACAATTCACGGGATGTCTTTCCAATCGAATTTTTAAACATTAAACTGTTGCATCATACTATATTCGGAGAGGATATTTTTGGGGATCTGGATATTGATAGATCAGATCTGCGCCATCAGTGCGAACGAGAGCTGAAGGTTAAACTCATCGGCCTCAGACAGGGATATATATCGGCTGCGGGCAATCAGAAGATTTTGGCCAGAGGATTTGCAGATTCCTTTGCCGGCTACATGCCGCTTTTCAAAGCGATCATCATCTTGCTTGGCCGGGAGACGCCACAATATAACCAGGAAATTCTATCGGTGCTGGCTGACATAACCGGGATTCAGACAGATGCTTTCAAACAGGTGTCAGCCCTAAAAAGTCGGCAAACCAAACCATCCATCGAAAAACTGAACATAGTCTTTGAAGACTATTACAAAGTCATTGAGCAACTGGGAGAGATGATCGATGCGCTTGAAAATTAGGCCGACCGTCTTTTTGGTAATTTGGTTATTGATGTTCAGCGCCGCATCCGTGGTTTATGCCGTTGACATTCCGGTCCTGCCGCCTGCCCCCGTCGTCGACCTGGCCGGTATCATCGATAATTCCGTAAAAACCAAAATTAATCGTTATTTGAGAGAACTCGAACAAAAAACCACCGCCCAGGTGGCAATTTTAACCATTAAAAGTCTCGAGGGGCAACCGCTTGAAGATTTTTCGATCACCATTGCCCATGACAAATGGAAACTCGGTCAAAAGGGCAAAGACAACGGCGTGCTGGTAATGGTTGCAGTAGATGATAGAAAATATAGAATCGAGGTCGGTTACGGGTTGGAAGGTATTCTGCCGGACAGTCTGGTAGGAAGTATCGGCCGGCAATATCTGGTGCCAAATTTTAAAAAAGGCGACTATTCTACCGGCATTTACGCCGCCGCCCTGGTCATTGCCAATGAAATTGCCAATGACGCCGGTGTTAAAATTTCCGGATTGCCGGCAGTCAAAAAAACCCATCCGGTCAGAGCCAAAAAGAAATCTTCCGGTCCCTTTGGTAAAATAATATCGTTGCTGATTTTTCTAGTCATTTTTTTCATATTTATCAGGAATCCCAGATCATTCCTGGCCTTGATGCTGCTTTCATCCATGGGTGGCCGGAGCGGTCGCTGGGGGGGATCCGGCGGCGGTTTCGGTGGCGGTGGTTTTGGAAGTTTCGGGGGCGGCGGCGGTGGATTCGGCGGTGGGGGGGCCTCTGGGAGTTGGTAGGATTGTGCCCCAAAAATGCCATAATTAAATTGAACAGTATACCTATAAAACACAGATGCGCTTTTGCATCTTCGGACTATTGCCGAAAAATCAAGTTGCCCGCTATCCGGGTGCAGTTGACACACTGTAATCTAAGAATCGTTTCGGATTTGAGTTTTGTAATTTGAGATTTATTTGTGATTTGGGATTTGAAATTTGGAATTTAGAAGATAACGATTACTTGGCTGGAGGAAAATATGTCAAATACGTTAAAAGTCGTACTGATTATTCTGGGTATTACCGTATTGGTTATGATCATAATGGGCGGAAAGCTGATTGCCGGGTATAACCAGGTGATCACCATGGAAGAAAACGTCAAGGGTAAATGGGCCCAGGTGGAAAATCAGTTAAAACGCCGCTATGATCTCATCCCGAATCTGGTCGAAACGGTAAAGGGTTACGCCAAACATGAAAAAGAAATATTTGAAAACATCGCCCAGGCCAGAGCTCAATATTTTCAGGCCCAGGATTTTAAGGGGCAAATCAAAAGTGCCAATCGCCTGGAAGGTGCGCTTTCGCGACTGCTTTTGCTCCAGGAACGCTATCCGGATTTAAAGGCCAATCAATCGTTTCTCAGGCTGCAGGACAGTCTCGAGGGTACCGAAAACAGGATCGCCGTTGAAAGAAAACGCTATAACGATGCCGTCCAGATATTAAACACCTATATTCGGACGTTTTTCGGAAGATTATATGCCCTGCTGGCCGGTGTTGAACCGGCGGAATATTATGAAATACCGCAGGCCGAAAAACAGGCACCCAAGGTAAAGTTCTAAAATTCGTCAAACTCACTAAAATCATCATCAAACGGTATGACGTGCCCGGCAGCAGGTTGGGCCTTCTCCCTGGTGGTAATTGCGGGTTGTTCATTCGCGGGCCTGAACGGTTGCGCTTTAGCGGCAAAAACGACTGAGTCTTTGGTGGAGTTCCGGCTTTTAGATGTTTTTTTGCCGCTGCCGATCAGAGTTTCAAGCTCACCAACAAAAACTTTCATCTGTTCAGCCTGGGCGTGAAAAGTTTCCCAGAGAGATGCCACATGCCGCAGCTGGTTAAGGGTGGTCTGACTTTCATTTGCTGGCGGCAACGAAAATTCGGTTCTTTCCAAATCAAGCGGTGAAGGGGATTTTCGCGACAGGTACACGATTGATAATCCAAAAAAACTCGCAAAACAACCGATATCGGAACGTCATTCTGACAAACGCCCTACTCGGAGGCTTCTGGAAGTGGTTCGACGGTCTCGTCGGGTTGAAGTTTTTGGGCGAGCTTATGGAGCAACACGCCGATGAGAAGCATGAAGAGGTGAATCGAAAAGAAATAGAACAAGGCACTGTCTCGGGCATTTAAGCCCAGGACAAAAAACACAATAGCACTCCAGAAAAGCAACTTCGTTTTCATTGGGTTGGTTCCGCCTTTAAGCATTCAACAAGGTTTATCCAGTAAACCTTATATCGGCGGAGACATTGAAAACTTTAGCTATTGTTTCGTATGCTTCAGCATACTGGGGGCTGCACAAAGGATTAACAAATCTCCAATCGGACCATTGCAGAGTAAGGTAACACTCGACAGGATCATCGTATAGAGGCGAACCTCCGAATGCACCATAACCGCATTTAAAGTCTGCGGATTGACAATGAAGAAAATCAAATTACCAACAGCGACAATCAGGATTCCCAGCACAGCCCATTTTCTCAGGTTCCAGATCCCGCTGCCGAAAATAACCAGTGGCATGATATTCAATAAATTTTTATATGCCATAAGTTGGAGGGTGTTTCCCGGTTCCACCGGCTCGTATGCCAGCCAGATAAATGCTTTGAGAAGGGCAAGCCAACCGACTGCCCAAATTATCCATGGAAATTCGGTTTCCATTCTCTCTGGCGGGAAAATTCTAAAATCGCTAATAGTCACCCTATGCTCCTCTTTGCACTCAACATCAACAATTAAATAATTAATTCGCCCGGGGTATCGCAACCACATTATGAACAAATGGGCTTGATATCCCATAATATGACCGGGACCGTTTATCCGACTGCGCGAAGATAAGTCAATCGGCTCATAATGTCAATTTCTAATTGAGCAAATTAATGATGGACAAGGAGATAATTAGGAAGGAAACGCCCGCCCCCATCAAACCAAGTGGAAGTGGATGCCGAAAGAAAAAAGAGTCAACATTATCGCTGGATCGTTCTAACTTTTCGATGACAGCCCCTGTCTCAAACCAGGAGTTTAATTTTTTCTCCCATTTTTTCATTTTACGGGGTGCACTCATCAGAAAACCGCCAAAAAACAGGCCGGTCAGGCAAGTGATTTTGCCAACCCAAAGAATCGATTTAAGAAGGATTTCACCAAAAAAAACTTGTGTTGGGGAATCAAAAAAAACGTTAATAAACTGGGCAATATCCAGCGAAAAATAGAAAAAAAAGAGAGCAAAAGCAGATCCGAAAATTAACAGCAAGCCCACCACAAGATGATGGCTGTATAAATATTCGGAAATCTCAATGTCTTTATCCAGAAAACGGATCTTTTCATCTACATTCACATTGCGATTTAGAATATTGCTGAGATTTTTGGTCAGGCGCGGCGAAAACATCAGCATCGTCGAAAAGGTGATTCCAAGAACTCCGAAAATTAAAGTCAAAATCTCGATGACCTGAAAAACTATTTCTTGAATAATTCCCATATATTACCCTTTGAGACACGGTTTCTAAAATCTTAGATCAGATGAATTCAATGTTTAACGAATGCATCAAATTTGACTTTTCCCGGTCTTGCGCATCAGATTTTTGGCTATTCGCCCCACTTCTTGACTGGCAATGGCTTCCAGTTTTTTCCGAACAATCCTTGAATAATACTCGCGCTCGGTTTTGGTAAAGGTGATGCCGTCCCGTTTTTTAAAGACAAGCTCTTTTTGTTTCGGAGAAAAAAGTCGATCCAGATAAACGTCGAGGGTTTCTGATCGCAATGGTGCGATTTGGCCTTGATTCACCTGAGATTGCAGATGGCCGGACAGATAGCTAATCAAGGAATTTTCCAGATCCTGCATTGAGATGATCATGCCGCTGCTCAATTGAAATTCTCCCGCTGATAACAGATCACCGTATTTAGGTTTCAGCGAGGCGGCTATTTGATCTAGATTGCCGGGCGGCTTAAGTCTTTGAAATTTAAAAATCATCGCACTAGCCAGAAGCAACTTTTCCAGGTTCTGCCTTTTGGGGCTTGTTTCCCAATAGCGCGAAAATAATGCCGATGAATTCAACGATAACCCCCTGCGGGCACAGATGGCGAGAACCGCTGGAAATCTGGCAACGAGATCCGCATCATCAGCACTGGCCAGAGCGTCCAAAATAACGACAATCTGATTCTCATTGATTTTTTTTTGCCCTGAATCCTTCAGCAGCGAATCAAGAATCTCTAAAGCAGTTTCTGATCCCCGGCTGTTTTCAGGGACTTTCTTTTTCATGGCAGTTATCGGGATTACCTCCGATCGAGGATTGATTTATCTGTGAGATGGGTAAAAATCTTGCCAAACGAACCCCGCCGCGGCGGAACGGATGCAACGGATAAAGTACTGATTATGTCTATAATAGTATATTTATATACAATTTGGCAAGATAATTGTATCTTTAAATACAATTTCTAAAGCGTAGAATGAATCGAAAGCAGAGAACCATAAGGCCAGATTTCAAAAGCCGAGATCAATATGGCTCCAAAGCGCCAACTCCCGATCTAGCGCCGATAGACCTTTTGTCGGGCCCTAGCCGCTTTGTTTAGGGTATCGACATGGACATCCACATAATCGAAGACCCTGGCCATTTTCTTGCCGGGCGCAGGGCGCAAAACCCGGCCAAGATACTGCAACACCCGACCGCTGAAACGTATGGGGGTGGCAAGAAACAAGGTCGACAAATCCCGGCAGTCAAAGCCCTCGCCGATGAGTTGACCGGTGGCAATAACGACCTTCGCTTTATTTTGATTCAACCGCTCGATCACCGTTTGCCGCTCGTCCATACTCAGATCACCGGTTAGGAGTTCAGCATCGACTTTAAATCGAAACTTCAACAAAGCCCGCAGGTTTTCGCAATGTGCCTTACGATCAGACAAAACCAGGCAGATGCCGGCCTTGCCCACCGATTCCCCGGCAACATCCCCGGCGATCAGAACATTGCGGTCCGTATCAGCCGTCAGTTCAGACAGCATCTTACTGTACTCATTTACCGGGTCGTAGTAAGGTTTAAAGCTGGTCTCCCGCACGATGACTTCAGCTGGCAGGACATCACCGGTTTGAATCAGATGTTTCTTGTCGACCTCATGATGCACATCACCAAGATGCCAGAATATCAACTTAGACAATTTGTCCCGTCTCCAGGGTGTCGCTGACAGCCCCAGCATATAATTGGAATCAAAACCGGTTACGGCTTCGGTAAATGTGCGGCTCGGGCATCGGTGACATTCATCCACCACCAGAAATCCGATTTGTCCGGCCACTTCTTCAACACATTTATACAGGGATTGCACCAGGGCGATCGTGATTTTTTCGCCCAGCACCTTCTTGCCCCCCCCAATCAAACCCACTTTGCCGGCACCAATGGAAAGAAAAGATTCGATGCGCTGAGTCCATTGGGCGGCCAGATCTTTGGTGTGCACGACAATCAGCGCCGGCTGCCGGCGCCTGGCAATCATATACAGTGCCATTATCGTCTTGCCGGAACCGGTCGCGGAATTCAAGGTGCCGAAATCTTTGGTCAGCATCCGATCCACAGCAACCTGCTGAAAGGATCGCAAGGTGCCGGCAAAATCAAAATTAACCGACGCCAGATTTCTGCGCTGGTCATCGATCTGATATTGGACATTATGCTTGCGGCATAATAAAATCAGCTGCCGCATGAATCCCCGTGGAATCCACAAACCCGCAGGCCCCACCTTATCATAGAAACGCAATACCTGTGGTGTACCCCGGTTCCAGCGTCCCATCCTCTCATTCTCGAGCCATTTAGGATTTAAAAGCTCCAGTTTCTCGATCAAGATTGACAGAAGGTCTGGCGGGACATTCTTTAGCCTTAAATTATTGGCAATTGTGATCGTAAAAGTGGCCATAAAATATATAGAACCTAATCTCCTCAGATATATCAGTCAAAGAGCAAAAGTCAGATGACAGAGGGCAGATGACAGAGGGCAGAAATCGGAAGGCGGAAGTGGGAAGGCGGATTTTCTCGAAGTTGGAAGTCGGAATGCGGAATGCGGTAAATAGATTCCGAACAGCAGTTACGATACACCGTCTACCTTCTACCTTCTACATTCAACCTTCTACCTAAAATTTTTCAGTATCCAGCATCCAGTGACCCGCACCTCGCACCCCACATCTCACATCCCGCACCTCGCACCCCACATCTCGCATCCCGCACCTCGCACCCCACATCTCGCATCCCGCAACGCGCACCCCACATCTCGCATCCCGCAACGCGCACCCCACATCTCGCATCCCGCAACGC
>CACVKW010001535.1 GCA_902749685.1 Olavius sp. associated proteobacterium Delta 1 | reverse complement strand
TTCTTAGGATAGTCACAATTCGGTGGCATATCGGAAGATCATCTTTTCTCCAACGCCACCGCTGTTTACCCCCAATTCCGCATATCCCTAAAACGTTATCTCACCTTACCGTAAAATAGCTATATTTTTATTTTATATTGACACATATTAATATGTTGTATATTATAGCTATAGAATGCCACATAAACGGAGGTTATTATGCGCACGATACAAATGACCCTTGATGATGATCTTGTAAAGAAGGTCGACATCATAGCGTCTGAGCTTAATACGACCCGCTCCGCCTTTACACGAGATGCGCTGAGAGAAGCAGTCAGACAATACAACATTCGCCGTCTTGAATTAAAGCACCGCCAGGGTTATGCAGCTTATCCCGTCAATCAGGAGGAGTTTAGTGTCTGGGAAGATGAGCAGAATTGGGGGGATGAATGAAAAGGGGTGAAATCCGATGGTACAAATTCAAAGCACCTGACAAGAAACGGCCGATATTGATTTTGACCCGCGATTCCATACTGGAATATCTTGGAGAAGTCACTGTGGCCCCCATTACCTCGACGGTTCGAGATATACCGAGCGAAGTATTTCTTTCTAAACAAGACGGTATGGCAAAGGATTGTGCAATAAATTTAGATCATATTCAGACCGTATCGAAAGGAAAAATTGGATCGCTAATTACAACACTTTCCGCGGATAAATTAGAACGAGTGAGTGAGGCTATACAATTCGCCTTGAATCTATAAATAGATAACAATTGCATGAAGAAGGACGGGCTGTATCTGGCGGTTTCACGCGTTACGTCAAGCCAAATGGCGTTATCTCTATCAAAGACCTTGCTCTGTATCCGCCCGCCTCTTATGCCCGGGTTAGGGAGGAAAAAAAACATGCAGGTAACGTGTTCAGCTTTCGATTGGGAGGAAGTCCGTAAGCGCCCAAATGCAGAGACCGTCGTAGAAGAGATGATCTTAACAGACGACATCGATCTTTACGATAAGCCTCTCCCGGATGGCATATGGCTATCTGACAGTGCAACGCAGCATTTCGATACCGCAGAGGTCTTAGAAGAAGCACTTAAGACATACCAAGGGCAGTACCGAGATGCTTTTTCCGATGTTGCCTCCCTCATCTCCTGTGGTGCTTCCATCGATGAGTTAGGCATATCACCATTGACCGATGACTGCTACTTCGTGTCCCTGTCGCCCGAAAAGGTGAAAGAGCTAATCGCTTCCATGCAGGCTATAGATCTCGATGCAGTTCCCGGGATCACTCCAGACGCCAAGGAGTGGGTTACACAGTGGCAGAAGGCTTTGGAATATGCTATGGAGCATGGCTGGGGTATTATAGGGCATTGCGGATAATCCCTAACCACGATAGTGGAGCAGACGGAGTGTAGATAGCGGTTTTACGTAAAGGCCGTGCAAGATTGGTACTCTTTTAGGCCGCTGCTCACCAGCAGACGTTGGACATACCGCTAGCGCGGAGAAATAATTAGAATATTTATAACCCACTGAAATTAAACTTTTAAATCCGATTTTTTCCCTATTTCACAGT
>CACVKW010001534.1 GCA_902749685.1 Olavius sp. associated proteobacterium Delta 1 | reverse complement strand
GTATTGGTTTTAAGGAATGGGTTTGATTTTTAATATATCACCCGCAAGGGCCATATAAAATGAGTTACGCAAGGCCACCAAACCAATACCTGATAGCCAATACCCAAT
>CACVKW010001533.1 GCA_902749685.1 Olavius sp. associated proteobacterium Delta 1 | reverse complement strand
GCGCCTGGCGCACTACAACATATCATCATAAGAGGTATTGAGCGCAAAGCCATTTTTAAGGATGATTCTGATCGAGATAATTTTTTGGATCGACTAAGCGCCCTTGTATCTGCGCCATGGACATCTGTTGCAAAATCGGTACAAATCGTTTTTGTGTGAGCTGCAGATCAGTTGTGCGGATGTTGCCCGAAAGTTGAAAATCAGTCCAGCGACGGTAAGCCGAGCCGCT
>CACVKW010001532.1 GCA_902749685.1 Olavius sp. associated proteobacterium Delta 1 | reverse complement strand
TAACAACCACCCTACATATAAGGAGGATTTTTTTCAATGACTCGTATTATTACTCACTTTATGACTCATTCTAAACCCGTTTTTGGACAAGAGTGATTACAGTTTAACATTACAAGTGATTTTACGGCACCTGGAGCCAACAATTGGTCTTGTTGGGATGGTACAGGGTGGCACACTTTAGAGGATAATAGTGGTGGTAATTCAGCAAGTATATACGAAGAAGCGATGTATTGGGATATCAGGTATGAATCAGGAACAGAACAAAATGTTTCAACAATACCGTCCTCTTCAACAACCCATTCAGATAATTGGGTGCTCAGCTGCAGCGCCAATGACGGAAGCACAAATTCAACATGGACAAATTCGACAACGACCACAATACTATTAAATCATGAGCCGACGTACTCTGGAAACATAAACATATCCCCAGTCTCACCAAGCATCCACCAAGACCTTACATGCTATAACGAAACCAACGGCTCCGACGCCGACAACCACACCCTGTCTTTTCATTTCAAATGGTACTCGGATGGCGCGTTTTCCGGAATCCGAAACCAAGTACTTTCTTCAGGGAACACATCAGAAAATGAATCATGGAAATGCGGGGCGACAATCACAGACGGCATCGTAAACGGGACAGAAATATTTTCTCAGAGCGAAATAGTCAACTCAAATTATTCATCGCCCATTGTGAGCAGCGTCAACTCATCCACTCAACAAACTGGTGAGCAAAGCACCGAAGTATTTCCGACAAACAGAAATGAGACCCTTAATCTTAGCATAGAGTTCACGGACGTTGACCCTGACAATTCCTGGACCATATATTTCTGCAACTCAACATCGGTCACAGAATCAGGATGTACGGACAGGACATGGTGCAACAGCTCAGCCAACCAGTCCTTCAGAAACGTCAGTTGCCTCGTCGCTAATCTGACAGGAGAAACCATTGATCAGACCTACACGTATTACGCTTACGTCGTTGACAACACATCCCTCATCTCTGGCACAGCAACAGGCACCTTCCATATTGGTGACGACATGGTTCCGATAATGGGCAACCACAGCGTTGACGCAACATCCGAAACGAACGGCGACATAGGCAGGTTCTATGTTGATTGCAGCGACGAGCAGTACGGCTCAGGCATCGGAAGTGCGTACGTCTGGGTGTATTCCTGGTTCGATAATGGAGCTACTTTCAGCGAAAATGTTTCTGCGTCACTATTTTCAGGCAACACTTATAGGGCTCTCAAAGCCTACAATGCGGTAGGAATATGGGGTTACAGAGGGGCTTACTGCGTCGATGCCTCTGGCAACACGGTCTCTAATCAATCTGTCAACATAAACGTTTCTGTGAGTGCGGCAGAGAACCCATCTGGAGGTGGAGGCGGCGGCGGATCTGATATTGACGTTGACGGCGTAATAGACGAAAGGCTCAGGGGCCACGTTGTGTTCCGGTACCCAGGAGACACAATCAAGGTAAGGTGGTTCCCGATAACTGATATCTATCAGAAAGAGGTTGTGTTCACAGCAAAAGACGGACCTGTTTCTGCCACCACAAGGTTCAGCGAAAACCTAAAGCCTTATATGACCGTTGAGATCTGCGACTTGTACACAGGCGAGTGCTCATCCAAGGCCATAATGGAAGAAGGCGAGCAGATGTATGTCCGGATCTCCGGAAATTTCTCGTCACAAGATTTCAAGGAGTATTTTTTTCAAGAGAAGGGAAACATTCAAGGACACCTGCAGGTCCTCTCTGGCTATGATCCAGGGCCGTACCAATACAATTTCAGCATCCAAAAGCACTGGTTGTTCGACGATTCCCAGGAATACCAGCACAAGTTCAATTCATCAGTTATGGAGCTTTCAAGCCAATACCCTATCATAGGCGCTATGGCTGGCGATTTGGCTTTGACGCAGAAACAGACTTACTACTTCATTCATGCAATCCTGTTCATCTGTATAGGGGGATTGGTCCTCCTTGTATTAACTGTACTACCGATGGGGTGAAACAAAAAAAATGGAAAAAACAAACATTATTTTGAGAGTAACAAGGGCTGCTTTAATGATGGCGCTGATCGTCACGACCATTATAGGCGCGGCCACAAATGTATCTGCGTTTAGGCTCGGAGGATACGATATCAGTTTCGACGGAGTAAAGAAGCACCAACCCAACCAAGAAACTGATCAAAATCCTCTATTGTCAGGGGTGGAGAACCAAATGAGATCCAGAACTCAAACCCAAACTGAAACGCGAGAACAGGACAGGATGGATACAGAGGACATATCTGAGGCTATAAGGACAGCGAACTCAAAGAAATCAACGACCGACTTTATGAAATCAGCTTTTTCTGAGGACAATTTTTGTCTCGAAACTGAGGAGAGGGTTGCTTACGTCGGTGTTGATATGGACGGATCATTGGAGCTGCTCGAATCAAAGCCTGCGAAATGCTACAGGGTCCGGACTACCGAGCAGTTCGCTAAAAGGGCATGGGAAGCCAACCAGGACGGAGAGTATATAGATTTCAAGGAGATTGAGGACAACATCGACCTGCCTTACAGAGTCAAGCTCAAGGCTGCTGTCGCAAGAGGAAAGGAGTGGGGCAAAAGCCTCTTCAGTTAAGGTCAAAACAGAGGTGTCGCTATGAAAAATACAAATAGAATGAAATCATCACATGTCGTAAGCACACTATTTTTGTTGGTTGCAGGCATGATTTTGATGTCTTTCGTAGCGACAGCTATCCCTGATTCGATAAGCATCCAGGGACAATTAAGAGACACTGACGGAGCCATACTCACAGGGAGCCAGGACTTCACGTTCAGGATCTATGATGCCTACACAGGCGGAACTAAGCTTTTTGAGCAGAACAACACCCTCACCCTCAACGACGAGGGAGTTTACCATGCTGAGCTCAAGGACTTCAGCCTGCCTTTCAACGAGACATATTATGTAGGGATTAAGGTCAACGCTGATCCTGAGATGAGCCCAAGAATCAACCTCACATCAGCGCCCTACTCCATTAGATCCAACGTGTCCGATAAAGTCGCTTGGGCTGATATCATTAGTAGGCCTTTTAGCACTTTGGCTGATCTCTCAGACACTTTCTGGAATAAGACAGCAAACATCGTTTCAGCTTACAACATCACGGCTTCGCACCTTTTCGCTGACAACTGGAGGGATGCTGATCAGTCCATAGTGCTTGCCGGCGAAAACATCACGTCAGGGACCATCCCTGAGGCCAGGATTCCTTCCTCTATTGCCAGGGATTCAGAGCTCGACGGCTACAACACTTCGGCTCAGATGAGAGATGCGGTGACTCAATACAACCTCACAGACGCCGATATTACAGGTTTAGGATACATTAAATCTGATACGGATACATACAACACGTCTGCTCAGATTAATGCCGCTGTAACTATAGAAAAAGATATTGTCGCAACAAGTCCGGTTATTGTTAATGGCGGCACTAATGTTGATGATGTTATTATAGGGTCTGATGCAGATATTACATTTGCTATATCCGAAGTGGCATCAGTAGGTTGGAGGGGCCTTGTGTCTGATCCTACTGGTACAGGAAGTTGGGTTTTCTCACAAAATCCTATTCTTGTGTCACCAACGATTGGGTGGGCAACTGCAGAACAAATCACTACTGGAAATGGATTTACTGAGATTCATCTAATGGATCAGAATGTTAGGACTAATTCCAGTGTCGTTTTCAGTAGTGTAAATACGACTGATTGGACTAATGTCACGATCACTGAAAGTCAGATATCTGATCTTGTGCATTCTTATAACACGTCCGCTGATATCCAGGCAGCGATTACTCAATACAACATTTCTGATTCAGATATAACTGGTTTGGGGTACATTAAGTCAGATACAGATACTTACAACACAACAGTTCAAATGCAAGCGGCGATTACACAGTATAACCTTACTGACGCTAATGTTGCAGCATTCGGGTATAAGAAAACAGATTATTATCTTACTGATGCCGATGTAGGAGCATTTGGGTATATAAAAACGGGCGAAGTGGGAGCAAGCGTTGATGATACAGACATGACTGCTGAGGACTTCGGCGAGTTCACTTGCACTGGCGGCGAAGACGGATGCACTCTTGATTCAGGAACCTTTGATGATGAGTATGTTGAGCTCGGAGACAACTTCGCAGGAGACGTGTCAGGACCTTACTCAGCTACAGAGGTTGCAGACGATAGCCACGACCACGTTTATTCAAACATAGATGCCTTCACCGAAGCCAACCTGTACTCAATCATATCCGACGTAACAGAATTCGTTGAAACAGGTGACACACCGAAGTTGGCTGGCTCAAACATGACAGGTAAGAACGTCACTGACGTGGACTGCATCATATTCAGTAGCGGCGGAAAGATTTGTTAACTGAGATAAAACCATATGAAAAAATGAGAAAAATAATCATAATGCTATCAATGATATTACTCACAGGCTTAGTTAGTGGATATGATGGTGCATACGACATAAACTGCACTAATATGACCCAGAAAAGTGTGTTCAATTTGAATGGTTCGGATGGATTCATCATACCAGGTACTGCAGGAGCTGAATATGTTCTTGCTGCTTGTTACGGAACAGACATGCAGGTAAGGTATAATAGTGGTGATGATACTGATTATATCGTGGCTAACAGCACACATACTGACGTGCCTTTCGTAGTGGTATCTGGAAACGGAACAACAGTAAATAACGCATCATTGTTCTCAGGTGATGATATTAAAGCATTCTATAAATGCGATAGTGGGGTTATAGACCTTACTGGAGTGAACTCAGATGGTCTTGATACGTGTACTTGTTCTTCAACAGCAGCAATGTGGGGAAGAGATTATCTGTTCTGTAATTTGAATAACGACCAAACGATTGATTATGCCTTCGATCCAGAAGACCTTGGAACAACCCAGTTTTGGAAACTACATAATGCTGTAGGAAGCAGTGGTGTAAGTTATACTTACGCAGGAGATGGTTCAGGGGTTGTATATATTGCGCATCCATGGATAGCAACAACTTATAGGTATCTTGATACAGGATGGCACACAATCGGAACAGCAGCAGAAGGTACATGGAACTTAAATACATACGTGACCAGTGGTTTCTCAGGTACTTATGATATTTGGCAAGGCACAAGCGAATTACAAAGTAATGCAGCATTTAGGTCAAGCTCAAGTAATAATGGGAACATTAAGTTCAATAATCACGATTTTAGCTCAGGAAGCTATTTTAGATACGATAACATAGTCTTGTATGGAGATGATAGAACAGCTACAGAGATAACTGAGAAGGTCCAGAACAACGCTAACGCAATAGGGTTCGGAGACATGACTCCAGGGTCGCTTCCTCCTACAAATACTTGCTCGTGCCCAGGACCGGACCAAAACTGGCAAATCAATATGAGCGATTACTGTAACATCACAAACTGTGATACTGGTACAGGAAACATTAATTTTACGGGAACTGGGGAAACGAGGTGTAATGGTAGTATCAACACAACAGGGATGGGTGACCCTGGAAGCGGAAACATTCTTTGGATAGATTCAAATTGTATAATAATTGTTAACTAAGGATGACAAATACAATAATTCGGTGGTCAATATGTTTTTTCGTGTTGTTAAGCATGATCCAGATAGCCACAGCAACCCTACCTTCTTCAGATAACTATCAGACAAACATTTTCTATACTGCAGGAAGCTTTGGATCTGAGAGCACCAATTTTCAATCAATAACGAATATCGACGCAGACATCTCAGGAACCACCACATCAACAAATTACAACGCGAGCTTAGGCCTCCTAAGCACCTTCCTATTCGACAAGACGGCCCCCACAGTCACCCTATCCTCCCCTGAGGACATGTATTCCTCAGGCTCATCGGAAGTCACCTATGAGTACGTTGTTGCGGATCTACACATCAAGGAATGTAGCCTGTGGATAGCTAATGAGAAGGTCAAAACAGAAACAGTTGCTGCAAGTGGCACCCACTCCATAACTTACACTACAACAGAAGAAGGCAGCACAGCATGGTTCATAAGCTGCAAGGACAAAGGCCTGAACGAAAAGAATTCGTCAGTAAGAACCATAGTGTTTCCCGCAACAGAAGAGGAAGAACAAGACCCTGCACCAGCAGGAGGGAGTGGGCGAAGCGAAACAATATATGATGAATCAGAATTCGGGTTCCTGCACCTAAACGAGTTTTTGACCAGTTACATCCACAGAAACGAGCACCTCCCATTGCCGAACCAGACAGTCAATTTCTGGGTATACCTTACAGAAGCGTCTCAAGGAGCCAAAGTCGAGTATCATTACAGCCACAACAAACAAGACTGGACCACATTAGAATCAATTCAGGAAATGGCGGGAGAAAGCTATAGCTCACCATTAGGGGGCTATCCTCCTCACACAATGATCTATTACTATGTCACCGCAACGCTTGACGGACAGACTATTAGGACGCCGGCAGTAGGGTATGATTTGATAGTGTGGGACAACCCACCTGTTGGTGTTTCTGTCTTTGCAAAGGTCCTGGATT
Organism: Olavius sp. associated proteobacterium Delta 1; assembly: GCA_902749685.1. GTDB lineage: Bacteria > Desulfobacterota > Desulfobacteria > Desulfobacterales > JAFDCJ01 > JAFDCJ01. The sequence continues at coordinate 38,010 of CACVKW010001532.1, read as the reverse complement.
CCCTCCTGATATTTTGGTCCTGGATAAAAAGTAAGGGCCTCTTTATAGGTATCGGTCTTGCCCTTGTCCTCACGGTGTTTTTCTGGAAATACACAATCAAAATCATCAAGTTCGTCCTTAGAGTGCTCATTGCAATAATAGAATTCATTGTACGACTCTTTGTTGCTGTAACTCCTCCAGCCTTCGCGTTTGTGTCAACTGTCCCTGGAATGATCATAGCTCTTATGCTGGTGAGCGCCGTCATAATTTGTATAAAGCTGTCCTTATAACATTCATTGTCATGTGTATCGCCTTCTGTGCGAGGAATCATACCAATCACCCCCCATTCGTACCCTGGAAACCCATTTCTTCAATGCTTAGGTATGATTCCTCACACGTTTTTCCATCAGGCTTTCTTAAACATGTTGCCGCACTTCATACATACAGCGTGGAATTCCTTAACTGCAACTCTGACGTTCGTACATCCGCAGCTCCATTTCTTGAGCTTCGAACTGCCCCTTTTTTTCTTGATCGTGAAGCGACGAGGTTTGATCCCACACATTTTCTGCAGCTCATTGATAGGTGGAGTCACTCCGTGCTGAATTATCAGATCAAAAAAGGGGTTGCCGACATATACATGGCATCCGGTCTTGTCAGTGGCTATCCCTATTTCTTCCATCTTGTTCCTGAAAGCTTTCGGGTGATACCAGCTTTTTGTGCGCCTTCCTTCTTCGACGTGCGTGTATTCCCATAGGTGGACCATCTCGTGAATCAGTGTTGCGAGGATCTCGTAAAGAGGTCTGTCCAGATATATTTTGTTGAGGTTGATCTGGTTCTTAACGGCCCAGTCATTAAGGCCGATTCGGTAATGCCCGAGGCTTCTGACGTTGGCTTTCTCGAAGGTCAGCACAGGCATGGGCAGTGGCTGGTCTTTGAAGAATGCTATGTTGAAAAAGTCGATCCACCATTGCAGTTCCCAGGCAAGATCGTAATGTTCCCAGTCCATAGCTGAGAGCTCGTTATCCATAATTTTCCTGTTAATCTCATCAGGCATAGGGCCTCCTTTCAGTAGCTGCAGAGCGTACAGATTATTTTTGGTTGTTTGCCGTTCCGGATGGTTATGTCGTTGCCTAGGAAGTGCCCGAAGGTGACGTGGTGTCCGCAATCGAGTTTGAATTTCTGGCCTTTGAGTTGCTCTATGATCCGCTTCAATGCGCTGGCTTCCTGGTATCTATTCTTTTCCTCTTGAGTCATTGCGTGAGCTCCTTTCCCAAATAAAAAAACCCCTCTGAAGGGTGTTTCAGAGAGGCTTTTCGTGTTCTGTTTCCAGGTATCAGTATTTAGCTTGCGTTCTGCAATTGCTTATCTCTTGGTGAGGGCCATCCATTACCAAGGCAAATATTCTCGACCTCTGATGCAGTCGGGTTCTTCCAGTATTCCTCTAATTCACAATCGATCTCGATTCCTCCGATGTTGATGCGTTTTAGCTCTTTGAATGAGATGTATCCCCATTCGGCCATTTCGAAGTCGCAGTTCAGGATCGCATAACCCCAAAACAAATCAGTTCCATCGTATTCGCATACGTACCAGTCACATCCTCCAATGAAAAAGTGCAGGTAGACAGTCTTGTCCTCTAAGGGCGTGTGTTCTGTTTCGTATAGTTTGGGTATTTTCGATAGTCGTTCCTCTGTTGGTGTGCTCCACATGTTCAGTTACCTCCTTTGAAGGGCGCAAAAAAAAGCCTCTTCTGGTCACTCAAAAAGAGGCTTTGATTGCAGCAAAATAGGTTGTGTGGGTCTGGTTTACATCATGGCTTTTCCCATACCGTCTCTTGCAAGTCCGCAATAAGGGCAGTGGCGTATGCCAAAATCATTCCAGTCAGTACCTTCTCTGACAAATGCTTGTAGCCAAACGCATCTGCACCTTGGACATTCTTTTGTCTCAAGCTGAAATGGCCCGTGTTCTACGAGTGTCTGTATGGCGTTTTTGCCCGGTCCTTTCTTGGCGATGTTGAAAGTCTTGGATTGCTTTTCTGATTCTGTGGCTTGCGCTGTCGAATTCATACATGGCCTCCTTTCTTTCTGTTAATGAGTTTGTGGTTCTGATTCTTTTTTCTAATATTCCGAGTTTGATCACTGCTAACATCAGCACTGCTGTTGATTGCCTGCTAAAGAGCGGTGTCTGTAAAACTTCAGCTGCTTGTTCCCTGATTTGTGCGGTCTCTTTCTTGAAGTTTCTTGTCATGGCGTAGGTATCCTTTCTGATTATGTAATGGTTCGATTGATTAAATTTTTTAGTTATTTTTTTGATTTTTTGTGTTGAAAGGTGGGTCTAAGAAAAAGTGGGTTCGTTTTGGTGAGAACCGCTAATACGTTGAAATTTTAGCGCCTTGCGCTGTGGGTGTGTTCTGCTGAAATTTCGTTTTTGTTTATTGTTGTGAGCTTGATTTATCCTGGCGGATAGATGAAATGATCTGGTCTTTTGTGAGTTTCATGAAGTCCTTAACAGCCATGATTTTGATGCCTTTAATGAAGTCAGAAATGCCTCTGACTTTGAGAGTTGCTTCAGTATCAGTACCTAAGACATACTTGTATTTAAGCTTTGCGTCATGGAGCTTCTTGAGGTTCTTCAGAATGTTTGATTTTCCGGTTTCAACCTCGATTCCGATAAGATTCTTCTTGTCAATAATATCGATGTTATCAACTTCTTTAGCTGCCCCAAGTCCTTGCAAGCGCATGTGCGCCATTACTTTTGCAACGCAGTATGCATGAACGATTCCGCCTTTCCATTTAGGGATCTTTAGGCCATGTCTTTCCGCAGCTTCTTTGCCGTAAGGAGTGAGTTTGAACAGCTTTCGGCCATCAACAATCACAGGGAAAGCTACTTGCTTTTTTGTGAGACTCTTGTGGATCTTGGTAATTTCTGTCTGGTGCATTCCCATTCTTTTGGTACGTTTATCGACACCATCAAAAGGGTACTTTATTAGGTCTTCTAAGAAGATCAGTTCGAGGGCTTCGAGCTTGTCAGGGGCCGCCGCAGAGGGGGGAGTATAATTTGTAAGAGAAGATTGAGGGTCATTGAGTTCCGTCTCTTTCTCGATAATCTCGATTGATAAGTCCGAGACTCCACTCATTAAGCTTCTGAGGGTTGAGTTATTAATATTAGGTAGGGGTTTAGTGAAAGGGATGCTTAGCAGAATAGGTTCTGGGATTCTTTGTTTTATGCTCGTTATTGCCTGGCCTGTCTCAAGCATTCCAAGATAAGGCCATTTGAGCTCAGGCATGTTCATTGCCCTTCCCATGCTGTAAGTGTCCTGGTTAGTATTAAGTGAGAAACTGATCTTGGTGTTCATGTTTGCATACACCGCATTGGGGATCTCTGAAGGGGTCTGGTCAATAGCAATAAGGCCTACTCCGTACTTTCTAATCTCTCTGAACATGTTATCGATCAGTATGGGTGTGCCGTCTGTTCTTTTCCCATCGATATTTACGAGATTGTGGAATTCTTCCATCACAATTACGAGCTTCAATTTCTCGGACACTATGCCTTTGTGTTGGAAATAAAGCATGAGTTGGTCAAGTACGAAGTGCGTTATGAATGCCCTGTCTTGAGGGCTTTTTAGGTTTCCGAGCTCAAGCACAGCCCATTTGTCCAAGAGGTTTTCTACTGGTATGTGCCTGTTGGTATTCACGACTCTTCCGATGCAGCCGATGCTCATAAATTTGTTCTGCCTGAGCACGGTCTCTTTCCATAGTCCTGTCCTTCCTGCGAGCTTGCCTTTAAACTTAAGTTTCTGGATTATTTCTCTGTCGATTATGTTAATCAGATCCTCAAAGATAGGTTTGTTGTTTTCAGCAAAAGCCTCCAAGATGTATTCCAGCAGCACTGTATCTGATCCTTGTCCTCCCAAATAATCATGGCTTACAAGCGAAACAAGGTTCTTGGCGTATTCATGGATTGAGATCCCTGGAGGGACGTTGAAAAGGTTTGTATAGAAAGGATTGATATCTATCCCCACTGTATAAACAATGAAGTCTTTTAGCTCTTGCGCGAGGCCCCTATAGCTAGTTTCCCAATCAATAACTATTGTAGGGACCTTTCGTTTGTGCAGCTCCCTTATGATGTTTGTTGCTATAGTTGTTTTTCCAGTTCCTGTTGATCCGAATATGCCGGCATGCCTGTTTATGTCTTTAAGCCTGAGGCTGTAAGGGAACAGTTTTCTTTCAAGGTACTCAACAAGTCCGAGGCTTATTTCACCGTCACTGCCGTTTTCGTCAGGCGGAGGAAGAAGGACTATGTTATCAATATCTGTTTTTGCCCTGCTGCTGATCAAGGAATCTATCTTCAGCTCTACTTCCGTCCTTTCTTTAGCCGTGTCCTCCATGTAATACAGCTTGCGCAGCGCTTCAGCTTTGTCAGGCCCTACTACAGGCCTTAGGAGCTTCAATTTATCATCGATATTCAACATCCGATACATCCTTAACCACCAATTTTTCGAGCTCAGAATCATCACCAGCATCCTTGAAGAGCTCTTGTTTTTTATGTTCTTTCCTGTGTTCAACAAGCGCATAAATGATCTGATTCATTATTCCGAGAGTGTTCTTAGTAAGACCAGATTGAACCTGCCGCTTTTCGCTCCGCAGCTGGATCTCTAGCTTGTTCAGCTCCAACCAGTTCTTGGATTTGTTATAGGCCTGGTCATATGGCAGTTCAAGGCGCCAATTACCGACGCGTACCAAATCAAAATTTATGTGTTTCAGGTCATTTTCGGCCCTGAACTTAATATGACCGAGGAGCGATATTAGGAGTTCAATCTTCATCTGACCTTGTTCAACTGGCAGGTTGAATATGTCGTCGAGGCTGGCGTTTTTAGATGGATTGATGATGTTGTCCATGACGATCTGTGTGGTCATTATAGCGTATGCTTGGGGGTCTTGTATTCCGCTGACTATCTCGATCATCTTTTCTTTTTTTGGTTCCTCTTCCGTATAGTATGTGTCGTTTTTCATTATGGTTTCTCAAAAAAAGTCGTTCCTAAAGGCCATATAGGTATACAAGTTATTAAATTTTTCTGGACAACTGAGAAATCAGGGCCTATATTGATGTAAAAACATAATGATTACAGGAAGATAGTTAAGTTTAAACTCAACAAATCAACTTTTGTTGAGGAAAAGGGAGGGGGTTATGGCGAGACTTATGCAGGCCTTTCTCGTAGTCGTGATAGTGAGTGTCGGTCTGCTCATGGTGGGCGGGCTTGTGCTGGACGTTATCCAAGGCGGGTACGGCAGATATTATTCATTCTTCCATTATAGGATCAGGGTGTTGAACCACCTTCCGTTCTGGTTTGCTGCAGTGCTTTTTCAGCTTGCAATCAACGGAGTGTGGATACCGAGACTGAGCCGTCACTTGGGAGAATCTGATTTCAGTCCTTTCCGTCAATACGGGAGGATATCTTGGAACGTCCCGATCCAATACGGGATCTTGTTCGGGAAGAACTTGGCGCTGGTATGCGGTATACTCTTCATGTTTGTCTTGGTACAGGCCATGAGGATATAGTGAGTATTTCTTTCTATATTTCCCTCCTCTTATTATTTCTCATTCTTTCTTACTTAATTATTCATCATTATATCTATAATTATTCGTTTCTCTCCTGTTTTCTCGCAATATCTTTGATTCCCTCGATATCCCTTAATTCCAGGATAAATCGAGACACTGCGGGATTCACAGAGAAACACCAGCATCTACCATAACTATGAAATCGAAATCAGCCATCAATCACCACAAAAAAACCATCATAACCATAGCGGTACTGACCTCTTTAACCGTCATCGGACTGTGTAACAGAGACACATTAGGCATCCTGTGGCACTACGACACATACAAAAATATCTCGGTTCTCAACAAAGACGACATACAGCTCAGCAAGGTCCTACTCCATTTAGGAAACTATGATTGTGGCGATTTCTATGAGCTATTTAATCCCAAGATGCTCCGCTCCATCGAGCTTTTCATGCAGGACTTCGACATCGACCCTGACGATCCACAAAGCTACACAGAGTTGCCGGCAACAACCAATTTCCATTGCAAGATCCTCACCATTCATCCTGACTGGAAGCAGCTGCGGAAAAGTCAGCGGTTCCGTGATTGGGTCAGCATTCAGCCGGCAATAGTCCACCACGGCTTCGCAACGCTTTACCCCTGGATTGTCACTAACGCTATCAAGGACTACAAGGCCTTAGGCCCATTATGAGCACGTCTTCTTGTTGCATGAACCACCCTATGAAGTCCCAGTACGCTTCAGCTTCTATTGGGTCTTCCGGATACAGGCCGTCGAACTGTCTTATCGGTTTGAGTGTTGCACTGCTTGGCAGTTCCATTTCGTGTATCCAACTATCAACTTGGTTGCTTACTGTTTCCATTTTATGACACCTCGCTGAGAACGAGTCTTATGTTTGCCCGCTCTCCTCACCTGGAATAGGAGAGGGGGCCCTGAGTGTCGATGGAAACAGCACCATTTCACTATTTTTCTTAGGCAACTGGATTTAAATAGGGGTTCCCGAGCAGATTACAGGGAACCGCATTTAAAGCTTTTGCCGGCCTACAAAGGACATATTTTCGTTATGGAGCTTTGGCTTGTTGACATAAACCCAGACATGGTTGCTGCCTGGAAAGAGCATTTCTCAGGCATTATGGGCGTTCAGATTGTTGAGGGTAACATCCTTGATGTTGCCGAGAACACGATTGTAAGCCCATCGAACAGCTACGGCCTCATGGACGGGGGTATTGATGCGGCGTACACAGAATTCTTTGGATTGAGCCTTCAGCTTGATGTGCAGGACCTCATAAGCATGCGTCCAGAAAGGATTCTTCCTGTCGGCTCTGCAGTGTTTGTTGAGACCGGTAATGACAGGATTCCTTACATGATTTGTGCTCCTACGATGCGTGATCCTGGCCCTGTTAGCTTCGTGAATTGTTTCTTTGCAATGAGCGCAGTGCTTAAGTTAGCCTCTCGGAATGATGTTGTTCAGAAGGTTTTTTGTCCAGGGCTCGGTACTGGAACAGGCAGGGTAGACCCAGACCTTGCTGCCAAAGAAATGGCTGCAGCTTACAAGAAATGGGCGTTATGAGCGAACGATTTGAATTATCAAAAGAGACCAGGACCGCCAGGGACGGCCTCACTAAACTGTATCGATTGAAGGTCAAGATACCTTTCGAGCACCCAATCGTTGGACGCGTCGAGCGCGGGGCTCTCGGAGGCTTTGTCGAGTCCCTCACTCTCTCTGATGGTAAAGAGAGGATCTCAGGGGAAGCATGGGTATATGGCGAAGCTGAGATTTATGGCAACGCTTCTGTAGGCGGGAATGCTGATGTCCTTGATTATGCAAGCGTGTTCGGTAATGCGCGGATCATGGGGGAAGCAAGCGTTTTCGACTGCGCCAGAGTTTATGGTGATGCTGTTGTTACTGGAAGCTCAGGAGTCTTTGATAATGCCCAAGTGTATGACAGTGCAAGAATCCTTGACAATGCATGGATCTACGGCAACGCATCTGTTTATGGAAACGCTATGGTTTTCGATAACGCTGATGTGTATGGAGATTCTCAGGTTTTTGGTGACTCCGAGATTTATTGCAATGTCGGAATTTGCGGCGAGGTCAAGCTCAATATTTCTATCTGCTGCAGGCATGTTTTCAAGTATGACTGGCAGGTAGAATTGTGGCTTGTAAATGAAAAAGATTTTACTGGTAAATTACAGGGTCATATCCTTTATTGACGCAGAATTTTACCCAGTTATCCCAGTCTTTTTGTCTGAATTCCATCAGTAATTGCAGGTCTGTTTTCCCACTGATAGGAGTAAGTTCCATTTCGCAATGGGCACAGGTTCCAACCGGATATGGCTTGTCATCTGATGTGTATCCCTGTGCAACACCGACGAAAGTACGCTCATTACAATCCGGACAATCGATTATTGTTGTATCCGACATTAGTAACACCTCCAGGGCTTTTTCCCCGTGTAGGTATAGGAAAAAGTCATGGAAAGAAGGTTAGTGGTCCAGGACCTCGCGAGTGGTAAAGTGCTTTAGTGACAATAGGTGTTCTCTTAGAACGATTGTCCTTTACCATTTTCGCGTCCCGAACCACTCATTCATTGTCCACATCCGCCAAAATGTGGTTGTTAGCTTCTCGGCGGACTTGAACCACCTATACCGCAGCTACAGGTATTGAAGCATTAGGGTGCCTCCGGGTGGAGTTGAACCATCAGTGGGCCTGTTGACTCTTGGAAGGGTAAGAATCAGTACCCTCAGAGGCATTAATTCCCTTTAATCTTTTTTGGGTTTTCTGAAATTCTTTATCCCAATAATCTAATCTATCTTTCTCAGTTATTATTTCGCCGCAATGTGGGCATATCTCATCTTCCAATGATTATCAGTCCTCACAAGTACCATTTAAATGGTCATTTGAATTCTATTTAGATTGGTCTTTTTTCATGTCTTCAATGGCCCGCTCGTAGCCGTGCTTATAACCGTGCCCGAAGCCCTGATCATAATCATATCCTGACTTTTTTGCGTACCAGTCAGTATGGTCTTTCTTGGTTTCCTGCATGATTTCTTTATCCATTCTCAATTTTTTCTTTGAGTTTAATATAAAGTTGTTCTGTGACTCTGACGTCTTGTTTGTTGTACTTGAGGAGCTCATCGTGCCGGCATTGTTTCCACAGATCTATAGCCCAAAGTCCTGATCCAGACTTTTGCTTTATCCCGTACTTTTTGCTGAGGGCATCCAGGCTTCGCCACTTCTCACCTACCAATTCAGCCATCTCCCGCGTGTCGTAATGATCATATCTAAGCAAGATGCCTTTAGCGGGCTCAGACTGCCCTACAAGCATATCGAACCTGGCTATGATGTAAGGCACATCAAAGTTTTTGCCGTTATGAGTGACGATTGCATGCGTCATTGAGCATCTTTTATGGAGCCAAGACAGGAATGCAGCTATCAAAGCGTGCTCGCTTCCACCGACGCCTTCATACCAGTCATTGTTGTTTGTATCCTTTGCTGCTATGCTTGTGATCCTCTGCCCGTAATAAGGGCACAGTCCTTCTGTTTCTATATCTAAGACAATCAAGTGTTCTTTGTTGAATTCGATTCATATCACCTTCATTTTGTTTATTAGTGGCTTCAGGTCTTTAAGTTTTTCCCTCATGAGTTCAACTCTTTGATAAGTGGGTCTGTAAGCCGTATCTCTCTTTAGGTCTATCTTGGCAACACTCAAGGCGTCCGTAACGCTGATCTGTAAGGATTTGTAAAGATGTTGCACAGCGTAACCCAACCGTAGACTTGAAGCTCCACGATTCTGTAGTGTCTGGTACAGATTAGCACCAGCCCTAAGCAGGCCCCTGCTCTTCCTGTAGATGCTTTCCATATGTGAAGGGTCTTTGGATATGTCCAGGACATTATCCGCGTTCTCAGCGATCTTAGGCATCATAGCGCCTAAAAAGCTGTCGTCATCAACTGGGTACCTGGCGTCCTCAGCGTCCTGCAAAGCAGCGCTATAAATATCTGAGAGGTAAGCGTAATAAAGCGTCTTGTCCAGCGTCAGAATAGCGTGGGACTCCCCAGGAAACATCAGTTTCTCGTCAGGATATAAGAACTCCTCTTTGCCAAGGACATCACTGATTTGGTCCCTGACAACGCCGTACTTCTCTACGACCTGTTCAGGAGTCACTATGTAGCCAGCGTCCAGGACCTCATCGAACCGATCCATCAAGCCATCAATCACGTCAATAGCCTCAAAGAAATCATCGATGTGTAAGTCAACATATTTAATGACAGGTCTCTGGTGATCGTAGAAGCCATGGCTATGCAGGCGCTCAATGCCGTTCTTGAAAGAGTGAATGCACCACCTGAACCTCGCGTAATCCAACATAATATCTTCCTTTTTCACCTTGTTAGGGACTCTATCCAGCACGAACCTGAGCTGTTTCAAGACAGTATGCATGTCGGCGGATCTCCATAGGGGTTTCTGTGCAGTCCTTTTCTTAAGCCCGCTTTTGACAGGCCCCCAGATGAAATCTCTGTAATTTGTGATGAGCTCCAGGTTTTTTTTGAGTGTGTGGCCGTTGCCGAATAGGTGGGATTGCATGTCGTTGAACACCATGGCTCCTATAAGGGTTTTGCCTACGTCCTCGCCTATATCGTGCAGGAGCGTGCATATTGTTTCTGGCTCAGAAAGTGTGTACTTCGTGGGGTTTTTGGGGTCAGAAAAGCGGTATTTGGGCCTGTATGCCGCGTCGTAGGCGTGCCTGCTGGCTCCTTTGCTGTCTCTGCGCATGCTTTTGCCGGATTGGTGTAGCAGGGCTATGTTGAGGTATACGGCTTCGGCAAACTTATCGTTTTGTCCGAGCTCGGCCAGGATCTGCTTTTTGGCAGGTAGCCTGTTCTTGGTCAGTTGCTGTGTGACGATATTAGACAGTTCAGTTTCTTGTTGCATTCATACTCACCTCCTGAAATCTCAGGACAATCATTTTTATCAGGGCATGTTCCACACGCCGTAGCATCATCACAATTAGAGGTTTTGAGGACTGGCATTTTCAAACCTTTTGTCTTATTCCAAGAGGAAATCTTCCTCACAATGTGGACAGGTCACCTTTTTCCCCTTCACCATTACATCCACTTTTGTTGCTACGCCTTTCTTCATGACAAGCTCCCATCGATCATCTATTTCCTCACCTTGGGCAGCCATTTTCCCAGTCAACTCAAACTCAGGCCACTTCATTCGCATCTGCTCTGTGAGGAAGTTGACAATTTCTGGCAGGCTGTATGTTTTTTCAGATCCATTCCATCTTAGGCCGGAAAAGTCATCGTTGAATTCGAGATCAATATGGTACCAGTATTCTTTATCAGATTTGTAAACCTTAGCGTCGTCAGCAAAATCTATGTCTCGTCTGTCTTCTCCAAGAAACTTCTTAAGGTGTGCAATCTGACTGGCTGTAAGCTCATTTTTGAATTTCAGTTCTCCTTGGAAGTCCGTACTGTATCCTATTCTAACCACCTCGGTTATTTTTAAGATTAAAATAAAAAAATTGAGGCCGTAGCCTCTTTTATTCAGCGTCGGGGATGTCCTCGACATCAACCGGAGCATCGGTGACTTTCTCAGCAACCTCAACCTCGTACTGGTTCAGAGTCTTTCCTTTTCCAAGGCTTTTCTTGCCCTCGAAAGTTATCCTGATCTCAGATCCAACACCTACCTGCTGCATCTTGTCATCAAGGACAGCTGAGCCCCATACCAGGAAAGTTCCTTCTTTGTTCTGCACGGTGTATTTCGCACCGATCTCCTCAGTCTTAGGCTCTTTGTTTATTAAGACGCCCTCTATGCTGTCGCCATCGTTCTCAGGCTTCCACATTTTGCTTTCAATCTTTTTCCATTTCTTATCCATTGTATATGCACCTCCGCATATCTCTTTTTATTCAATCGAAGGGACTAATTTTCCCCTCAGATTCTTTGGGGGAAAATGGTCTTTAAGTATGCTGTGTCAGGGGATGTCCTGTGTTAATAGGGAGTCATTGAACTTTTTATGGATTGCCACCATTAGGTCATCTTCTTTTCTTGAAATGTAGACTCGCCAGAGGGCTCTGGCAAATTCAAAGCAGGCTATCAGGAATATTGGTGGGAGTATTGCTGCTGTGATACAAATTCCAACGATTTTCCGAATGATTCTCCTTATCGTTTAAACCACCTCAGTCTGTGTCTTTGTTAATAAAAAACTCGGCCCATACTGGGTAATGGTCGGAAACCTTTTTGGCCTCATCATAAGACAGGTTGTGGGCTTCGTCGAAGCGGTACACTCCGGACCTCCAAGCATAATCCTGTGAATGCGTCATGCCGGGAATGATGATCCTGTCATAAGCGCACTCAGACTTTGCGAGGTTCGTATCATCAAAATCATTGATCAGCCATTCGAAGCTGCTGGTACCGAGCTCACCTTTCTGAGTCTTCTCGTCAAAATAGTTGCAGTCAGCGTTCAGATCTCCGAGAATGAAGATGTCCTTTTCCTCATACATCATGCTCATCCCGACATCGCCATACACATCAATCAGCGCATGGATCTCCTCAGTGGCCTCATCGGGATCAACATGTATGTTTATCAACACAAAATCGAAGTTGCCGTTCTTAGCCTCGAAAAAGCCAATGAAAGGCTCCCTGTGAAACCGGTCACCCCAGTCCCTGTAATCCCGAGTCTCAAGAACATTGATTGTGTCAGTGCGGTACATGAAGGCGTACTGTTCCTTGATGCTGGACCGCCCCAGGCGCTTCCCGATCACGTACTCGTAATCAACTCCGAGAGCGTCAACAGCAGCCTCCAACTCCTCAATAGCAGTGCCAGACTTGTCACGGATCTCCTGGATAGCAACCACGTCGAACCGGCTGATAGTGTGTGCCAGCACATTCATGACCTCAGGCTTGCCAGCCTTAGTCTGACCGAACACCTGAATATTGAAAGAAGCAATGGTGATTGTGTCGCTTATGTTAGGACTCGGACCTAAATTAACTGCTTCATCACTGCAAGAATCCCTGCAGTTAGCACAATAAATGCTATCAACAGCAGGAAAACCTGTGCAGCCAGACAAAGCCAGCAACAAGATCATCAAGATTATCTTTTTATTCATCAATAATCACCTCGGCCTCACGTATAAAACTGAATATCATCATCCTCAACAGCTGTCATGTCTTGTTTTGTGCAGCTGCATTCTTCCTCAGCGCGTTGACCGCAAACATCGCACCTTCCGTCATCGTTGGCGTCATAAACCATAATTATCACCTACCTTCGGTATATTGTTTCTGTAATGATCCTCCATGCCGCTCAGCACTACCTCAGGCTTGTGACCATAGTTCACAGTCAGATCAAGGTACTGCAAGGTCAATGGAGTCACTAAATTATCTGTTCGGTAATGACTTAAGGGCATCAGCCGGTTGAGCACCGTGTCAATGCTCCCCTCTTTTCCCAGCGCCAATTTATCCGAACACCTCAGCGTAAACTTCATCCTCGAAAAACTGTCTGCGATCAACAGGCACCGCCAAGCTGTAAGGCTCGTACCAAATATATGCCTGCAGGGTCTCAGCGAAATCCTCTTCGACATCTGTCTCGGCGTAAGCAGAAACCCAGTCCTCAGTCACATTATAGATCTCGCGGTACTCATCCCTTTGATCCTGGTCCAAGTGCTCGAACCAAACATAATGGCCCACCTCGTGAGCACAGGTCTGCATTGCAGAAATCGGGTCCTCACCATCAGTGCTGACCCAAAAAGTCTCGTTCCTAACATAATACTTGCCGACAACACCATCATAAGATGTCATCACATACGCGATGGTTGCCATGTTAGCGACAGCGGTCAACAGAGTAAAAACAGCCAAGAACCTCAATGTGGTAGGATGCTTTTGAGTCACACATATCAGTCCTCCAATTCCTTCTTTACTGAGTCATAAGCTTCCTGCAGCTCCTGGAACTCCTCAGGATCACCGCCGGTATCAGGATGCAGTTCCTTAGCCTTCTGCTTGTACTTGAACCTGATGTAATCCAAGTCATTCATTGAATCAGGAACGCCCAGAATCTCACGCGGACTCCTGATTTTATCGCCGCTCTCATCATATCCTATCTTGAACTGGTTCATTACCTGGCCAAAAGACTTCATGCCGTTTCTGATAGCATATGCATCCTGGATTATGACTTTAGATATGACTCCGAGATTGTCCCTATAGGTTTCTTGAGTGTTGCAGGAATAATAATGGTCCTCGCCGTTCACGACCCAAGCAATTTCTGCTGCAGTGTCATATTTTAGAGGGTTTCTTGGAATGTTCAGGGTAATGAATTCCTTTGCAATTCCAATGCTGGATAAGGCATGATAGATTTTTTCTGAGATCACAAACGCGGTTTTTTTGAATCTGCTTATGGTTGGTATTATTGTGATGTTGGTTCCGTTCACTTCAATTCTTGTCACACATATCAGTCCTCCTGAAGTCTCTGGCTTTCATGCAGCCACCAATTGCCTTGAGCCTGCCCTGGTCATTGAACTTGAAGCCCATCACGTTGTCGCTGCACATACGGCTAATGTTGCCTATCCTTTGTTTTGTATCGTCGTTGCTCATGATTGATCACCATTCTCATCGCTAAACTCAATCCTGTTCGCCATCAACATATTGTAGTACTCAATTCTATGGCTATTACCAGTATCAACTTTCAGCAAAAACCCCTTCACCCCAACAAGCTTCCCAGATAGGCAACCATCGACACCCTTGCCAATTATATCAATCTCTTTTCCAATATGTTTCTCAAGTTCATGTACAGATTTATTTAACATCTCCATCATTATTCACCTCATTATAGTTCTGGCTCCGCAGTCATCATGTACATGAAGACAATCCACGACAAAAGCGTGTAGATTAGCCCAAGGATCAATCCAAGGGCCAAGCCCACCATGAATAGTGCATAACCGATTATCATTGTTTCACCTCATTGTTTTGTCAGGCCTCCGGGCAACCTGCCTGAAGGGTAAGAGAGTGCCAAACCCATTGAACAGATCACCCGCGAAGCATTCAGAACGAATCCGAACGCGAGGTTTCCTGATATCATTATTCTGTCCTTATAATGGTCTCGTATTCTTCTCCAGGGCAAGCCTCGAAACGGGCGCCTGTACCGTCTGTAAACCTTATGTACAGAGCGTTCGCATTGTTGTAATATCCAGCGTTCTTGATCGTTTTCCCATTCAAGTTTCTCAGGTTCATACTTCCACCTCTTCAGTCTCTGCTCCACACTTTGGGCAATTGTTTGGTCTGCAGAACCAAGGCTGCTCGTTTTCTGGACCATCTTGGCTCCATCCGCATTCACATTGCATTTTTCTCATTTTTCCTGACACCTCGCTTGTTATATGCCGTTTCCCGGCGCACTCCTTTTTCGTCGGGAACGGCTAATTCCTCATGAAATTCCCCTTTGCCTGCTATTAATTTCCTATGCTCATCTTGATGGCAGTCGTGACAAAGGATCACAAACTTATCTCTATGATAAGAAATTGAATTATGATGATACTCAAGAAAGCTTTTGCTGCCACATTTGGCGCATACCACATCGCTTCTTTTTGTGATGCTTCCATATTTAGCTCTCGTTCTTTGTTTTATCGCATGTCTTTCAAACATTTCTTCAACAGTCATTGGTGGTACCATTTTAATCATTCAGCTCTTTTAGAGAGTTCAAGGATGAAGTCTCTCCAGTTTTTTTCTCCTTTTTGTTTTGTGAGCGCTTTGTGCTCGTCGTCTTCAAATGTGACGTTGATCGTTTTCATTTATTGCACCTCATCGTCTGTTACTTACTTACTAAGTAAGGCTTATATATAAATACTGTTGTGATGCAGAATATAGTTCTAGTGGGCTCAAATCTATTGCTAAAAACTAGGATAATTCTAGATCAGAAACAAACTAGTTTTTCTAGTGTAAATAACTCTTTTTATTGAATATATTGACAACTTAAATTTACTGTTTTATGGTGATTTAGAAGCGACAGAATTAAGCAATATTTTGACCATAAAAATCACAAATTGAGGGAGGGAAAAGACATGACAACTCAAGCAAATGAACACCAGAAGATCAGGGCAGAAATCCTCAAGGGAATCAATCTCGCTTGGGAAAAGATTGAAGCCCTCGAAAAGAAATCAATTAAATTCCTTGGTGAGGATGACCCGACAAGTGAAGCCCTTGGTTACGCGGCGGTCCACCTAATGAATGCCTCTCAAGACATCCAGGATCACCTGTCCCAGAAAACAAGCAAACTCAAACCCAAAAGCCTTAACTATCTTCTTGAGGTTCTCTCAAAAATCAGGTGGAGCGGATCAGAAAACAGGCAGGAACTGCACGAAGCCTACCTTTTTGCTTACAAAGCAGTCAGGAAAAAATACAACCTCACCAAGCAAACAGTAATAGATGTCTGTAACAGAAGGCTCGGATTCACAGGCGATGGAGCAACAGACAGGTTTTTAGACAATGTTGAAGGATGGCTATTCAGGAATGAGGCCGGTCTAAGGAACGTCATTAGGGAGCACACCAACAACTGGCAGCATAAAAAAATCGATGAGTTTTTTATGAATGGAGGGATAATTCAATGAAACTCACACAACATGCTGAAAAACGAAGCCAGCAAAGGGGATTCTCTAAACAGATAATTGATATAATACTGAACAAGGGAAAAGAGGAACATGCTCCAGGAGGTGCAATAAAAATATTTATCGGAAAAAGAGAGTATCAGGCGGTCGTCACCGAGTTAAAACGGGCAATCCAGGTAATGGACAGGGCTAAAAACGCCACCGTAATAATTAATGATGACAGGGTTCTGACTGTGTATAAATAAAGGGGCCTGTTCGAATTTAAATGAATTTTATTTCATCGAAATTTCAACACCAAAAAATAATGCGTTAAATTTAGGATCTAACGCCGATAAAATTCAATTCAAATTTTTCCCTTTAGTATGTCAATTTCGGCCGAAAGTCCCCCAATTGTTCCATGAAGTTCGAGGTTTTCTGCTTTTAGCCTGTCATTATCCCTTTTAACTAATTGAAGTTCGTCCTTAGTAAGTTGATAATTTGACTCCAACAACTGGAAGTTGCGGAGCAACAACTCATAGGACGCTGCATCAAGCACTTTATCTTTAAGACCTAATAAAATATCTGTGATACCCATCATCTTAACCTTTTTTCAGTTTATCAATCTCTGTGTCGGCGGCCTCTTTAAATTTTTCAAGGATGTCTATTATGGTGGATACGTCACATTGGTTATGGTCTAATGCGATCAATAGTTGGCCAATACCATAATTTAAGTGATCAATCCCTTCATCCAGGTTGATATATCCGAATTGATTGTATAAATAGTGGTTCCATAATTGAGGGAACTTTTTTAGATTAGAATAATTGTGTTGCGAGTCGCCTTTATCCTTGAAAAGGATATAGGCCATCCTTAGACGGCTTGTCAGTTCCAGGCTATTGTTATCTAAATTTGCAATCTCATCTTCCTGTAGATCATATTCCTTAAGGCTATCTGATATCCCATGTTTTGTTAAGACGCGCTTGATATCAGATTCTTTTTCATCCCAG
Source organism: Olavius sp. associated proteobacterium Delta 1 (assembly GCA_902749685.1). Lineage (GTDB taxonomy): Bacteria > Desulfobacterota > Desulfobacteria > Desulfobacterales > JAFDCJ01 > JAFDCJ01. The sequence goes on along the minus strand of CACVKW010001532.1, from coordinate 20,904 downwards.
GAATCACATGATAAACGAAGGTCTATTTTTGAATGATACAAGAAATAGAAGCCATCAATTAGCTTTTCAGACTCAAGCTCCAAGATGGCGGGGATTATTTTCTCTCTGATCTGTTTTTCAAAATTTTCATTTGAAAAAGGGCCGATATCGATCTGGGCTTCTTTTAGATGATACCTGGTCTTGAAGTTGAATTTTTCTAAAACAGATTCTTCAGCCATGTCTCAATCCTTCATGAATTTATCTTTTAGATTTTACCGGAGTTATTCAAAAAGCCTCGTCCAGCGTTTTCGCTTCCATTAATCCTCTCCTTTAACTTCCCAGAACACTTAAACGTCACGACCCTTCTTGGCTTCAGCATCATTGATTCGCCAGTATAGGGATTCCGACCTTTACGAGCCGCTTTTTGTCTGACCTGGAATTTCCCGAACCCAGAAACCAAGACATCATCACCAGACTCCAAACCCTGCTTGATGATTTTTAAGACAGCCTCAACGGTATCAGCGGCCTTATTTATAGAAAAACCGTTGCTGGCAACAACAGCATCAATGATTTGTGACTTGGTAAGTGTCATGATGCAACCTCCCTTTTCCGTCCCAGAACTAACCCTAAGGGACTGGATTGTCAAGAATTTCGAAATGATATTTTCTTGAGTTTAAACCCAAAGGGTGGTAAAAGGCCCATGGAAAATAAAACTTGCCTACCACATTTAATAGGAGAAGCCTGCCTTGGATTATCAAGATTTTAAAGATTCCTACTTTGATGTTATGAATGTGGCCGAAAGAATGTTTATCGAGGAAATCTATTACCCATTGCTCGGAAAAGAGGCACTGGACTATGTAAGACCCCAAATGCCCTTCAGAGACAGCAAAAACAAGCTTCGACAGATCGATTTTGCCGTAGTCACCTCCAACGCCAAATATGCCGTCGAAATAGACGGCTACCAATACCACGCCGAAGGAGCCATAGCTCCAGACGAGTTCAGTGATCAGCTCTACAGACAAAACGAACTTACACTGGCTGACTGGAAAGTCCTTAGGTTCTCATGGGACCACCTGAACTACGAAAAAGAGATCGTCGCCGATGCGTTGCTCAGAGCACTGCGAGCCGACGACCTCCTGCATCCATCAATCAAAAAAAGAGGTGAAATACCCGTACCACATTATGCCCAAAACAGAGCCCTTGCCGCAATCGAGTATTACAGGAACGCCGGCAGAAAAAAAGGGATTGCGGTCCTCGCGACAGGCCTCGGCAAAACATTCCTTGCCGCATTCGACGCGAAACGATTCGACGGTAAAACCCTCTTTATCGTCCACAAAAACGAGATCCTCCAACAAGCCAAAGAATCCTTCGAGCTCGTCTGGCCAGAAGCAACCACCAGCTATTTCAACGCTGAAGAAAAGGAACTTGGAACAAGGGTCGTTTTCGCATCGAAAGACACACTATGCCGCCCTGAGTACCTCAAAGATATCCCCCAAGATCTTTTTGACTACATCATCGTGGACGAAGTCCATCACGGCCAATGCGATACCTATCTGCGGATATTTCGACATTTTGAGCCTCAATTCAGCCTGGGGCTTACTGCAACTCCAGACAGGATGGACCGAAAGGATATTTTTGAGCTGTATGATTACAACCTGATCTATCAGATGGGCCAAAAAGAAGCCATTGAGTCAGGGTATCTTGCAGGATTTAAGTATTACGGTCTTACAGACGACATTGATTATTCCAAAGCCAGGCATAACGGCAGACGCTACAACGTCCACGACCTTGATAGGCTACTAATTATCGATGAGCGGAATGAAGCCATCTACGACAGATACATGGAGCTGTGCCCGAACAAGAAGGCTATCGGATTCTGTGTGAGCATAAATCATGCAGACCGGATGGCTGAGTATTTTAATAGCCAAGGCATTAAGGCCGAAGCAGTCCATTCAAGCCTCACGAAAGCTATGCGGGAAGAATACATCGAAAAGTTTCGTGAAAATGGACTGACAATCCTTTTCACATGCGACCTTTTCAATGAGGGCGTTGATTTTCCTGATGTTGAGGCACTGCTATTTCTGAGGCCCACCGAATCAAGAACCATCTTCACTCAACAGATGGGAAGAGGACTACGACTGTCCAAAGGTAAGCATTACGTGATCGTTCTCGATTTTATCGGGAATTTCAAGAAAGCCAACCATGTACGGGGATTTCTCGAATTCGAAGGCGAAAACGATAAAAAAGATCCTAAAAAGCGTGGTGTGAAAGATGAATATGAATGGCCCTTAGGGTGCGAGGTCCATTTCGATGAGGACCTCATCGAGATGTTTAAGGAGATGGATGATCTTGAGGAAGGGCCGACCAAAGAAAAGCTTATCGAGCAATATTTCTCTATAAAGGATGAGCTCGGTAGAAAGCCTAAGCCTTCAGATATCAACGAGCTCGGCAGATTTACGATCAGCGCGTACAACAAGCTTTTCGGAACGTGGGTGGCGTTTCTTAGGGAAATCGGTGAAGCGACAAAAGCGAGCTATCACTACCATCAGGGCGTGCATCTGGGGCACCTTTTCTTTGTTGTGCATGAAGTTGGATCAGGGAATTTTGATGGATATCTTGAAAAAGAGAAAATTTTCCCATCTGAAGGGACATTAACGAAATTTGGCAGGCAAATCAGATACAAGATATGGGCTGCAATGGAAATTGGATTGCTTGAGGATGACAGGAAACCAGGCGCATCAGAACTTACATACCAAAACCTTACCGAGAATGGAAAAGTCCTGTATGAGGCCCTGCAGAAACATCAAGACAAGATGCCATCAGATTTCTTTGAGTTTCGAACAGATCTAAAAACTGAACATAGTTGGGCAACAATCCAGAATGAACAGTTTTACAATAAATTCTTCAGGGACGTGCTGTGCTCTGATCCTACTGACAAGATAAAATTGTTGAATATCTTTCTTGGATTCATGGGAATCAAACACATGTGCAAATACCTATTCCATGTATCTCAGTCAAAAGTCGTCAACAGGACAGACCTATACAACAATTATTTCCAGACGCCTTTCATCGAATCCTATTTCGAAATGCATGGAATAGTCCAGGATTCTGTTGCAGGAGCAGCAAGGCGGCTTCCCTTCCTGGTGAACATACTTGAGGCATGCGGGGTTGTATCATTCGTCAATCGGTCTAAATTTCAGCTCGAAAAACTGCCAATGATCCCAGTCTTATTCTCTGAGGATATGGAGGATACGGCGGGCGCTGAAGCGTTTATCGGATTTGTAAAAGCGTTCTATGGTGGATCTGCAGAAGCCGATGATTTTAAACCTGAAGTTGTAGTGCAGCTACGGACTTGGTTCGGGAAGGACTTTCTCACAGAAAAATATTTTGTCAGTGAAATCTTAAATGTGGATGGAGCATCATAAAGCACCCCATCCACCATCAAGTTATGCCGCGTCCTGATTGGTTTCTTCAAACAGAGTATCTATTTGGGAAGCATCAAGAAGTTCAAACTTTAGAGGATTGATCTCACCGCCAGCCTTTTTCTCAACCAACCTATCGACATATTCTCTCAAGTTAGGGTCAAGATCACTCGCAATACTATGCCTTCCGTTGAGGATAGACGCGACTGTCGTAGAACCAGATCCTGCAAAAAAATCAAGCACCAAATCCCCTGGATTAGACATAGCCTTCACTATACGATCAATCAACTGAACTGGCTTCTGAGTCTCGTGCCCCACGCGTTCTTTAGAATTACCATTCAGCCTCGGAATCTCCCAAACATTAGTGGGATTCTTCCCCTTCTCAACGCTCTCAGGCCTGAGTCTCTTGTCTTTCAAGTAAGCTTTTTTTGTAGCTTCATCATACTGCACTCGAACCGCATCAAGGTTAAATAAGTACTTCTTGGTTTTGGTATACCAAACAATTTCCTCGTGCCTATTCGAGAAGAATCTATGAGCCCCCATTCCATTCTTGTAATACCAAATAATTAGATTAACCATTCTCAAAGGCACATTATGGCGAACATAATGCATGATCTCAAGAAGATCCCCTCCGTAGTCGCTCTGGTACTGAAATCCGCCAAAAATCACGATGCTTCCGGATTTTTTCAGTACTCTCGGGACTTCTGCCAGCCATTGAGCAGCCCATTCAATGTAATCATTGAATTCATCCCAATCCGCAATGTTGAGATTATAAGGCGGGTCGCAGACCATCAACTGAACAGAGTTATCGTCAAGCGTTTTTAATAGCTCAACACAATCGCTATCAGGAAGGACAGCATGATAGGTACAATCGGGCATTTGTGACTCAGCATCTGCACTGTGAGCCGTTCCTTCTTTTCGAAGGTAATTCATCATTCGATGTGCCGAATTGTAATGTGACCTGTTAGGCATAATAGTTCCTCAAGATCCTCAAGAATAAAGTGTTTATTTAACAGCCTGGAAAGTACCCCTGCCAACCCTTATGATATTATCGTGTTTCTGACATGCATTATTAATCGTCTTTTCAGGGGTGTCGCCAGTCATACTCCTGACCTTCCGAACTTCTTCAGTCAAATCGCTGACATGCATAGGCTTTTTGGCCTTCTTTAAAACATCATATGCGATCTCTTTGAAACTCTGCATATCTCTAATCTCCTTAAAGAAATAATTTGAGTTTAAACACAAATACCCCCAATATATCGCGTGCTTATCCCCTACTAACACAACATATAGTTGAATTCAAGCTAATAAAAAATATACCACGCCTCTATGACACATCCGGTCACAGCCTCGGAATTGATAAATAATTTTCTATTCCCAAAATCGTTGCAGCCGTCATAGCTACCACATATTGATCATTTTTCTTGACATACCACAATATATTGCCCTATTTAATAATTGGGAAAATAGACAAAAGGAGGCTGGTCATGGCAAAGAAAGTTAAAAGAACGGTCGTGCACGTGGTTCCTAACAAGAAAAGGGGTGGATGGGACGTGAAAAAGCAAGGAGGGAAGAGACCGTCAGCCCATGCAGACCGGAAAACTGATGCTGTAGCCCGTGGCAAGGAGCTTGCCAAGAAAGCACCGCTGGGGCAGATCAAGATCCACAATCAGAAGGGCAAGATCCAGACCGAGCACACGTACGGCCAAGATCCAGAAAAATACAAAGGATAGCAATAAGTGGCCACTATTGAGGGAAATGGGACGCTAACGCTGCCAGAATCTGGTAAGCTGCTGGCAAATGTCTCCTATATGGTCAATCACATCCCCCCCACCAAGGAAAGATTTGGGGAATGGACGGGTAGCCTTGTAGTTACACAAAAGCATGGTGACGGATGGGATATTTTTGACGAAGTAGGCGAAGCCCTATATCTCGAACTCGAAGACGGCCGAAAAGGAAAAATTATTGTCACCCACTGGAGGCCAACTTCCACCAACTCTGTAGTGCAATTCGACGGCACCGGTCCACTCGAATAAACAGGAAACAAGAAAATGCCTCGTACATGGACTGAAGCCTTGGAGGCATATTCATATCCAGCCGACCTCCAGACTTATAAAAATAAGCAACACTACCCAGGATTCTTCAATCTCGATATAGCCGGCGACAGGGCCACCACAATCGAGTTCGAGAATCATTACCGAGAAAAAGCGCCCACCAATATAGGGAGCTATCTCGAAGTCGTATACTGGAAATTATATTCCCAACCCCACCGACGAAACAAGCTGACAGACAGCGTAGCTGCACACTTCCAAGACCAACAATTAAGCGCGGAACAGCTATGGAAGTCCATAACTGACTTCATCCACTCCCCCACTATCCCTCACTTACGCAAGATCAGGCTGCAATTAGGGTTCAAAACAAACGTCCTCGCAGTCCCACTGACACTGGTTGCGCTCGCAAATCCGGAAACCATACCGATGATCGACAACCAGGTCGCTAAATGGGTGAACAAAAATCTCAAGGGGCATAACGTAAAGAAAAAAAACAAGCTCATACCATTCAGCCTGAAATACACGTCCTTGAGGACAAACGATTTCGAGGCATATCTTGCATGGATCAACTGGTGCCGCGAAATAGCAGAAATCCTTGGCAGACATACTGGATTCGACTGGCGTGCCAGAGACGTCGAAATGGCCGTGTTCACAGCACAACGCAACGGCCTCAATCTGAACCCTCTAAAGAAAAAACCTAAGGCGTCCGACAAGGAATTAGGCAAAAAAACAGTCGAGGAAGAAGAGCTTTTCTCATTCCTCGAAGCCTACAAGCACGTAGTTAAAGAGCACCTTTCTTACAGCTTCGGAAGGAACGAACGCCCAGACTTCATCTGTTATAGGCCTGATGAAACACCAGTCGGTGTTGAGTTGGTCAGGGTAATGAGGGACCCGAGAGAAGCACAGGCCGATCTCATTCTTGATCGAATCGAGTTTATGGACGGCGAAAAAGCTCTTGAAATGCTGTACCACAAGATTGAAGAGAAAAACGAAAAGCGTCAACAAGCTGACTGGGATTTGCCGGACAATACAATCCTGGTACTGCAGTTCGTAGATTGCCCGATTTCTGACCTGCACTTTCTGGATGAGAGTCTGAAAAAGGATTTTGAGTCATATGGCTTTGACGAGATCTGGATCGCGGATTATACCTGTGAAGAAGCCTACGGCGCAATAGACCTATTCTGCCTGTTCCCCCCAGAGTGGTGGGGTTATTACGAGAGACAAGGTCACAGCTGGAAACCTTACGGATAATAAGCGATGTACCAAGTTGAGGTGAAACGTTATTTGATTGAGCACCGATTCCATCCTTCAGACGGATGGAGTGTCACTGTTGATCTTGATGCTATGGAAATGGGGAAAGGTGGTCAGAATCCTCCAGAGAAGCGTGAGATCGCGCTGCATCACCGAAACTGGATGGAAGAAGCAGGCGTAACAATTGGTCCGCATCCAGAATACGGACGTGTGGACATCGTCGCAGAGCATACCGAGCACGGCACATTCCTTATTGAGGCTGAGGGCGATACCAGTAAGCAAAAAGAACAATCAATGTATTCCGCACTCGGCCAATCAATAATCATGATGAAAAATCAATATAAGGGCTTTACCTACGGCCTCGCATTCCCAGACGACGACACTTGGATCATTCAGGCGAACAAGATCCCAAACCATGTGTGCAGCCTATTGAATCTCAGGCTGTACCTGGTATCGCAACATAGGGTAAAGGATCTGAGAGAAAAACTCTAAAGCGGAAGGTGCAAACAAGCATGAATCGAAAACAATTCATAGAATCTCATGGAGCCACTTGCCGCAATTGGAACTGGAGTTGGTCATTTATCAACGAGTCGGAAAGATTTATTATCTTTGGTGCTTGGGATAGTTACGATAAGGGAAATAAGACGCTAATCCTGAGTGAAGAATGGTCTAAGAGCCGCAAAGGCCATAAACAGCCAGGGTATCCTCAGTCACGTGAACATATACGACTCATAGAAGAAGACGGGTACCAATTAAAAACATTCGTAATGGAATATGCATCTGCTGATGAAGATGACGAATATTCTCCAGCTAAAATCAAAGGATTTACCCCGGAGCTATCAGACAAAGTATTGATCCGGATCGGCAACAGCTGGTACGCCTCAGACGAAATTCATAGCATTCGCTTACCTGAAGAACTGGACCATGAAGAGACACTCAAAGAAGGGGCCTCCAGCAGAATATCGGTCAATAAATATGAGCGTAACGCCACTGCGAGAAATAAATGCTTATTACACCATGGTTTTCAATGTGCGGCTTGCTCATTTGACTTCGAACAAGTTTACGGTCAGATAGGGAAGAATTATATCCATGTACATCATATAGTCTCTATCGCTGAGATCGGGAGAGAGTACGAGGTTGATCCAATAACAGATTTAATCCCAATATGCCCTAATTGCCATGCAATGATTCATAGCACGAAACCAGCTCTGACAGTTGAACAATTACATCAGCTTTTAACAGAAAACAAACAGTGTTAGTAACAAAACGCTTAAGCGAGGCCTGGTAATGCGAGACCTTTTCCACCAGAACCAGCATTAGGGATTCATAGGCTTTAAGAAACACACCGATATTAGTTTACCGGCACCTTAGCCGAACCGTTAGCCTTCTATTACTTATGAAAATCGAAGCTGAGAAAAACAGGTATTATGGTGACGTTGGATGGAAATCCGACAAAGATTTGTTTGTAGACGTGGCTGTGACCTGGAAACAATGGTTAGGAAGCGCTCGCAAACATCTCTATACGGCTGAAATATTGTTGCCACTAATCGTGGAAGAGCAACACAAAATTCGCGAACTGATGGAAAATAAGGAGCCAGGAAGCTTGCCACCTTCATTAACTGTTATCTATTTTTTTCACTGTGCTCTTGCAATTGAAAACACAATGAAGAGCGTAATTTCGTGGAAACATAATACTGACATAAAGGAAAAAATGAAGACTAGCACAAAACTCCCTGCGTTATTTAAAAGCCATGTTCTTATCGACTTGGCAAAGCGAGCGGATTATGAAATCGGAATTAACAAGGAGTACACACTTAGTTTTTTGACACGATATGGAATATGGGGCGGAAAGTATCCGCTTCCTACAATGAACGAGCATAATGCACTAACCGCAAAGCTATCTGACGGCAATCATTACCTGGTTGGAGGGTACCGCCCTGAAATCGTCCCGTCATTTCTAAAGTTTTGCAGCAATGCATATGATTGGGCGCGATTAAAAGTTAACAAACCGTATAGGTGATAAGTGACTGATCCAAACACTGATTTCAATAAAGGTATTGTTGACGAAATACTGGAAGACCTCTCTCTTCATGAAAAGAGCATAATTGCCCATATGGATGAGGTTGACCTGAGCATCCTACAGGCCCCCCTTGATCGATACGCTGAGAGCAAAGGCTCTCGAATAAACGACGGCAAGGATGTCTTAAAAAGGATTTGGAGTCAGTTGTATGAAAGCCACAGGTTGAAAGTCGTTAAATAACTGTGCGCCACACAGCAGCGATGTTATACTATAAGGAAATGACATAAAAATGGAAAACTCCCATGGAATAAAGATCAAATATTTAGACACATCATCTATTGCTAAGCTTTACCTTCAAGAAGACGGAAGTTCTCGATTTAGAACCTATTTTGGTACACATACTAATTTCTGTACGGTTCACATGACATTCTACGAAACGATGAATGTGCTCAAGTCGCGGCTTTTCAGTGGGAGCAAAAAGGACAAGTATTATGATGCTGTTGAGGATTTGGCGATTCAGGGCTGGGGAGGAAAAATAGAACTTGAGCTCATTGATTTAAGCAAGAGGGAGGTTTTTAAAGAAGTTAGCAAGTTGGCCAGTGAGAACAACGTGGATGTAGCAGATGCGGTTCAAATCTACGCGATTCTGAAAGGCAAGTATGGCCACTGGAGCCAAGATTCAGCATCGGTGTTAATTACTGCTGACGGACAACAAGAAAAAGCAGCAGAAAAGTATGGAATTCGTGTATGGAATTGTAGAACAATAGAAAAGCCCGAATGGTTGAATAATTGAGGAGATGGCGCGCAATTATAACAATCGCATCAACGCGGAATTTGCCTAACTCGGCTGTTGTTATTGGTTTCTTGTCTTTAGGCCGCTTCACTGTTTAATCCATGTTCGTTGCTTTCTGCCTGGCAAACCTGGTTATGCAAAACGTTAGCAAAAAGGAAATCCTATGGGACTTGTAGATTTAATAAACAAACTCATTACTGAACATGGCAGTGCTGATATTCTGCGCGATCACCTTGAACTTATACGCGAAAAAGTCAAAGTGCTTGAAAAAGAAAATACGGAACTAAAGGCCCACAAAGAGGCTACTGAGAAAAAGATTGAGGCACTTTCATCTGATTTAAATGCTTTGAGGCGAAATGAGCAGAAACCAAAAATGAAGTGGGGGTGTCTAGTTTTTGATGAAGACAATACACTCTATTGCCCGTCCTGTTTCTACAAAGAAGGAAAGAAGATTCCGACTAGTAGGAAAAATATCAAATATCGGTATTGTTCCGTATGTAGGGCCGATATTCCTGCAGGATAAATATTTGGAAGATTGCTGAGCAAAGGATATTATGAAGAAAATATCTGCTAACCAGGCGCTGCCCGCAATGCCGCAAACGCGCCATTAGTGAGTTTATCATTATGCAATTGCGATTCTAACATTAACCTCTGTAATATCTGTTTCTTCGAATGAATATACAAGCCAAACAAGGTAAATGCTTTTCATGCTGCCAGCAAAAAGCTTTGACTGAAGAACATATCATACCTCAGGCACTTGGCGGTAAGTATTCAGCTTGGATATACTGCAAAGACTGTAATGACAATTTTGGTAGAGAGATCGACAGTGAACTTGTTAAGAACTTAGGATATTTCAGTACAATCTTGGAAATTGACAGAGATAGAGGGAAAAATCAGCCATACGATATCTCAGTGGTAAAAGACAGTACTGAGTTGACACATGATGGAAAAAAATTAGCCAGAAAGAAGCCCGTTGTTAAAATTGAAAAGGTTGATGATAACATTAAATCTATAGATATCAGGGCTCGTAGCGAAAGCGAACTGGACAAAATAATTGAGGGGGTAAAGAGAAAATATAAACTCGGTGGCAGTGTGAAGAAAATATACGAAGAGCACCCTGGCCCGACAGATACAAAAAGGGATTTCGTTTTCGACAACTCGCTCATTCGTAGAGCGGTAGCCAAAATTGTTTATAGTCTGATATGCATCAAACTTCCCGAGTCATATGTTCTATCTGTGCCATTTGATAATATAAGGGAATATATAAGATTTGGCTGCGAGAAAGATTTAGCTGCGGCCAATTTTACTCACACAGATTTTATGACTGATTATACCCGCCCTCTCCACAAAATACACATCAGCCTCAATAGGTGTAATAATCTTGTAGCTGGCTTTGTATGCCTCTTTGGTACCTTTAGATATACTGTTTTGGTCTCTGACAACTTCGAAAGTCTATTTGAGTGGCCTGGATTGGATTACACATTCGATCCGGTTACATCTCGAGAAATATTTGGCAACCCGAACTTTAAAGCACCTGAACTTAATGTAAATCAATTAATTTCACCGCGGCATTCAAAACAATTTGTACTGGATGAGCTGTCAAAAGGTCACAAAATACTCGAAAGCTATATTGAAGACTACCAATTTCTAAAGATGGAATTGGATCATTAGTTTTTGCATAATCTCCGCGTGCACGGGGCGGCGAGAACCATGTCGCCCGGGCGCAGGCGCTACGAATACTGATATCCCCAACATATACAAACTTTGGAAAACTCCTAAAAAGCTGTGATATCAAATTGTCAATTGAAGTTTTAGCCCACTTTTCAATTCTGTGAAATCAAGTGTAGGTCAGAACATTATAATTCGTACATCAATTCGTGAAGCGCTTTACCCTGCTCTGCAGGATCAAGAACCTCCTGCAGCAGATCAGCTTTGTCAGCAAGACTCCTCAATGCAGATGCAGCCCGCTTAGAGAACCTCCAATGCAGATCCCTGTACTCAATGTAGCCTGCTTTCCGCATGAGCTTCCTGGCCTTGCACAACGCAACATTTGTCACCTCAGGCACGCGGCCCTGCTCACGCTCGATTCTCTGCAGGAAATCATCTATTTCGCCCCACAAGATCTTACCCTCCCTGGAACACCTGATAGCCTCCCAGATCACCTTAAAAGCCGTCCTCATAGCTTTCGCGTTCTTTGCCGGCAGGTTCAGAACCACAAGATCATGCAATCCAGACATTCGGCTGATTTTACCAGGATTCAGCTCAACACGATGCAGACGAGCAGATGTCATTCTCATTCACCTATGTCCCTCAATAATCTTTCCATTGATTCTTCAAATGATTTAGAACTTCCCCCACCGGATTTCTTGCTACCCGAACCTACTTTATTCGTGAAATGTCCAAGTTCTGGATTAACCTTGCCACGCCCCACAGCCTCATGATCCTCTTTCTTGAAAGGAGCCTGGCGCTTACGCAAGTTCTGACGATACATCCCGTTCTTACGGATTATCGATGTCATTTTTCCTATTCCCCTCCATGCAATCTATGTACAATCAGGACATTCCTCGCTTTCGTCAAGGTCAATGAACCATCCGTGCAGATCACATTTGTATTGATAGAACCAACACTCGTCCGGTTCCCAAACCTCATTACAGCTCTTGCACCTATATTTCCCTGTGAGCTTCGTCCTTTTTAACGGCTCAAGACAATCAGGGCATCTATAGACTTTTATTGGATAACGATTGTTGACATGGCGTTTTGCGTTAGAATCATGCTCTTTTTGAGGGATGTCCATTTTCTTGATCTGTCCAAATTATCGCACCCCTGATTTCGGGGCATTTCTCAAATACAGTTATTTCTGGAAAAGGGTATATTTATAGGTTTCGGTGCGCAGGAAGGGGGCTTGATGAGCACAGGAGCTCAACGCTGCAGGGCACTATAGGGGTTGTCGTCGAGAACCCGACTTAATGCTAATGTATACCTATGAGAGGTATAAGGTTGGGGTCTTTCGGGGGCTCAGACACACAGCCTGACACCCCCAAATCTGGATGGTACGAGGCTTATCACAGCCTTTTGGTCGAAATGACCATAATATCTCCGCAATAGATCTCCTCCCACATCTTGTTAAAACCCTTGAAGGACCTGTAGCTCCTACCCTCATAAGGGTCATTGGCTATGAATCCGTTCTTTGTGTACCCCACCAGAACAATGTAGTGACACGCCTTATTAGGCCTTGTCCTGCTCAATACACGCGCTATCACAGGCATGTCCTGGTCCAGGAAGCCCTTAATGTGGTCAATATCCTTGCTGTACCATTGCTTTGCGAACAATCCGTGGCCAAACGGATAACCCACCATGTCTTTCAATGGAGTTCCCCTCCTTCCCTCCCTGGCTTCCTTATCAACCGTGTTAAGTCCTACTTTGACTCCGTAATAATTGAGGACCATTGTGAGGCATGCTGGCCCGCACTGATTACGGCCTTGTTGGACGTGGGGCACTCCTTTGATGATGTGGGTGTCCGGATCGTCCGGATCAATAAAAATCGTGCTGCAGGCTGCAACAAGCAATGTACTGAGAATAATGATGGTTTTCCGCATGAGTCTCCCTCCCTTTGTGAAAAGTTGAGTTTAAACTTAACTTCTTGTTTTTATTGACATTGTTGCCAATGCGCCTAATATATGCATAGGCTTAAAAAAATAAAGAGGGGGGACCGAGAAATGTTGGTGCGTATATGTGATGTTTGTGAAGAACGCTTTGAGGATAAAGATGATACTTTCGGTATCGAAATAATTAAGGTCGATGCTTACCAGGAGGCAGGCAAGACTGGTAACGCTGAGATTGACCTGGATTTGTGTGAAAGATGTTTCAAGAAAATCAGTGACAACATCGACGAAATGAAGAAAGGAGGTTAATTGGGCACTTAATCTGAACTTGGTGAGCCCGCCGAGAAAAATCCTATTGGTACATGGGCTCAATATTACAGAATTGTGACGATAGAGATGGTGTGCTATACATTTGTTAATTCTTTAGTGCTTCAATTCTTTTTAGAAGATTATCACTATTTGGATTATAGGATAATCCTTGTTCATATATCTTTAGTTTAGCCTGTTGTCTTGTTTTTTTGTCACCTTCAGTTGACTTGTACGCTGTGACGCCTAATCTAATCCAAGCATCAACATTATATGGATCTGCTTTCAAAGATTGCTCAAGAATAGTCCTTGCGTTTGAGTAATCGCGCTTCCGGTATGCAGCAACCCCTTCTTCAAACAGCCGATAAGCTTCAACACTGAATGAATCGGGATTGACGTCTTTCTGTATCCTCTCCTCAAGTTCCTTGAGGACATGATTATTGGGCTTACTTCTTACATAATTTCCTAAAGAACTTAAGGCCTCTTGCTTAGCATCTGCTTCTCCTCTACTTTTTAGAATATTCTGGTACTCGGACTTTACACTCCAAACATTTGCCTCAACATTACCTGGGCGGCTCCTGCTGGCATGAGAAAAAACTCTTTCAGCATAAGCATAAGCCTCATTCTCATATGCCTCAAAGGCTTCAAACATAAGTTGATCGAAGCTCTTTCCTTGGAGATCCCTGTTAGACACATAGTTCTGAGTAGTGTTAACATAAGTGGTGTTGACTTTTTTACCGTTCTTCCAAGTAGTATACTCAGTCGTGCCACCAGAGTTGCCAGGATTCCCTCCAGTGTTCTGCGATGTTTGGTAGGTGAGCTTGCCAGCCTTCCACTTTTGATAAAGCGTCTGCGGAATATTTACTTTTGGATTAGCTGCTTTTCCTGATCTGACCTTTCCTGAAAGAACCACAAGATACGTACCATCTGACTGATACCCAATATCCATAACAGTGAATCCAGGCAGCAAGACGGCTTCGGCCTTGCTCCTGACAACATCGTACTTGGCCTCAAAATTAACGATTTTGGTCATGGACGATATCTTGACACCAGCACGCTCAATCGCTTCAAGCTTCGCGTTCATGAGGGCTTCTTTGTAGTCCTGCTGCTTATTTGTTTTGATGCCGTCGTCCCTTCCCTTGATCATGACATCAATTGTTCCTGCCATAGAGGTGATCGGGATTATAAACAATAGGGCTACTGCCAGAACGATTTTGTGGTGTGTCATATGGCCCTCATTTGGCTCTATAATTATTTTGTGCTTAATCTTGTTTTGGTTCTATCAATATTCCTTTTTAACTTATCATGGTCAGGATTGAAACTATATCCTTTTTCAAGGATTGGTAATGTTGCTCTCCTTCTTTCTTCTTTAGAGCCAGTTAAGCTACGATAGAAAGCAGCGGCATAGCTATCCCATGCAACTGCGTTATGGGGATCTATCTCAACTGATTTCGCATAAAGTGCACTTGAAGTTTTGTAATCCTTTTTACCATAAGCTTTTCTTGCATCAAGAACGAACTGCATAGCTTCCATACTGAAACTATCAGGATTCAAACCCCGCTCAATCCTTCTCTTCAAGGACTCAAGAACATAATTCTTAGGCTTGTCTCTCAAGTAATTATTGACAGTGATCAACGCCTCTTTCTTCGCTCTCGATTCACCATCTCGGTGCAAAAGATGTTGGTACTCGGACTTCGCATGCCAGACGTTAGACTCAACATTGCCTGGCCTTTGCTTGCTGGCATAAGAAAACAATCTCCATGCATGTTTATGAGCATTATTCTCATACGCCTCAAAACCCTCAACCATCAAGTCCTGAAAGCTCTTGCCTTTAAGATCCTTATCAGCCTCATAAGTAGGAACAGTGTTCACATAGGTTGTGTTAGCCAGCTTTCCGTTCTTCCAAGTGCTATACACAGTTGTCTCAGCCATCGCATAGCTGGAGAGGAAAGCTATTTCTGTGGTCAATACAGCTATAAAAAGAAGAATTCTTGGATATTTCATATGTCCTCTCTTTTAGTCTTTTTAAGCTTTGTAATATTGGATGGGGAACAAAATGCGCTAATATTTTAATGTTTTATAACCATATCCTCCTTGAAAAATCAAGATTTGTATCGCTAAGCAACTGAAATATCAATTAGAATAGTCGAATAGGCTCATCTGTTCTGCCTTCCTGTGTTTGTATTCTTTCAGCCCCATCTTTTTAGGCACGACCTTCTGTGCCTTCAGCTCGTTGAACTCGTCAACGATTGATTTGAGCTCTCCGTAGTGGCTCTGCCAGTGGTTAGCGTATTGCCAGTTATGCCTTCCAGCCTCAGACCGAGGATCTGTGGCTTGAGTTAGGCTGTTCGCGCATAGCAGTCGCATGCTGACTTTGTGTATGCATGCGTTCGTGAACGCAGTCCTTATAGCTCGGTTGTCGATATCGATTCCGTAGAACACGCTTCCTTTAGGGGCATAATTGCTTGCGGAAATCAGCATCCTGCCGGTCCCGACGCAAGGGTCGAGCACATTAAGAGGCTTGTTACCGTCACCCATGACCATCTTTGCCATCATCTCAGTAACGTTCTGAGGTGTCAGAAACTGTCCCTTGATGCTCTGCGAGAACCTTCCTTGCATATCAACGTACATGTCTCCGAGATAATCGTATCTGTCGGCGTGGATTGCGTCGAAATGCTGTTTGTAGATCCCTACGAGCTTCCCCCATATATCCTCGTCAGAAAGGAGCCATTCGAGTTTGCCCTCGAACTGAGGGATCATCACAGGCAGATGGTCAGCAACAAGGAACTCCAGTAATTTCTCGTATGCGTCGCTGTATTCGTGTGTCTTGCGGTACAGCACATCGAACATTGACTGATAAGCTTTTTTGAGCTCAGGATTCGCATACGTTTAAATCACCCTTCCGATTTTTTATTTTCAGGTATCCTTTGTAATCCAGGTTGATACAGTTTTTACATTCCCAACTTGCACTGACTCCACCTAAAGGATCTGTTTGCCTATATGTTTTTCTGAGCCTCTCTTTTTTCCCACAGCATAGACATGTGCTTTTTTTAGGAGGTGGATTTATTGAAATTGGTCCCATTTAAATCACTTCCACATTCTCCCAATCGCAATCATAGTCAGATTTATTTTCGAATTCGTTTGCATCTCCTAAATCAATATCTTTAGGATCATCTTTTTCTGATTCCACTTCAAAATATCCATGAACCGTTTTCGAAAACGGTATCTTATATTTTTTCATTTATATCACCTTCCTTTAAGGATTCTTTCTTGTTATAGGATTCACAGAAAGAATCCTCTTTTTTGCATCTTCATATTCATCCCCCCAGGTGTTCACAAGATCCTCATCCATAGACCGAAGCCTGGTCTTGCTGACACGAGTTCCGCGCAACATACGCCGATAATCCTTAGCCCTGTTTGAACAGCCCGCCCCGCAATACAGTTGTGTTCGAGGCCCTTTATCGATGTACTGAGTGAACTCAGAATTGCACCACCGACAATTAGCCTTGGCCCGATTCTCAAGCCCCCTGCCTTTATGAGTGACAGTTCTTCCAGGTATGCAAATCACAGAGAAAGGCTCAGACGTCCCGAGATAGATGCCCTTGATGTTGTAATTAGGAGCAACCACAATCTGGCTCCGCATTACCTTGCGTACCACAATAGGAATTCCAATGGCTCTAAGCTTATTCCTGACAGTTCCCTGATCTATCCCGAGACGCTTAGCAATATGGCTTGCAGGCAGCTTTTCATCGACATAAAGACTCTTAATTTCCTTAAGGAGTTTGGTAGGAGTAAGAGAACTTTTAGTCTTGAAGTATGCAGGATTAGTGACGTGCTGAGGTCCTAAGTTAACGCCCTGTTTTAATAGAATCTTCCGGACATTCTCATCACACATTCTGACAATCTTGGCTATCTGGAGCGTGCTTCTTTCTTTAGTAATATATAAACGTCTTATCCGCTTAAATAGCTTCTTCTTTCCTGGGTGTTTCTTGGCGTCGTGAAGGTCAGATAAATGAAGCTGCTTTCTTATCCTGTATACAGTCGGAACGCTGATGCAAAAATGATTAGCAATTTTTTGTTGGATTCCATCCCTGTCGGCAGAATTCCACATTCGGATAAACAGTCTGCCTTCTACAGAGTGGGTAGAAAACCTGTTTTGCCTACGTCTACCGATTTACATCACCGCCTTTAATCTTTCTTCCTCGATCATTTTTTCATATTCTGGAATTCGCTTAACTTCATTTTTGTTATATGCATCCAATTTCCCTCTTGCTTTGATTTCTCTAAGGCCTTCAATTTTTTCTTTTAGATATTTGATTAAGTATATATTTCTCTTGTCTTTATTGTATGGTTCCCAGTGTTCGATCACTGACCATACTTGATCAGCAATCGTGTGCCTGTCTGCAAAATAGCCTCTTGTTGTTGCGACTTCCCAAAGCGTCTGTACACTTCCGGTGTAGATATTGACATATTCGGAGCCATCATCTGTGGGCCAACCTAATTGGTCCAGAATCCGTAGCCCCCTGCGTCTGCACTCATCAAGGTAATAGAAACGCCAGGTTTCACCGTCTCCCCATTCAGGTTTAGGGTGTCCATCGTTTCTTAGGGCTGCCATGAGCATCTGAGCAGTGAACCTGCCGAGAAGATCCATGATTTTTTGATCTTCAGCTTTCTCAGTTTCACGAGCCTGTATCTTTTCAGGTTCGAAATCAGTTAGTTGCATGTCTCCCATAATCTCACCTCATAACTTGCTCTCCTGTTTGTCTTGAGAGCAAGTTTGTCTGGATTGTGAGTTTCCTGTTTAGGAGTTTTCCTGTCTTTCTTTTTGATCTTAGCCATTCATCCATCTGTTGTTCGTCTCTGAAATTGAAGCGGATCATGATGTTTTGCTTGCGCACGTTCTTTCTGAATTGCCTGATCTGTGCATCTGTCCAGCCGGGATGGATGTAATAATCCTTATCGGTCTGTGATTTGGCTCTGGGATTATAGTTGTCATATAGTTGATCAAGTGGCCTGTAGCGGCAATCAAAGATCTGCACGTTCCAATCCCTGCAAATAAGGCGTTTCTGTTCCATGAGCTCGAAAGGATTATCCCAATTATAGATCATGAAAACACCGATACTCTTTGAATTGAAGCCTGCGTTTTGCAGGTATCCAAGGGCCTTTCGTATGTCCGGGATCTGATTCATTCCGTGGTCCCAACTTATCCTTATTGCCTGGAACCTGGCCTTCTTTAGAAGGACTGCGTCCTCTCTTGTGATCAATCTTGGATCAAAACCTGACTGAGCTTCGCATCGTATGACTTTCCCATTAACCTTATGGTTCGCAATGCCTTCCAGGATCTCCTGGTGGTGAGGGTTCATCAAGAAATTATTATCAAAAAATACAATGTTATTGAGCTGGATCTCGACCTTTACCTGTTCCCAATTCTTGTATGAGATATCTGGCTCGATCTTTCTAACACCACAGAACTTGCAGTTCCGGATGCAGCTTCTTGAAGCATGTATGATCTGGATGGTCTTGCCGAGTTCGACCCAATCAATCGGGACATGTTCAACTTCTTTGTCTATTCCTTGATGGATTGTGATTTCAGGGAACTGTTTCTTTACGATTTCGGGGATGAGTGATGCGAGGATTCCGCCGACCTTAATTGTGGTCTTTGGGAACAGGGTCTTGTAATATTTGATTGTTTGGAAAACATCATCCGACCAATATGTGAACAGGCTCGTGATCTTGATCAGGTCTGGTGTTTTGTTTATGAGGATGCAGCCTTTGACGATCCTTACATTGTCTCCTTTCTGGGAGTGATAGAAATAATGTTTGAACAGCCCTACAGGAGACAGCTTTGCTTCATGCTTAGTTCTCTTGGCCTGTCTATAGTCCGGTTCAACAAGGAGTACATCCGTCTTAATCACCTCACACAGTTTTTAAAGCATCTTGCTCTAATTGTACTTCGTCTCTTGCAAGCCTTGGATGTTTCATGGGATCATGATAATTCTTACACCCTGTACAATTATGATATTCGCACTCTGACCACAATCTGCATCTTCGAGTTTCAAGATCAAAAAGAGAGGCCTGTCCCGCATCCGGCACGCTTCCGAGTTGACTATGGCTCATGGTAACTTCACCTCTATCTCTCATCCCCACACTTAGGGCATTTGTATCTTGGTTCGCCTATTTTGGCTGCGCCTTTCTTCCGCATCGGTATGCGGCATTTCCTGCAGAAAGGGTTCCTGTGCTTAAGCTTCACTTTATTGGCCTCAGTCTATCTGCCCTTGTATGGTAAATGAGTTGACCGCAGTGTTCGGAACAGGTCTGCACCAAGTCTTGAGAGTTATCGGCTCATGCTCCCTACCTGAATGTGTAACTTCCCCTTTTACAAAAACACCTTCCGGAAGCGAGACATACTTGCTGACCGAATTAGGCCTGTTGTCACCAGCACGCAATTCACCTCTTCTGGCATACTTGTTAGGATTCTCTCTATGGACAATCTGTAGGGCCTTTTCATACATGGTGACTGCCCTGTGATAAGCAGCAACTCGTTTTCGGTATCCTGTTTTGTATTTTGGATGCATATTTTCCAAATCCGTATCAATTCCTTTTTTCCCGAGTCGTCTTCCAGCAGATGTCCAATTGTGGAGATCATATTTGCTGTTTTTAGGTGGGTTCTCTGCGAGAGTTTTTGATTTCGGATCGGCCTTAACTTTTTTAGGGAGCTTTGTTGGTATGAAGAACCATTCGCCTTGCCTATCAACCTTCAATCCATTTTTGGTTGCCTTCCGCACCTCGTCTGGTATTAGCATGTCGTAGGCTTCTTTTATTGTCTTGCACGGCTTAGGCAGTTCTGAGAGGAAGGCGTTGAACCTATAGTGTTTTAGTTCTTTCCTATCAACATCGAACAAAAAATATTTGTTCTGCACCTTGAGGAGCATGGCCCCTATGAAATGCCTTTTTTCGAGATTCTTAGATATAAATTTGTCGAAAATCCATTCTTGTTTCCTCACTTCTTTTTTAGATTCACTGCTATAGGAAGTCCATTTAGATAAATGTAGGTTTTTTATTCTTTTCAGGCTTTTTGGCTTTGATTTCTGCCGAATATTCACCCACAATCTAACAGGTCTGAGATCACCTCTGCGTTTATTCCATACCAATTTAGGAAGTAAGAGTTTCTCTTCCGGTCCTTGATCAACTATCTCGGCCTTGAACAAGTCAAGATCAGCCTCTTCAAACACATTAAAAGGGATCATAGGCATTGCGAGCTGCATCATTACTTGTTGAGCGGGCGCTTCTGCACCTCTCCTAAAGCTTCCGCATCTTGGAAGCCTTGAGGCGTTCCCTATAATTCTGCCGTCTGGAAGTTTGATTGCGAGAATATCTGTACCCATTGCTGTCCAAAATAATTTGAAAATCAAATACTGCCTTTAATAAAAACAGGCAGTTATAAACGGGAAATTAGTGATTTAGAAATCAGGTTGTACCT
>CACVKW010001531.1 GCA_902749685.1 Olavius sp. associated proteobacterium Delta 1 | reverse complement strand
GGCGATATTTTTCTCGAATCGTTTGGTTAAAAGCTCTGGATTTTTCATCCGTTTATAGTAACATTATTCGTTCAATAATAAAATTCTGGTTCCGGCTTCGCCAGGTAGGGTATCTATAATCTGATTCTTGCTTTTTTGACGATGGAGGCCAAATAAAATAGATAGAATGCCACAAATATTCAATATTCAATCTTCAATCTTCAATTCCGGCTTGGCCGGTTTGGGTTTCAATTGGCATATATAATTTTATCGTTATTATTTTAGATTGCTTAGAATGGATAGTAATTTTAAATTCTTAAACACTTTTCGTATCTCTAATAAATTTTTTATTAATACATTTATAATTGTACTTCTATCTATTAAGAAACGGACTAAGCAATTGGTAAATTCGAATTTATACCCTATTTTGAATTTCAAATTCATGGCTCGGAAAAATCCTATAAAGCCTATATCATATCTAATGATAAATTTATTAAGGAATTCATTTATAAATTTGAAATTAGATTCTATTAATATTTTATTAATAGATCTGCATTTTATTGTATTCCCATTGTTTATATAACAATATATATCTTCTATAGTATTTAAAATATTTTTACTCTCTTTGACAAATTTGTTATTAAATTTTACTTCTCTATTATTGTCATATAGATAGGTAGTAATAACATTCCAAAATCTTTCATTCCATTGTGTATTATTATCAATTATAAAATGGTTTAATCTTTTTTGAATAACATTATCCAGCTGTTCTTTGGGCATGTTTAATATTATGTCAATTTTCTTTTCAAGTTCTTCAGTAGAGTTGACTACCCAATCAGACATGTTTTTAAAAGCTGTATCATTCGCTGGAATTTTGTTTGTTGCTAAAGAATAAAACAATGCCGGTTTTCCTAATATTAAAGCTTCAACAGTGGCATTTGAAACATAATTGAAATTAACCATTATGTCAGAGCATGCTAGCAGATCAAAAATGGTATAATCATCAAGAACTGTTAGATTTAAACCTGTTTTAGAATCCAGTCGGCGATAGATATAATCATAATCATAAATAGATGGATGTATTTTAATATTAAAATGATAATCCTGGCGCCGATTAATCAATTCAATAATTTCATTGAGGCTTTGGCGATTTTTATTTTCATTTAAAATGGCTAAAGCCATGCCGCCACCACGACCGGTTATAAAAGTAATTATCTTTTTTGACTTCCTATAATCTGGCATCTTTTTCTTGTATTTTTCCAATCCAATTAACTTTGGATTACCGATTAGCTTTATAGTTGTCTTTTCCTGTCCTGCCTTTTTCAATCCTTCGTACACATGTACGCCGGAAACAAAATAATTATCAGTACTAAGTATGCGGTGTTTATAACCTGCGGTATTCGAAATTCCGCCATGAATAAAGGTCATCGTTAATATTCCACATTTTTTCGCATAGGCCATCATAACTCTTGCTTCAGGACTCATGGAACTGCCAAATATAATAATTTTCGGTTGCGCTACAGAGATAAATTTGTCAAATTTTATCATATTTTCTAAACAAAGACGAAATTTATTCGAAAAATTATTCAGTTCAAATTTATAATAAGGATTCTGGAAAATAAAACTATATACTTTATGCATCGAGATTTCTTTTTGAAACTTTTTTATAGAGTATTCACAATTATGTAAATAATAAAAATCTTCCTGAGACAGTAAACTAAAATCGTCAACAACATTCCTATATTGATCCTCTAATGGTATTTTAATTCCATCAATTTTATAATTGGTTACTAATATATTTTGACTGAGTTTCGAAGGTATTTTTTTTAATAATAATTTTTCCTCACCTTCTACTGGGTGATAATCAACTAGAAAAAGGATTTTACATTTCTCAATATTATTAAAGTAAAAATCGTTTATTCCGTTTTTTGGCTTAACTTTCTTAATATGTTTGTTGCTTTTGGTAACGGCTAAATTATACAGATTCTTTGGAACTTCGTAAAAACGACACGCGATTTCTTTATTTTCCGCATTCCATCTTACAATGGAATCGAGGATGTCGGTTTCAATATAAAGAAGATTGGCATAATATTGGTAATGATTATTACAAAATGTGACTATATCATTCTTGCCCAGAATATTTAACCATTTTGAAACAACTGTCTGAGTATTAAATGCTGCCTGAAATGGAAAATCCATAATAAAAGAAATTGCCGGACATAAATTAAAATTCTTGTAGCGGAATTGATCCAAGGATGAAAATTTCCACCATGATTGGGATAAATTAAAAGTTTTTTCCCAGTTCTCTTGCACCTCATAATCTTTGAGGTATTGCCAAAGGTCGACATTATCTTGATCATTATCGTCAAGATATTGTAATAAATCACTATCGGTGGTAACAATAACGGATTTCTTAAGAATTCTATTATTGTTTTTAAGGTATGAATACCTTTTGAAGCTACTTATGATGCAATAATCAGTCATTTTTTTCCATTACAAAGGTTTTACTTTCCATGTTGGAAGTGTACTAAAATACCCTCGTCTTGCATTACCCCTTCGAGATTTATAATCATCCAACTGAAATGAACAGATTATTCCCGGGGATTCTACATTAAATCCTTTTACGCTTTGCTTGCTGGTAAAATTGACATAAACAGAATAAGTGGATGGACCCAGAGTCCGCTGGGGAATAACAATACGTAGGGAGTATTTTCCAACTGATAAATCATCAAGAGGATTAGGAACTGAATCGAAGCTATCTGAAACCATAACAATATTTCCGTCTGTCTTTAAAATTTGCAAATAACCATACAATCCTGGAACATTGTGCCTTACCCGGCAGATAAGTTCAATGGTGATTGATTCATCGCATGAAAAATGCTTATTGATAGCTCCATTCTGGCTTAATATTCTTCCAATCAACAACTGAAAGTCTTTTTCAGGATCCTCTACGAAAAATGATTCTGGGGATCCTTGGGATTTGTCAAAAGTCTTTAAATAATTATCAATAATTGTTGATGTAGTACCTAATTGCCTCATTTTTCCATCATTAATCCATAAACATGTGGGACATAATTGGTTAATTGAACCCATATTGTGACTTACTAAAAGCACCGTTCGGCCAGCTTTAGCTATTTCTCCCATTTTTCCCAGACATTTCTTTTGAAAAACAATATCCCCGACCGCAAGGACTTCATCCACTAAGAGGATTTCAGGCTCCAGATGGGCAGCTACAGCAAAAGCCAGACGTAGATACATACCACTGGAATATCTCTTGACTGGTGTATCAATAAATTTTTCAATTTCAGCAAACGTAACGATTTCATCAAATTTTTTATTAATTTCAGTTTTTCTCATTCCTAAAATCGAACCATTAAGAAAAATATTTTCTCTTCCTGTAAGTTCCTTATGAAATCCTGTTCCTACCTCTAGAAGTGAGCCCACTCGTCCTTGAAGCTCTGCATAACCTTTTGTCGGTTTAGTTATTCTTGAAAGTACCTTTAATAGAGTTGTTTTGCCAGCGCCATTCCGCCCAATAATGCCAATAACTTCACCTTTTTTAACTTTAAAAGAAACATTTTTAAGTGCCCAAATTATCTCATCTTGATAGGCATGTCCTCCGTGTATTCTCCTAACTAGTGATCTAGGTATATCGATTAACGATTCACGAAATGTGGAATATTGTCGGACAGCACCGCCAATGCGATATTGTTTGCTGAGGTTTTCGACTTTTATTGCGATATCATTCATAATTTTCTATCGTTAATTAGTGATAATTTTGAGAGCAAGTTTAAACTTTGCAGTTTGTTGTTAAATAACCCTAACATTGCATAAATTCTTGTCATCTAGCCTGGCCGTTATGCCTGAGATCGTTGCTTTTTCTGGGCTGATGCTAGATGCTTGATACTCGATGCTGGATATCTAACAGGACACTATCGGTGAATTTCAACGACATCCAGGATCCAGAAACCAGAATCCAGGATCAGTCAATACT
>CACVKW010001530.1 GCA_902749685.1 Olavius sp. associated proteobacterium Delta 1 | reverse complement strand
CTTGCCCGTTATCTTAGGGGCGGTCCGATTTCAAACAGCCGGATTATCAAGGTTGCCGATAACAAGGTCACTTTTAACATCGGTCGAAAAAAGCGTGAACTCATGACCCTTGCCACCGATGAATTCATCGACCGATTATTGAAGCATGTTGCCAAACCTAATGCCGTTTTGGTTCGCTCATACGGCTTATATTGCCAGAACAAAAAGCAAGAATTGCAAAAATGCCGTGAACTTTGCGGCCAGCAACCCATCGAAGAGCCGCAGAGCATCCAATGGCAGGATTGTTTTAATGACAGCGACAATCATCCTGAGCAATGCCCGATCTGCGGCAAGCGTTTGGTGATGACCTCAATTCTTAAACCCACCGCTATGATGCCCCATCAAAGTGCCCCGCCATTACTAATGCCGGATTTCAAAGAGGCGGCATAATGTTATCATTGCCAATGTTTCTCCTTGACGCCTGTCCATACCTGTTGTTAAAATTGCACAATATCAACAATATAGGCTTTTATCGCACGAAAATGAACGCTAAGCAGTGGCTTCATTGCAAATATGTGTCTGGGGCAGGCGCCGATTCAGATCAGCAAGCGACTTTTGTGCAAAGCCGATCACCATTGAATCCCCATAGCGCCAAGTGCATCGCAATCAAGTGTATCGCAATGAACCCGCAGTATGTCCAACCAAGGGATGATACGGAATTGGGGGCCTGTTAGGAGAATCCAAAGTTTGTGGCAGATAGAAAGATCATCTTTTCTCCAACGCTACCGCTGCTAACCCCCAACTCCGCATATCCCTAAGACG
>CACVKW010001529.1 GCA_902749685.1 Olavius sp. associated proteobacterium Delta 1 | reverse complement strand
ACTGGAGTTTCAGGCCTAAACCATCGAATTTGTTGCAACCCATTGATTTTATGACACTTTTGGCCGCCTCTTATGTAAGACCTACCCATAATCTCTATTTTTCGGCTCTAAATCATATAAAAATACGCTTTTCAGTCTTTTTGTGCTTGACATGTAAGACCCTACCATATATAGTGGGCGCATGGCTCATTTCCACATCAAGAAGAAAAAAGGAAGACCCTACTTGTACGTTCGGGAGATAGCTCGTGTCGATGGAAAACCAAAAGTGGTATCACAGGCCTATATTGGATCACCGGCCAAGGTGCTTTCTTTTGCAACGGGTCAAGAGCAAGGTGCCATCAAGCTTAAGGTAGAAGAATTTGGCGCTTTGTGGTTGGCGCAACAGATAAACCAGGATATCGATCTGTGTGCTATTGTTGACGCAGTGATTCCACGAGCTGATCGAGAAAAAGGACCGACGATCGGTGAGTATTTTCTTTATTGTATATGGAATCGAATGGTAGAGGCCGTCAGTAAAAATAAGCTAACCAGGTGGTATAAGCGCACTGCCATTCAGCATATTCGCCCGGTTGATATCAACGAACTGACAAGCAAACGTTATTGGGAGAAATGGAATCGAGTCAGCGAAACGTCTCTTAGAAAGATTGCAAAAGAATTTTTTGCGCGTCTGTGGCAGCTTGAATCTCCAAGCGCTGATTGCCTTTTGTTCGACACAACAAATTACTACACCTTTATGGCCAGCCACACGCAATCAGATCTGGCCCGGCGGGGCAAAAATAAGGCCGGTCGCCATCATTTGCGCCAAATTGGTCTTGGGCTTTTGGTGGCCCGTGACTCCAGGCTGCCCTTGTACCATGCGGTTTATCCTGGCAATGTCCACGACAGTAAGCAATTTGAAAAAATAATGGATGAAATGTTTGCAATCGTGTGCGGCTTACACAATACCAAAGAACGTCTTACCGTGGTGATAGACAAAGGCATGAATTCAGAAGACAACTTTGCCTGGATTGATGAACACTCACGGATCCACTTCGTCACCACTTATTCCACCTATTTTGCCCAGGAACTGGCTACCACACCGATTCAACGATTTGAGCCCGTTGATATCGCCAAAAACCAGCGCTTGGTGGAGCAGGGCATGCCCGAGGAACGCTTACTTGCTTATCGAACCAGTGGTGAATATTGGGGCAAGCAACGAGCCGTCGTGGTGACGTACAATCCTGTCACCGCAAGAAAGAAAGTCTATACATTGCAAAGCAAATTGGAGACGATCCGCCAAGAGTTGCTTGCCATGCGGGCAAAAGTAAAAGCGCAAGCACCACACTGGCGTAAAGCGAATGTTATCAAAGAACGCTATTTGCGCCTCTGTGAACGATTGCATGTCTCATCGGAACTATTTATTCTGGAATTTCATCAATCCGATGATGGGCTGTCAATGAGTTTCCGAAAAGATTCCTATCAAGTGATCAGAAAACAGGCTATGTTCGGCAAAAATATCATTATCACTGATAACACCGACTGGACAACTCGAGAGATTGTAGAGGCCAGTCTTGATCGTTGGCAGGTGGAAAACCGTTTCCGGCTCAGCAATGACGATGAGTTGGTAGCTGCCAGGCCAATCAGACACTGGACTGATAGCAAAATCAGGTGCCATCTTTTTTCATGTGTGGTTGCCTTGACTTATCTGCGAAGATTAGAGCTAAAACTTTCTGCGCTTGGCATCAAGCGCACTGCTGAAAATGTAATGGACGATATGCGCCACCTGCACTCTGTGCTGACGCTAAGCAAGGGAAGTCGAGAATTAAACCGTCGACTTGAAACACCGAGTAAGACCCAAGCTGAAGTCCTATCTTCTTTGGGATACTATGTTGATGACAGTGGGGTCTTACAAATCATAAAGCGCTGAAGTCCTGTCAATAGCGGGGTCAGGAAAAATAGCGCGATTTATCTCTGAAATTTCTGT
>CACVKW010001528.1 GCA_902749685.1 Olavius sp. associated proteobacterium Delta 1 | reverse complement strand
GACATTGCTGTCCAAAATAATTTGAAAATCAAATACTGCCTTTAATAAAAACAGGCAGTTATAAACGGGAAATTAGTGATTTAGAAATCAGGTTGTACCT
>CACVKW010001527.1 GCA_902749685.1 Olavius sp. associated proteobacterium Delta 1 | reverse complement strand
TTTTTAATGCAGACTGCGAAATAATAACTTTTCTTGTCATGTTTTATCAGAAAGCGCCCTTCTAATTGCGCCTAACTTTGCATCTCACCGCGGGGTTCGGTTGAGGTAAGCAGCGGCCTAAATAAATGCCAAGCCTGCACGGCCTCCACGTAAAACCGGGATTTTCACGACGTCTGCTCCACGCTGTCGTTAGGTAGCTTTTCGTATCGCAACAACATGATCGATGAAGACATATATTGGAATCAACAATAACCAGATGATCAAATGCGCCAAATCTGGCATACAGGATACTTCCTGCAACTTCTGGTATGCGTCAGGCTCAGTGCATATCGTCTTAGAGAACTCATCTACAAAAAAGCCGATAACGGGTAGCGATAAAAATGCGAATACCATAGAAACGCTAATGCGTCTGTAAATAGGACGTTTCTGACCCAGAATAGTGGATCCGACAGCAAAGATAATGGTCAGTGCAACAATAAGAGCCATCAGGTCATACCGGCCTGGCCCCAGAAAAAACGATGCTGATCCCGCCATAACGCTGATGACTAGCGTGGCCGTTTCAAACTGCCCTGTTGGTTGTGTCGACATGTCCACCCCCTCCTTCGGTGTTCTGATGCCGCTGAGCAGCGGCCTAAATTAATTTCAATTCTGCATGGCGCTTTCGTTAAACCGCTACATACACGCCGTCTGCTCCAGTAGCATGGTTATAAGCTTATTGGTTTTGCCATTTAACATCAATTTGGTCAGATAGAAGCCCTAAAAGATAGCCGCAACCCTTATCCAGGCTTTTGAATGTTTACCATCATCAGTTTCCAGAGTTACTAAAAAAACCCGTTGGTGTCTGCTTGTCCAACTCCAAAAAAAAGGCCCAGTCTTAACCCATCTTAGTTCAGAGTTGATTATCTTATACCCCTCTTTCTTCGCCCAATCTTCCACAACCTTCAGACCACTATTATTGTAGTATGTCATATACACTGTGAAGACGATTAGGAACAGGACCGTAGCGACTATTGTAATTATGTACTCTGCCATATTTATAACGTTTGCGGATAACCAGCTTGCCTGATGATTTTCAAGCTTGCACGGACTTTTACGGAAAACCGCTCAGCTTTTCACGTCTGGTTCATCCGCTTAGAAACTTTTCAGCCATGCCACAGCCTCATCTCTATTTCTGAATATTTTCGCCGAGTCATACGAAGTTGTGTGGCTCTCAACCAGAACCTGCCACATCCTTGTCATACCGTAATCCAGATCTCGATCCACTACGATTGCAACCTTTCTCGTCCCAAGTTGCTCACTATATTGTCCAGAAATATTAGCTATTGCCTGAACATCGTCAATCGTTAAGGGCCCAGTATTAAGTTCTGTGTGGTTAAGTAGTATAAGTCCACCTGGTTTCCATTCTTCATGTTCTAAGACCGCTTTTGTAAAATCATAATATCCTTGGAGGATTGCGTCACCGGAAGTTGTTACTTCAAATATTGCATCGTGGTAATTTAAATTAAATTGCACGATTATCTTCCTTTCTAATGCATGTTTCGCGCGGTTATGTTAAAGCCTCCCTAATAGCGTGTGGTTGCGGGAAGGATCAGATTCCGTGTATAGAGTCCATAGAACTGATTGAGG
>CACVKW010001526.1 GCA_902749685.1 Olavius sp. associated proteobacterium Delta 1 | reverse complement strand
GCTTGGGTTTTCGGTATGTAAATACACGAATTGCCGCAGATCTGCGCAGGATCAGGGTTTACGCGAATGAATGAAATTCGGCGTGTTACTACAAAAAAGG
>CACVKW010001525.1 GCA_902749685.1 Olavius sp. associated proteobacterium Delta 1 | reverse complement strand
GAAATTCACCGATAGTGTCCTGTTAGATATCCAGCATCGAGTATCAAGCATCCAGCATCAGCCCGGAAAAAGCAACGATCTCAGGCATAACGACCAGGCTAGATGACAAGAATTTATGCAATGTT
>CACVKW010001524.1 GCA_902749685.1 Olavius sp. associated proteobacterium Delta 1 | reverse complement strand
CGAGATCAGCACGCCGTCGGGTTCGATGAGCACCAACGGCAATGCGGTCCAGATCTCCAAACACCCCTACAATACGCGCACATTCGATGGTCTGATCGACGAGGTGCGCATCTCCGCTGTGGCCCGTTCCGCCGACTGGATTAAAACCCACTACAACAACCAGCAGTGGCCCAACAAGGCTGATTGGCCGGACGACGGCTTTATCACGGTGACCGATGCGCTTGGCAGCGACATTGCCGATTTTCCGGTTCTGGTCAGCATTCAAAGCGACCCGCAGTTAAAAACCACGGCCAGCGGCGGGATGGTGATGAATGCCAACGGCTATGACATCATTTTTACCTCGGATTCGGCCGGCACCATCCCGTTGTCCCATGAGGTTGAATCTTACGACGGCACGACCGGAACCCTGACGGCCTGGGTCAAGCTGCCGGTGTTGAAGATCGATGAAGATACTGAATTTTACCTGTATTACGGCAACAGCAGCATCGATTCGCCAACCGAAATACCGGCCGAGGTGTGGGATGATAATTTTCTCCTCGTGCATCATTTGAAGGAAAGCTCGGGCACTCTGAATGATTCCACCCAATACAATCATAACAGCAATACTGAAGCCGGTATGACCTATCAACAAACGGGTCAGATCGGCAACAGTCTATTATTTGATGAATCCAATGATTATTATGATGTCAGCGATTTTGACTATGGTGACACCTTTACGGTTTCCATGTGGGCGAAAGCAACCGATAACGTCGGAAGTGGTTATCAATATCTTTACAGTCATGATGAATATGGTACTTATCCCAGCCTTAACATCATGTTTTCTGAAGACAGCCAGGGTTCTGATGCCGATGATTTAATAGGAAGCATTCGAGATAACGGCACGAGTAATGAAGGGGTGCGGTCGGATGTCTCTGCTGGTGACACCAATGCAACTGATGGCAGTTGGCATTTTATCACAGTAACAAGGCTTCGGAATGGGACCAACAGTCTTTCTTTAGATGGTGCAACGCAAGATACTTCTGCGGGTGCCGATACTGCGATCGACCCGGTTGGCAATATTAATATTGGGAGAAGACAGGATGGAAATTCAACCAGATATTTTGGCGGCCACTTGGATGAAATTCGTATATCCAACGTTGTCCGCCCCGCCGCCTGGATCCAGACCAACTACAACAACCAGCGCTGGCCCAACAAGGCCCAGCACCCGGACGAAGGCTTTATCACGGTGCAGCGCGGGGT
>CACVKW010001523.1 GCA_902749685.1 Olavius sp. associated proteobacterium Delta 1 | reverse complement strand
GCCATTGTACAAGGCCGCCTGAGCGGTAGCGGTAGCGGAGGTGAATAGAGTTTCAAAAAATGTGAGCGGGTGCTGCCCTTGGCGCCTGGCCGTCATGAGTAAACTTGGCAATACGCTATGAGACACTGAGCCCTGGTACGAACGAGTAGCGAAACAAATTTTTCGGAAAATAACCATCTAGCGCAGGGACTGTTCAGCCTGGTTATTGGTCGGTTCGACCTTTGGGTATTTTAAAAATTTAAATAAGCGATAATATACCCTATAGTTGCATAAAATTTTGAAATCCAACTTCGCTGCTGCAATGAAGACCATTGAAAGTATTGACTGATCCTGGATTCTGGTTTCTGGATCCTG
>CACVKW010001522.1 GCA_902749685.1 Olavius sp. associated proteobacterium Delta 1 | reverse complement strand
TAAATGAATGTATCGCACCAGTTCTGTAAAATAAGCATCTTCATCGCAGACAATCGACTTATAGCGGTTTTGAAATAAATGGCCCCGGCGGCGGTGACGGCGATTATATGAAACAGCATAACCGGTCAGCAGCCGACGCATGAAACCGGAAAGACCCATTTCAGAGCTGCGCAAAAGAATGTGCGCGTGATTGATCATAATCGCCCAGGCCTAAATGCGGGTTTTAGTATCGACACAAAGCTCTGCGAGACGCTTTACGAAATTTTTACGGTCGGCAACATCGTTGACGATCCGCCGTCTTTCGATTCCCCGCACCATGACATGATGCAGGGTCCCGGGGGCATCCAATCGCGCTCGACGCGGCATCGCATCCCGCCTGCTATGGTATTTTCAACTTACATAGCACAATTAGTCCTCTCAGTCAACAACGTCCCCCCAATCCTCCCTAATCGCTGATGCATAGACTTTATTATGAAAAGATTCGTAGCTATCCCTTTTTATCAAGGGAATTGCACCAATGGCATATTCTTCCGGCGATGATATTACGGCTAAAGATGATAGATGCGATTTTATAAACCGGTTTTCATCTCCGGTGATCATCCAGGTACCATATTCATGGGCGAAGACAATTTCATCACCGTCTTCCATTTTATCAATCAGTTCGTAAAGCAGTTTGAAACCTTGTACCGCCATTTCATGATTACCTTGGTCGGTTAATCTGGCGCTATCTTCAAAGCAATCACTTATTTCATCAAACCAGGCTTCGGTTTCTTCTGGGATGTCTGAGAAATTTTTTGAATTGATGTCAAATGGCGCGTAATAGTAACCGGCCATCGACTTTTCATAAAACTGTTCAATGGTAGTCAGTATTTCTTTTCCATCAACTGAAGATGGAGGCACTTCTTTGACTGATTTACCAAATACATCATGTCTTTGGTTTGTATTCATTGTGTCAAAGGCTAAACTCAGCAGTTCCAACAGTTTCGATTGGTTTTGTGTTTTAACATATTCAAACAACCGTTCTTTATTCATTGTACATTAGCTCTCAAATTTTCTATTTCAATTGGCAATTATCCGTTCCATATCAATTAGTTGCTGTGACACGCCCTTTAACGGGCGACCCCGGACTCCAATATATATCCCGTCCATCTTCATGCCATTGTTCTACCTTTCTCTTCCTTCTCGAACAATATCCACAATTTCTTGGGACGTAATATTCGCTTTAATTGTAGGTACATCTAAAGGTGAAGTCGCGATTTTCTCCGGGATTAAAGCAAAAGTTCGGCCGTCTTTCCTCCTAATGAGAACTTTGCCTGTATTTTCAGCCTGCTCAAGAACATCTGCGAGTTTTTGTCGGGCTTCTGAATATGTGTAAACCTGCATTTTAGGCCTCCATTGTTTCGAGGTTGAGATTTTGAGCAGCTATCTTTAGCTTTCGATCCAACGTTAATAGCGGTGCCTTATGTTTAATAGCACAATCCAAGAAATAGGCATCGTAAGCATAAATGTTGGATTTTTGGGAAATTTTTAAGGCATTAACAAAGTCTGTTTTGATATACCGAAGAGGAATACCATCGAGAATTGCAAGACCCCTCTGAGCTTCATCAAGTGTCAACCTGTTTTGTTTAAACATCGCCGAGAAGGCATTACCAATTTCGCATGGAATGGAGCCGGGTCCAATGAGTGTATTCCCAGTAGTTAATTCAACAATCGTTTTGCGTTCAGGTTCGCCAACGATAACTGCAATCAATGCAGATGTATCAATTACAACATCCATTTTTATCCCCAAAATATATAATATTGACAATTGTACAACAGTAACAATATTTGTCAAGAGGAGGTAGAACGGGCTGCGAGATTGTAGGCGTTCACATTAAGCCGTCATAATTTCTCTGATTAAACCGATCGGTTTTGGCAATATTCGCATTAATCCGTTTTTTACGAAATATAGGGGGCGTTGTGACTGGGTTGACTTATTGACTCGCCCGTTTTATGATTTTTGATATGGCCGATGTCGAAACTCCCACCCGCCTGGCAACTTCAGCTAACGCAACCCCGTGCCCCTTTACCAATTCAATCTCAGTCCGGTTTCTAACTCCACTTACCTCCTTGCGACGGCTGCCCCCTGTTAATTCGTCAATGGATTCTTTTTCATTTTTACATATTTTGCTTATATATTCATTAATTTTCTATAAGTTAAATTGGTCCGACAAGCATTCTAGTCTCCAGTCCGTTTGTACCACAATTAAGTTTTACTTAATTGCGGTTACATTTAATACTCAGAATTTCCCCGCCCGTCACTTGATGTGCTTGGCCAGAAAATCCAGGGTCCGCTGCCAGGCGAGTTTCGTCGCCTCAGGGTCATGGCGCTCACCGGTTTCGTTGCCGAACCCATGCTGGGCCTGATAGCGATAAAACTCGTAATTCACCTTGCCCTCCTTTAGCCTTGACTCGAGGGCATCGACCTGGACGGGCGTGAAGTGCTCGTCTTCAAGGGCAAAGTGACCTTGCAGGGCGATCTTTATGGTCCCTGTATCCGCCGCCTCTTCCGGCGGAACGCCATACCAGCTGACGGCGGCATCGGTCTCTTTTGCGTAGACAGCAGCAAGTATCGAAAGAACCCCGCCCATGCAAAAACCAATGACGGCGACCCTCGGGCTGGTCCCTTTGAGGTATTTCACGGCACCCCGGATATCCTGGGTTGCTGCGTCGCCAAAATCCAGATTACTCATCAAATGCTCCGCCTCTGCAGCCTCCAGGGTGACTTTACCCCTGTAAAGATCGGGGACGAGGGCGCGGTAGCCGACCTCTGCGAGACGGTCGGCGACGCCCCTGATTTGGTCGTTGAGGCCCCACCACTCTTGGAGAACGACAACGCCCGGGGCTGTTTCACCGGTAGCCGGGATGACGTAGTAGGCATTGCATTCTTTTCCATCAGGTCGTCTGTATGTGATTTTTTCCTTCATGGCTTTCTCCTTTTTAAGATTAGTTCTTCGCTCCAGAAATCGAGGGTCACGTTTGACCTTTGATATTTTTTAACAAGAGTCAAACCTAGACTTGACCCTCATTTTTCAAGCATAAATGCGGGTTTTAGTATCGACACAAAGCTCTGCGAGACGCTTTACGAAATTTTTACGGTCGGCAACATCGTTGACAATCCGCCGTCTTTCGATTCCCCGCACCATGACATGATGCAAGGTCCCGGGGGCATCCAATCGAGCTCGACGCGGCATCGCATCCCTCCTGCTATGGTATTTTCTCAACTTACATAGCACAATTAGTCCTCTCAGCCAACAATGTCCCCTATCTCCCGATTAAACAAAACCTTTTCTGGGCCTTCGGCTACAATGTCATCCTGATCCAGATTGCCGCCGGAATCCTTTACCCGTTTGAATCCCTGCCCACGATGCTGTGGCAGTTGCATCCCATCCTGGCCGCCCTGACCGTGGCCTTCAGCAGTGTGTCCGTTGTGACCAATAGTCTGAGGCTATACAAAGCCAAAATAAAGTAGAATTCACGTAATAGTTCACCCGCAGACGCGAAAGACGCTATGCAAGCGTTAAAGAATTTCATCCAATGTCACAGTATCCTGTATCTTTAAGGGAGTTGTCAGGGCCGTAGAGGCTGCTCAACTTATTTCTGCGCCCATCAAAAATCAACATCTTGCCGTGATTGAAAACATTATTGGGATCCTAAGCGCCTAAATGGCATCCATCCTTTTTCTGCAATGATCCCGATTCCAATTTTCTTTTGTTATAAAATTATGAATTTTCGGTGATGGTTTCGTGACATATTCTAACTATTGTCATTGTGTAGAGCGATAAAATATCGGTCTGTAAATTGAAAATGAAAAGGAGACAAAATCATGAAAAAGTTATTCTTAGGGATGTTGCTGGTCGGATTCATGGGCTCTTTGATGCTTTCAACGGGTTGTGCAGGTCCTGAGGCATCGCAAAAGACAATGCAATCGGAAGGGGCCATGCAGAAGGAAGGTGAAACGATGATGAAAGCGGATGCGCCTATGAAAAAGGAAGACGACACGATGATGAAAGCGGATGCGCCTATGAAAAAGGAAGGCGACACGATGATGAAAGAAGATGCGTCCATGAAAAAGGAAGGCGACACGATGATGAAAGAAGATGCGTCCATGAAAAAGGAAGGCGACACAATGATGAAAGAAGATGCGTCTATGAAAAAAGAGGGCGAAACAATGATGAAAAAGGAAGGTGACACGATGATAAAAGAACAGTCGCCCATGAAGAAGGAATAGGCGTCGCCGATATAAAAATCTTACCCTGATTGACTGAAACTATGGGGAGCTCCAAAGTGGGAGCTCCTCCCGCAGAATGGAAGACCTCAGTATACCCCCTTGACGCAGCGTGACAATCTCGCGATGGAATACCCGCTGCCCAAGCCTTCCGCGTTATCAAGAGATATTTCTTCGAGTTCGCAGATATCGAAAACAGCGATCCGAAGCTCATCTGATGGATTTCCGGTTTTTTCCGCGTCGCATTTGGTTGAACCGTCGGTGCTGCGCATGCAAAACGGCCAGCGTCAGCCGCGAGCGAAGCGAGTCGGACTGAACGCCGATGTTGGGCGCGACTCTGCTGCTCTTCAATGATTTTTGATGTCCGCAAATGCGGCCATTACGCCTAATCCAATATAGACGGTCCCGACCAAATACCGTTCAATCCGCAGAAACGAGCGAGTGCCTTTGAGCCATTGTCCAACTGTACCCGCTAAAAGAGCATACAGGCTGTCTGTGACAATGGCCATGAGTACAAACAGACATCCGAGGATCAACAGCTGTAAAGTAAATGAGCTCTTTGACGAACCGACAAATTGTGGCAAGAAAGCGAAAAAGAATAAGGCCGTCTTCGGGTTGAGTATGGCCACCAGCACGCCTTGGCGAAAAATGCGTCTCAGACTCTGACGCTGGAAAGTCGTCAGCTGATGCGCGGTCTCGCGTGCAAGAAGTCGGCGCACTCCCAGATAAATGAGATAGGCGGCACCCAGGTATTTGACGATGGAAAAAGCCAGTGCTGACGAAACGAGTATGGCAGACAATCCCAAAGTAGCTGCTAATACATGCACGAAGTTGCCGACCTCGATACTGAGAACTGATACAAATCCAGCCAACCGGCCCTGATCCAAACTGCGCGCCACAATATAAAGCACGGCCGGACCGGGCGTGATTAGAAGGATCAAGGCCGCCAATAGAAATATGGACAAGTTTGGCAAGCTGAACATAATACTCCTTCCGATTAGTCTTGAATCTTACTTCAGCACTGCCATGGAATGACAGCGCCCAACCATACAAAAGTGGCGGGCGAGTATTACCCAGGGATATGTAGAATGCACCTCAGTGGAAATCAGGCAAGATTCAGAAAACCACAAGATATAACCCCAATTGAGTGTAACTCAATTGGTGGGTACTCGGTATCTGGTACTGGGTATTGGTTTTAAGGAATGGGTTTGATTATTAATATATCACCCGCAAGGGCCATATAAAATGAGTTACGCAAGGCCACCAAACCAATACCTGATAGCCAATACCCAATACCGGCTAATTGGGCTTCGCTCAATTAGGGTATAAAGATATAGCCCGTCCATCTTCAGGCGATAGGTTAGGTGCGGCTATTTGATATAATAACCAGTGACTCTCCATTCAACACCGCCATCCAACATAGGAGTGACTGTCTCAACCCCAGACTTTTTATTTTCGAACGAAGTCTGAAATTGGATAACTACATACTCGCCATCTGGAGCACCCGGTAAAGAATTCTTGTATGTTTTTGAAATTAGTTCTCTGGAATACAGCTTACCTAGTGGTTTTCTGACAGCTGTTAGCATTTGCTCCCACTTTTCTTTTGATAATGCGTTCTTGAAATAAACCGCTGCTTTTTCCCAACTTTCGCCATATTTTCCTTCATCAATAAGTGCTAACCAAGTTTGTGCTGCCGCTACAGCTTTCTCCTCTTTTTCCTCACTTGCTATTGAGCTGTATGAAAAGCAAAGACCCAAAATAGCCACTCCAATTACTGCATAAATCTTTATATAATCCATCTTATTTCCCTCGTTTTAGTTTTAGCACATGATCCGGTTGAGGGGCTGGCGGTACGCCTGTCCCCTCGAACCGTTTTATGATTTTTGGTATGGCCGATGTCGAAACTCCCACCCGCCTGGCAACTTCGGCTAACGCAACCCCATGCCCCTTTACCAATTCTATCGCAACCCGGTTTCTAACTCCACT
>CACVKW010001521.1 GCA_902749685.1 Olavius sp. associated proteobacterium Delta 1 | reverse complement strand
GCAATGCTTTGCGGCACTTGTTTGTAGGTGGCGAATTCCATCGTGAACTGTGCCTGTCCCTGGGTCAGAGATCTTAAAACAGTCGAGTAGCCAAACATTTCAGCCAACGGAACCTGGGACTCAATCACGCACAGCACCCCTTCATCCTGTGAGCCGACTATGATGCCCGCCGCTGATTTAAAGAGCCCATGACGGATCCCTGGAATTGCGAAGGCGACTCGACCACCACTTTCATGATGGGTTCATGAATAACCGGACCGGCTTTAGCGTATGCTTGCAAAAACGCCCCCCGGGCAGCTGCTTGAAACGCCATCTCCGAAGAATCCACCGCGTGAGAGGCACCGTCGTTAATTTCGATTTTGATTCCGGTAACGGGGAATTCCATCTTGGGTCCTTTTGCAAGACAAGCTTTGAAACCCTTTTCACAGGCGGAGATGAACTGAGTCGGAATTGAGCCGCCCACCACACGATTCTCAAATACGAAATCCACATCATTGGCCGGCTCCAGGTAGCCGGCGACACGTCCATACTGGCCGGCGCCCCCGGTCTGTTTCTTATGAATGTAATCAAATTCCGCCCGGCGTGTGATCGTTTCTCGATAAGCCACCCGCGGCATACCCGGAATTACCTG
>CACVKW010001520.1 GCA_902749685.1 Olavius sp. associated proteobacterium Delta 1 | reverse complement strand
ATCCAGAAACCAGAATCCAGGATCAGTCAATACTTTCAATGGTCTTCATTGCAGCAGCGAAGTTGGATTTCAAAATTTTATGCAACTATAGGGTTAACTT
>CACVKW010001519.1 GCA_902749685.1 Olavius sp. associated proteobacterium Delta 1 | reverse complement strand
TTACATGACCAATGGTGGTTGTTTGAAGGTACCTAACTGATATTTTTACAAATATTGCTTGAATGAAAATTAAAATATTTTAAACATACGAAATGTAAGA
>CACVKW010001518.1 GCA_902749685.1 Olavius sp. associated proteobacterium Delta 1 | reverse complement strand
TTCCGGGTAAAGGCACCGCTTACGCGGCGCCCTCCCCACAAACCCACCACATAATGCCCATCAATACCCAATTTTAGCGACGGTCAATTATCCGTATCATCCTCGGTTTGGAGAGCAGATCCAGGTTGTCGG
>CACVKW010001517.1 GCA_902749685.1 Olavius sp. associated proteobacterium Delta 1 | reverse complement strand
GGTCATTGCTGTCCAAAATAATTTGAAAATCAAATACTGCCTTTAATAAAAACAGGCAGTTATAAACGGGAAATTAGTGATTTAGAAATCAGGTTGTACC
>CACVKW010001516.1 GCA_902749685.1 Olavius sp. associated proteobacterium Delta 1 | reverse complement strand
CCAGCATCGAGTATCAAGCATCCAGCATCAGCCCGGAAAAAGCAACGATCTCAGACATAACGGCCAGGCTAGATGACAAGAATTTATGCAATGTTAGGGATAAGCATGTTGAAATAGTAAGTCGTTGAGGGATCGGGGCGTTATTCAAAGCCGACCCGCTTCCGCGGATAATCACCACCGAAACCGCATGAACTCGACCATAAGGGTTCGTATGGAATATGAAATCACCATCCGCCTGATTTCCTTTAAATACTTTTAAATAGTATGGCCATGTTCATTCACGGCAATATCAAATTGCCACCATCGGTGGACCGCTTGCTAAGGCTTTTTGTCATGACACCTGACGTGCACCGGGTACACCATTCAGTTATTATCAGATGAACTGGTCGATTTCGAGCGACTTCAATTTCTCGGGTGTCGGGCCGCCGGTGGCCAGATCCCAGCCGACCGTATCGTAGAACTCCCGCATCAGATCATCCATATCAATGGTTTTGCCCTTCAGGGGGCCTTGATCCAGGGGCGTTTTGCCGATCGCACGGTCGCTCAGTTTGTGATCGGCCGGCTGAATGCCTTCGCGCATATTAAACGCTTTGCGCAGACTGAGAATCCGTTCACCGATCTTGAGATACTCTTGCGGGGTAAGATCCCACCCGGTGGCGGCATTCATCCAGGCCACGATGGGCAGGGTGCTGGTCAAGGCGCCAAAGAGACACATGCCGCACGTATTGACCAGCTGCATGTAAAAGCTGCCGGCGGTATAGCGCAGAATGTCCTTGGCCTGTTTGCTTTGGGCCTGCTTGATCAAGCGACCGGCCGCGGGAAAATTTTTCATCACACCGAAAAGGCCGGCATACAGGTAGCAGGATATGGTATGCCTGCCCGGGGTCGGTTCACATTGATAGGCAATCGCATACCCCGGATCGAGCCGGGAGTCATGCATGGGAAGTTCCTGTCCGCCAGCATGCATGGCATACTGCTCTGATCCGTGGCCGATTTTCCGGGCCGCCAACCTGACGCCGTCGGCCAGAAGATCTCCGAGGCCGGCGCGCTGGATCATCATCTCGGTCAGCCGGATAATTTCCTCGGATTTGCCCCAGCCCAATTTCAGGCCGCCGGTATCGTTTTCATTGATGATACCGTTTTCGAAGCATTCGATCGCAAAGGCGACCGTGGCGCCGGTAGATATGGTATCGATACCGGCCCGGTTGCACATCTCGTTCAGTTCAATGATGGCATCCAGATCGTCGTTCAGCAACAGCCCGCCGAATGCACCAAGGGTTTCATACTCCGGTTTGTGTCCGGTGGTTCCTTTGTAGCGGCCTTTATCGATATCAATGATGCCGCCGCATGCCAGGGGGCAGCTCTGGCAGGCATATTTTCGTTTTTGATGTTTAATGACGTTGACATCCGAATTTTTAGCAGCGCTTTCAGCGGTGTAATCCAGATACCCCACGCCGCGCCAGTTTTTTATCGGCATATCCCCGACCATCGCTGAATAAACCGTCAGACCCGGCGTGCCGAACTGCTTATAAATTTCCTTAACCG
Organism: Olavius sp. associated proteobacterium Delta 1; assembly: GCA_902749685.1. Lineage (GTDB taxonomy): Bacteria > Desulfobacterota > Desulfobacteria > Desulfobacterales > JAFDCJ01 > JAFDCJ01. Next base: position 8,617 of record CACVKW010001516.1, on the reverse strand, counting down.
TCGAGGCTTGTGTCGGCACCGAGATACCCGTTCGGGCGATAATTCGGCTCAGACCGTTCATGAATCGAACCGTCAAGCGATCCGCCAGTTTAGATTTTTTATACGCTTCGATGTATTCTTTATTGATCGCTTTAATGGCATCCGGTCTGGCAACGGGTATTTGCCTTTTGCCGCGAAACGCGACGGCTTTCAGCTTCTTGCTGCCCATTACCGCCCCCAGACCGGATCGCGCAGCAATGCGGCCGCTGTCGGTGGCGATGCCGGATATCAGCGATAGTTTCTCACCACTTTCGCCGATGACAGCCACCTGAACCTTTTTATCGCCCAGCTCTTCCTTGATCTGCGCCTCTGCTTCTACGATATCTTTGCCCCACAATGAGGACGCGTCCTTGATTTCCGCCGTTTCATCTCTGATATCGACCCAGACGGGAGTGTCCGAGGCGCCGGTAAAGAATACGGCGTCAAAACCGCTGCGCTTGATTGCCTGTGACAAAAAACCGCCGGAATTGGCGTCTCCCCAACCGCCGGTCAGGGGTGATTTCCCGACAACCATGAACCGGCCGGAAAAAAGGGCGCCGGTGCCGGTCAAAAGGCCGGAGCAGATCCCAAGGTAGCTTTCCGGTGATAATGGATCAATCCCCGGTTTCTGCCGTTCCATGATCACCGCCGCGCCAAGGCCGTAGCCGGATAAAAATTTGCGATAAAATTCATCGCCGGGTTCGACGATTTCCGTGTTGCCATTGCTCAAATCCACGATACAGTACTTACCGGTATAGCCTCCGGTCATAATCAACCTCCCCGGGGATAATTAACTGGAATCAATTTATGTCTGTTCAGGCTTTCCAATACTTTTTAGACTGCTTGATCAATGAAACATACCAAACCCGGGCAGTCGGGCAATCGAATTTTGAATATGGGTTATTTAGTTTCGACAACTTTTTTGTGAGGTTCGACCATCTGCGGTTTAATCATTTTTCTGATGATTTCTTTTGCTTCCGGGTCTTTTACGGCTTCAATCATATCGAGGCCGAATTTGTTTGCAGCGGGGTCAGTATTTGGGAAATCATACAATCCGTGTTTTTCGTAATACTCATGATCTGCAATGAACGGAAACCTTAACCTGCCCCAGATATCATCCCTGAGAACCTTTCTGCCGCCCACACCGCGAAAAGTTACCTGTTTAACGTATTCTTTCTCTGCATTACCAACCAGTTTAGCTGCCAAATTTTGTAACAGGGCATCGATGTCTTCTGATTCCCCGAATTCATCGGTAACAATGCCGTAAAGATTTGCCTGATCCATTTCAACCGGATCGTCTTTTCAGATATCAGATATTATGAAAAATATAAATAAATAATGGAAATTCCCCTTTATCGATTTTCGCCTGCCGAATACCTGAATATTGCGCGTATTCTTACCGGCGATAGGTAAGCGTGGATCCGATATACATCTAAAGCGAAGTTTGCCGGTATGCAGGTAATAAGTTGTCATCGAACTATAAGATGGCGCAATCTTTTGTTAATCTTGACAAAACCATTACCAAAACAGTAACCTGACCTCAAACCATGCTCGAACTTCGACATTCATAAAGGTTAAGCAATGGCTAATTCAAAATTAGTGTATTCAACTGAAACCGGTAAAATCTGCCCCTCGTGTCAAAACCCTGTGTTGAAGTGTCGCTGTATAAAGAAAAATTCAAAAACTCCAGATAATGTTAAGTATGATGGCATCATTCGGGTTCAGCGTGAAGTTAAAGGACGCAAGGGTAAAACCGTGACCACAGTCTCAGGCTTTCAGATTGCAGTCGATGAATTAAAACTTCTTGCCGCCCAATTGAAACGCCGTTGCGGGACTGGCGGTTCGGTGAAAGATGGCGTTATCATAATACAGGGCGATCACAGAAGCACCTTGATCACCGAATTAAAGAATCGGGGATTTAAAGCTAAGATAGCCGGTGGATAGTAACAGATATTTAAGCGTCTTGTTCGATGAGGGCAAATGATCGCCGGGAAGATATCGCGGTTGTGAAATAAAGCCGGTCTGGGGGCCGAAAAATCGAAGAAGCAATTTGTCCCTCATCCCGCCCGAAATGAATTCATGCTAACTTCTCTCCCAAAATCACATCGTCTTAATTCCAAATTCCGAATAAATCTCAAAGCTTCGGATCCCATATCACCAATAAACGCTTTACCTTTATTAAAATTTCATCCATAATATGGAAGGCATGGTTGTAGTCACTGTATTTGTCATTCTGGTTTTGATAACAATTACGCTGGGCGTGAGAATAGTCCCCCAGGGGACCAAAAATGTCGTACAACGGCTTGGAAAGTATCATAAAACACTCGGGCCCGGGTTGAATATTATTTTACCCTACATCGACAGGGTCGCCTATAAGGTCACCACCAAAGACATTGTGCTGGATATCCCGTCGCAGGATGTTATCACCAGGGATAATGCCGTCATCATTGCCAATGCCGTCGCTTATATCAATATTATCTCACCCGAAAAATCGGTTTATGGCGTTGAGGACTATCGGATTGCCATTCAAACCCTTGTTCAAACCTCGCTGCGCTCGATTATCGGTGAAATGGATCTCGATGATGCGCTGTCATCCAGGGGTCAAATCAAGGCCAAATTAAAAGATTCCATATCGGATGACATTGCCGACTGGGGCATTACCCTTAAAACCGTCGAAATTCAGGACATCAATCCTTCCGATACCATGCAGAAAGCCATGGAAGAGCAGGCCGCCGCGGAAAGACGGCGCCGGGCCACTGTGACCAGCGCCGAAGGTGAAAAATCTGCTGCGATTCTCGAAGCCGACGGTCGTTTAGAAGCCTCCAAACGCGATGCCCAGGCCCAGGTGGTTTTGGCTGAGGCCAGTCAGAGAGCCATCAAAAAAGTGACCGAAGCCATAAAAGAAAATGAATTGCCGGTCATGTATTTACTCGGCGAGAAGTATATCGATGCCGTCAGGGATATTTCTTCTTCACAGAACGCCAAAGTGGTTGTGCTGCCGGCAGATCTTCCCGCGGCGGTCAAAGGGCTCCTGAATACGGCCGGGAAACCGGTCTGATGGAGCAAGCGTGTGCCGTGATGGATTAAGGTAACTAGCTAGTTTTACTTAAGCGCAAATGCAAAGGCAGAGTCAGCAATGGCTCTGCCTTTTTTTATTGTATTCCATGACATTATTATGTATGTTTTTTGCGAAGAGAGGGGGAATTTTAACCCCCACCGTAATTTGGCATTAAAAAAATCAAATTAAATAAGGAGGAGAAACATGCGATACACTTTAAGCAGAATGTTAATCGGCATGCTGTCATTGACATTGATCGTATTCTCAACCGTTTCAACGTCATTTGCAGAGGACGAAATACTGATTGGAGGCGCTTTGAGTCTCACCGGTGTCCAGGCACCTTTGGACGAACCCGGCCTCAAAGGCGCCCAGGTTGCCGTCAAATACCTCAATGAACATGGCGGCATTCTCGGCAAACAGGTTAAATTCGTTAATATTGACGGCAAAAGTGATCCGGTCACCGTCGGCAACGCCGCCGTGGAGCTTATCGACCAGGGAGCCAAGCTCATGGTGGCCCCGTGTGATTTTGATTTCGGCGGTCCTGCCAGCCGTGAAGCCCAGAAAGTCGGGATTGTCGGCATTTCCACCTGTGCCTCCGATCCCCTGTACAGCTCCTGGTCACTGGGCGACAAACAGTTTACCTTATCCATGTGGAATACCACCATGGGGGCAGTCGGCGCCGAGTATGCCTTTAAGGAACGTGGTTGGAAGACGGCCTACGTCGTTACCGATCAGTTCATCGCTTATACCAAAAGCCTGAGCAAATATTTTCTTGCCCATTTTAAGACCATCGGCGGCACGGTGCTTGCTGAGGAAACATACACCCAGGGTGACCAGGACTTTTCCGCCCAGTTGTCGCGCCTCAGAGGCATTAAACCCCAGCCGGATGTGATTTTCATTTCATCCTATATGCCGGATCTGGGCACCATTATTCGTTCGATCCGTGAAGTCGGTATCACCTCACCCATTATGGGCGGTGATTCTTACGACGATCCGGGTCTGTTTGAGGCGCTGGGTCAGAAGTTCGGCAGCGACATATATTTTGTTACCCATACCTGGATGGGGCCTGAGGCGCACCCGGACATGGGAAAATTTATCGAATCCTACAAAGCCTACCACGGCAGTGCACCTGACACCTCATTTGTCGCGACGGGCTGGGATACCATCATGCTGATGGCGCAGGCTGCGGAGAAAGCCGGCTCTTTTGACGGTGCGGCCATTGCCAAAACCCTCGAGAACAATGAATTCAATCTGTTAACCGGCAAGTTGTCCTATCGCTCGGCAAAAAATGGACATGCTCCCGACAAGGCTGCCGTGCTGATAAGCCTGACCCAGGGCAAACCGGCATTTCTCGGCTGGCGTCTTCCGGAGAATCCACCTGCACCCTGACCCGGACGAGCCGGAATTGAAGATTGAAGAATGCAAATTGAATATTTGAATCCCTGCCTCGGCGGGAATCGCTTCGTCCTATTTAATTTCCTAAGAATACCACGCGCGCCATGCGAGCCACCATTCGGCCCGAGCTCATGGTCGTGAGCAAGGCGAGGCGGGCGGGCCTTAAATTTTCAATCGAAAATAGTCAATCGTTACAAAATAGCGAAAATATCCCGATTCAATTGATATCTTAAACCTTCCCGTTATTCGTTGGAGTTTCGAATGATATGCCGGACTTGCAACTTTCAGCAAAGAACATCTCGGTCGATTTTTCAGGTCTGCGCGCGCTTGACGGCGTTAACCTGGACATCCAAGTCGGCGAAATCGTCGGCCTGATCGGTCCGAACGGGTCCGGCAAAACGACTTTGATCAATGTCATTACCGGTCAGGTGAACCCGGTTTCAGGAAGCGTCAGCATCAATGGCGAAGATATAACCCGTCTGGTGCCCCGCAAAATTGCCTTGAAGGGGATTACCCGTTCTTTTCAAATCGTGCGCCTGTTTGAAAATTTGACGGTTATTCGAAACGTTGAAACCACTGCACTGGCCAAAGGTGCCTCGCGCAAAGAGGCCACCAAAGTGGCTGTGAGCTTGCTGAAAGAATTTAATCTGAGCGAATTCGCCGACCAACTGGCCGGGACGCTCAGCTATGGAGATAAACGTAAAGTAGAGATTGTTCGGGCCTTGGCCGGGGAACCCCACTTTTTGCTGCTGGATGAACCGGCAGCGGGTATGAATGAAGCGGAAAGCGAGGCATTGCTGAAAATTCTATCGGAACTGCCTGCCCGCAAAAAACTGGGCATGTTGATTATCGATCATGATATGACGCTCATCATGCGCCTTTGTCAGCGCCTGCATGTTCTGTCATCCGGCAAAACCATCGGCGAGGGCGATGTCGATTATGTCAGAAAATTGCCTGCCGTTATCGAGGCCTATTTGGGATCCAGCCCGCCGCAAGAGGTGGAATATGCTTAAGGTGGAAAATCTGAAAGTCCGATACGGCGCCGTCACAGCTGTCAAAGATGTCTGCCTGGAGGTTTTGGAAGGTGAGATGGTCAGTCTGCTGGGGGCGAACGGATCCGGCAAAACCACCACCATGCTGGCCATCGCCGGCGCCCTCAAAGCCGTTTCCGGGAAAGTTACCTTCAAGGGTAAGGATATCACGGCGCTTTCCCCTGAAAGGGTGCTGCGCAATGGCATCGCCATGGTGCCGGAGACCCGGGAGGTTTTCCCGGATCTAACCGTGCGCGAAAATCTAATATTGGGTGGTTTTATCCACCGCCGCAAGCGTCAGCAAAGTTATCAGGACCTGGAACAAATGCTGGACCTCTTTCCGGTGTTGGGTGAACGGCAAGGCCAGCTCAGCGGCACGCTTTCCGGGGGGGAACAGCAGCAACTGGTGATTGCCCGCGCGATGATGTCGCGACCGAAACTGCTCCTGCTGGATGAACCCTCCCTCGGATTGGCGCCGGCTATCGTCCATCACATTTATGAATTCATCAACAGATTAAGGGCCACCGGTCTGACGATTTTGCTGGTCGAGCAAAACGCAAAAATGGCGCTGCAAAACGCTGAAAGGGCTTATGTAATGTCCCTCGGCAAGGTTGCCAAAAAGGGCAGGGCGGCTGAGATTGCGGCATCCTCTGATCTGGAAGCACTTTACTTGGGCGGCTGATTCCCGTATGAGACTACACGAAGTTAAAAGCGAATCACGCTGAAGACGTGATCTAAAGGCCGCAGAACCGCAGAATGTCGAAGTGTGGAATCGCTTCGCTCAGTCTTTTTTAAATAGACCGTTCGACACAGAAGCTCACGACGGGCAGAATACATTAGTTCGAAACTTGTGCGCCGGAGGAGGATTCGACATTCCTTGTTCGATGTTCGATGTTGGACGTTCGATGTTCATCAGTTTCTTTTTCGATTTGACCGGCCGTTTGCTTGGCCGGCGGCTGGGCTGAACCCTGAACCTGGAACCGACATGTCTACAGGTACATTACTCCAGTTTGTTTTAGACATTCTGAGCCTCGGCAGTCTTTATGCATTGATGGCGTTGGGTCTTGTGATCGTTTACGGCATATTGAAATTGGTAAATTTTGCCTACGGTGAACTGGTCATGGTTGCCGGCTATACCCTGTATCTGTTCAACGCCACGCCCTTTCCCTGGCTGGCAATGGCCTTGGTTGCAATCCTCATGGCGATTGCGACCGGTGTGTTGACTGAATTTGTGGCATTCAAGCCGGTTCGGGCCAAATCGGTAACGGCGGTGCTGATAACATCTTTTGCATTCAGCACGCTGTTGCAAAATGCAGCCCTGCTTTTCATTTCACCGCGCGCGCGCAATGTGCCAATGCCGGATATCTTTACACGCTCCGTTGAGATTTTAGATGTGGTCATCCCCATTCGAAACCTGATCACCATTGCCTGTGCATTGCTGATGCTGTCCGTTTTCTCCTTTGCATTGAAGCGCACGGTTTTAGGCCTGGCGCTGCGCGCCGCTGCTTCTCAATTCAGGATGGCGCGCATGGTCGGCATCCCCGCCAACATGATTATCAGCCTTGCATTCGCCATCAGCGGATTATTTGCCGGTGTTGTCGCCATTCTCTGGTTGGGTCGAATCGGTTCGGTTGTGCCGGGGATCGGTCTTGAACCCCTGCTGGTGGCCTTCATTGCAACCGTCATCGGCGGGATGCGCAGTCTGGTGGGGGCGGTGGTCGGAGGCTACCTGCTGGCCTTGATTGACGTGAGTTTTAACTACGGGTTATCGCAGCACTTGCTCGGTTTCAGGGATGCGTTTACTTTTTCGTTTGTCATCTTGATTCTTCTATTCCGCCCATCGGGCTTAATCAAAGGACCCGAAGCAGGCCAACGCTCATAGAAAGACCCTACCGAATGCCGGACAAACAGAACATACGCTCCATATGCATGCTGATTGTGCCCATCGTCGTTCTGGTAATTGTGGCGGAGGTGATCGACATCCGGTTGTTCAGCCGCATTGCAACGATCCTGCTGATCAACTTGATTCTGGTGCTCGGGCTGCAGATATTCACCGGCAATTCCGGAATCCTTTCATTTGCGCATATCGGTTTTATGGGGGTCGGAGCCTATACCACCGCCGTGTTGACCATGCCCGCGCAGATGAAGTCAATGGCGCTGCCGGATCTTTATCTGGTTTTAAAAACCGTGGAAATCGATCCGATCCTGGGCATTTTGGCCGGCGGCGCCGGCGCCGCCATGGTAGCAACTGTTATTTCATACCCGCTGATGCGTTTGTCGGATGCCGCCGCCGTTATCACATCCTTTGCGGTGCTGGTGATTATGCACACGGTTATGGTGCACTGGAGTTCGCTAACCAACGGCCCCAGAACCCTTTTCGGCATCGTCAATGCAACCGATCTGAAGACATCCGCCGCCGCCGCAATCGTTGCGGTGGTGATGGCCCTCTGGTTTAAAGAGTCACGTACCGGAATTCTTTTGCGGGCGACCCGGGACGATGTCGTCGCCTCCGGGGCCATCGGGGCGGATATCACAACGCTGCGCTGGAAGGCCTTTATCCTCAGCGCGCTTTACGCGGGTATCGGCGGCGGGCTCTGGGCGCACTTCATTACCTCTTTTTCGCCGAATGCCTTCTACCTGCGCGAAACTTTTGTCATACTGGGTATGCTCGTTATCGGCGGCGCGGCCACGGTATCCGGCGCCGTTTTCGGTACATTTGCGGTAACCGCCGCGTTCGAAGGACTCAGATCGTTTGAAAATACGATCAATGCCGCCCAAATCCTGTCGCGGCCGGTGGTGGGCCTGACAGAGATTGTCTTGGCATGTGCCATGATCGGGATCCTAATTCTAAAGCCCGGGGGGATCATCGAGACCAGCGAGATCGGAGAACTTGCCTGGTGGAAAAATGCATTTGGCAAAAAACCAGATTGATCCCAAGATACACAGCGTTATAATAAATGGTATTTTCGCCATATAAACCCTAACAGTGCATAACTTCTTGTCATCTAGCCTGGCTGTTATGTCTGAGATCGTTGCTTTTTCCGGGCAGATGCTGGATGCTTGATACTCGATGCTGGATGCTTGATACTCGATGCTGGATGCTTGATACTCGATG
>CACVKW010001515.1 GCA_902749685.1 Olavius sp. associated proteobacterium Delta 1 | reverse complement strand
CTTTTTTGTAGTAACACGCCGAATTTCATTCATTCGCGTAAACCCTGATCCTGCGCAGATCTGCGGCAATTCGTGTATTTACATACCGAAAACCCAAGTCCGGCAACGTGATTTTGCGGTCTTGAATATCAATGGGTCTGATTTTAAGAACCTCCCCGACGCGCATTCCACCACGGGCCAGAAATTCGAGCATGATGCGATTGCGTGGATTGGTCGTTTTAAAAATGATTTCATAGATCAGCTCCTTTTCGAAAATGGGCCACGGTGGTGGCTTACGGTCTTTGAATATTTTTCTCAAAATGCGCGTGTCACACGGATTTTGAAAGTTGGGATCAATAGAATTTTTGATGTAATTAAAAAAGGCCTTAAGGCTGGAATAGCGATTGCATTTGGTGGTTGGCTTGTTTCCATCAGTGAGTTTTGTCAGAAACGAAAGGATTTCATCCGGGGATATGGAATCTACTTCTCTTTCAACAAATTCTGTTTGGAACTGGGTAAAGATGAACTCATAATTCTTCACCGTATTTTTTTTTAGAATTGATGCTGTGATAGTCTTTGTACGATTGAATTGCCTGAGGAATTTTCATTTTACACCTCCATTGTTTGGAATTAATTATTATTTGACCTCAGCCGACATGTTCGGATAATAGCATAATTGGGTTCGAAATTCAGGACAAATTGACATAATTGGGAATGACCATGAGGCTAAGCATAAGGATTTTCATTGTTGAAGATGATGATACGATAAATCGCCTTCCACTGGCTCGTTACGAGCGATTGCTCAGGCGTGATCCGGATGAGCGGCTTTCAAGATATGCCGGCAAGCGAGTTCGTTACGCTCTGATAGTCGTTGATCTGGTTAATCGAAAACCAATAGAAGTGGTAAGGGACGAGTACGCCTATTTGGATTTTGACCAAGAGGGTCGATTAAAAGAACCAGAATTTGAAAATGAGGAAATTTCAGCCTTTGATATGCTCGATTTTTCTTCATTAGAACAACAGGATAGGCGGGTCATAGATGCGCGGCATAAATTTGCAAGGAAACGGTATTTCGATAAACATAGGTGGGATCCGACGGATGAAATAGTAACCGCTATTGCAGAGGCCATATTCGGCAAATTAATTTGACGGTAGTTTTACATCGTCAAAAGGGCACAAATTTTAGGTATCCAGAACAAATACATAATAATTTCAAAGTTTTGTCCTGATTTGATTGAGGCACGAAATGCAAACTTGACACTTTGTGTGGCTTGGTCAGGGGAAACATACAAGTTCCGTGAATTGTAGGTTTGTCCAGCAAACCCAAAATACCCCGGTTAAATTTTTTGTTAAATTTTAATCCCAAAAATTGTTGAATATGAATATCAAACCAGATAAAGAATTTGAAAACCGTGGTGATAACGCTTTTCTATTTGAGCTAATTGCAAGTTGCATACAATGGAAAACTCTGTAGTCGGAATTCCACCCAAATTGTAATTAGCTTTAAAGCATATCACAACTTCAGCCGAGGTCCTGATACTCTCAATTTATTAATTTATGGACGTCCCGGAAGTCCCCCTGATTCTTTTTGTCAATTGCAAAGATCTGAACCGTTTCTTTATTCAAGAACAGCTCCAACCATTGCCACTCAGCATTTACTCATCCCCCGTAAATGTTAGGGATAAGCATTACCTTATCTCCCTCTTTCAATTCGGTATCGAGATCAGCGAGCCTATGGAGTACTGCTCCATTCAAGAAAACGACGCAGTAGTCAAAGGTCACCTTACTCTCCACGGCAAATGCTTTCTGACGGAAGACCGGGTAATTACCAGCGAGCCTGTGGAGCAACTCCATAATGGTGGATCCCGTTGGAACGGTTTCCTCAAGGGTGAACGCGCCCAGGCCTTCATGGCCAAAGTCCCCTCTCAGATAAGCCTTAGGCTCAAGGGTGACTTTTAACAATGGGACTTGCATATCCGACTTCCTCCATCGCATTTTCACACTTCAAAGGTTCATCCCTTTGAATCATTACAACGATAGGCGCTGTCCGGTAGAATTAGCGATCAGTTCAACAATAGTCTGCGCATAGTTTTCTAAGTTTATTTATCAAGAGGTACGCCTGTTTCTTTGCTCCATCCCCTTGCTTCGTAATAGTCTTCCAACATTCGGACATGGTCTTTGATTTCGCACTCCTCGATTGAAGCATACGGCCCGAATTCTGGGCGTTTAAGACATCGCTCCGGGAGCATATCATCTGATTTCGTGATTCCCTCTCTAACGTTGAACATCCTTTGAAGGTTATAAACACGCTCTCCCACAGCTAAAAGTTCCCAGCCATCAATGTCCCAGCCTGTTAATAAGGACATCATATTTGCAAGGTCCCCTGCAACCAGACCATTGAAGTATGTGTAGAATCTACAAATCCCCAGGATATCTGGTAAAATTTCGAAATCTTGCAGCATTTTGGCTGGTTTCCCCTTGTTCTCTTCAGCGAAACGGTCTAGAAGATTAGGATCTGGGATGCCGTAAGGAATGAGCCCTAAGTCCATTTTAACCTGATCATAGACTATCCCTTCAGCTGAATGAGTATGACACATGCCTCTATTCTGCGTTCCAAATGTGATGGCTTGAATTTTCCCACACCGTGCATCGTGCGCAGGTGTCTCAAGGCCCTTTATATGTATTGCCAGCTTATCCGAACCCTTGCCGATTTTTTGAGAAGCACGTCTGACCCCTTCCCCTAAGAGATGGCCGATGCCATCCCTGTTCGCTATTTTCTTAACCAATTCAACCATGGTTCCAGCGTTCCCCCAGGTAAGATCCAAGCCATCAGCCTCTTTTGTGGTGATAATCTCGCTATCATAACAATCCATGGCAAAAGCGATGGCCGCGCCCGTAGAAATTGTATCGATGCCATATTCATTGCATAAATAGCCCGCATGTACTGCTGCATCTACATCCTCATTCATTACATAAGCGGTGAAGCAAGACATAGTTTCATATTCGGCACCTCCATGCTCAGGAGTTTGCCACTGCCCGAAGTCCACTTTCGCCTTTCTCCCACACTTCAACACACATCCTTTGTAGCAGGGGTATGCTTTCACCAAGTTGTTACTCTTAAAGCGGTCATAAAACTCTTGCGCTTTACCCCACGAATTCGATCTGCTATTCTTGGTTGGCCAATCCCCTTTCGGGTCAGCCGTCATCATATACCCTATCGTGCCGGTTTCGGTAAAGGACATGCCTTCCTCGGTAGCGCCCTGTGTCATAAGCTTTTGGTAACCCTCTTTGACTGCTATCTTGAACTCGTCCGGGTTGGCGATAGGAATTTTACCGGTACCTTTTACTGCGATGGCCAACAAATTTTTTGAACCCATGACAGCCCCAGCACCACATCTTCCAGCTGCACGTGAATTGCACATGACATTGGCAAACCTTACGAGATTCTCACCGCCAGGACCTATTGTCACGACTTCAAAGCTCTCATCCTTTATATCCTCCTTGACAATTTTGGTTTTTTCTGACGTTGTTTTACCTTTCAATTCTACTGCAGGCATTATCTCCACTTTGCTATCACGGATTACGATGTATTTGGGTTCCTTGGCTTGACCTTCTATCACCAGGAAATCATATCCTGCCTTTCTTAAAGTTCCACCCCATTCTCCCCCACTTCTCGATTCACCCCAAATCCCAGTGAGTGGAGATTTAAAACAGAGTTCATGAAACCCTGATCCTGGAGCTTTTGTCCCGGTTAAAGGACCGGTGGAAAAGATAATCTTATTTTCAGGGCCCAAAGGATCAATGCCTGGTGAAAGTTCATCGTATAGCAATTTTGCTCCATATCCGACACCACCCATGAATTTTCTTAAAATTTCGTGGCTAATTTCTTCAACGGCAATTTTCTCATCTGTTAAATTTACCCTAAGCAATTTGCCGGTATACCCGAATAAACTGGAATAACTGTTATAACGCATATTTGCCTCCTATAATTTTTAAGTGAAAGAATAGGGTCACCCATTAAAGGGTTTGTCAAGAGAAAAAAACACCTCTCCTTACTCATAAAAATCTACTTTTTGATTGACCATTGCATGACTTGAAATAGTATCGCCGTAATCATAGCCACAGCCGCCTGGCCATGGGTGAGAATTTTTCGTCTTGGGTCCAGTTCAACATGATCATCGATGATTCTGGCAATGCCGCACTGGTCAAAGTAGTAACGAAGAACAGGGCCATCGACCTGATTTTCTTGTAGCTTAGACGGATCTTCCCACAATAATTTGATCACAACCCAATTTCCAACCACAAATGCCTACAAAAGTCAAAATGTAAAAAATTTTTCAGGCTTTTTCAGGCAGACAAATTAAAGATTAGCCGAACAAATATACCATAAAATCAAATAATTCAATGGATTTGAATGAGGAACGATATGAGCCCAGTTTAGCTATGTCGAGACAATTTAATTTCCTTCTTTTAGTTTTTTATATGATTCCCGGAAAAATAAAAAAACTCCATTTAATTCTTCTAATTTTTTTTCATCTACTTCATCATCGATATTCTTCACAGCTTTTAAACTAAACTATCTGGATGCGATAATTATTACCTCAATCTTGCGTGGCATAGAAAATAACAATTGAAAAACCATCTGGGACTCCTGTAAATATTGGGTTTAGGACCAACCAAATCCAAAAACAGGAGG
>CACVKW010001514.1 GCA_902749685.1 Olavius sp. associated proteobacterium Delta 1 | reverse complement strand
TCACCCGCAAGGGCCATATAAAATGAGTTACGCAAGGCCACCAAACCAATACCTGATAGCCAATACCCAATACCTGCTAATTGGGCTTCGCTCAATTAGGGTA
>CACVKW010001513.1 GCA_902749685.1 Olavius sp. associated proteobacterium Delta 1 | reverse complement strand
GCCGGCGCCCCCGGTCTGTTTCTTATGAATGTAATCAAATTCCGCCCGGCGTGTGATCGTTTCTCGATAAGCCACCCGCGGCATACCCGGAATTACCTGGCCATCCCGGAGCACAAAGTGCCTCTGCCGGGCGGTGGGAATCCTTCTCAATATGATCTATTCGCATTGGCAAAAGGGGATGGGTAAATTATTTCGATGACGGTGGAAGGCAAAGTAGCCGAGCCGTTCGGTCCGCTGGTCTCGCAGTGGTTTCAAAAACCATCTCAAGGCAAGAAAAAACGTCTGGACTTATTATGTGAGAGCCTGGGACTCGACCAAGGCAAGGTCCTACCTATCCGCTACCAACTTCTTCACCGCACAGCATCGGCCATAATCGAGGCCAAACGGTTTAATGCACAGAATGCCCTGATGCTGGTGCACACTTTCAGTCCGCCCAACGAATGGTTCGATGATTTCGATATGTTTGCAAGCCTATATAATACCCAGGCTGAACTTAATAAAATTAAATTCGCCGGCGGATTAAATGGTATTGATCTGTGTATAGGGTGGATAAAAGGAAAAAATTCTTTATTTCAACAAATCCAATGAACTTATTGAACTATATTAACTAAAATATACTGGCCCGATAAAAATAATATAGAATGGCATCGAAAAAGGAAGTTTGGTGTGAAGAAGTAGCGGAGACTGCTACGGGATAATAAAAGATGATTGAGGGGATCTCATAGCTTGGGCGAATAGCGAAAGTAGTTAGTCAATTCAGTCAACAACGTCCCGGAGTTTTTATAATTTATTTCACATTTTTGAGGTTCAATGTAGGTTACACTCCAGATTTTTCTCTCTTTGGGGAACTTTGACAGGTGCGAGATTATCAGGGCACTCTATGGTTCTATAGTATATTTTACCTTCCTTGCCTTTGAGTTGATAGCATTTATCAACCTTTTGGTCCCTATTGTTATCTTGGCCAAGAATAACCGTGTTTTGGGATTCTGAAAAGCAACAATTTGCCACGATATGTCGAAGCAATACACCTTTGAACGGACGCCAATCGGAACTTGGAATTCTATCAGGCTTCGGGAGTTCGTCGATGTCAATATGTTCTTGTTGATTTGTTGACTCTGCATCCATATTCTGGAGGAGAGCCTGTTTCTTATCTCCAAAAGCTGCACAGGCCATTGTATAGATAACAATCAACAGGCACATGATAAAATTCTTGAGCACTATTCTGTTATCTCCTCTTTAATTTGAGTTGCTGACAGATTGTGAAGGTCTTATAAACCTTCTACAATACTTGGAGAGTTCACTTGATTTCCAGACCACTTTTAGTGGTCCTAAATAAACTTATCGGTAAATTTTCAATTATCTTGAAGAAAAATATTGAGAAATATAGGTACAGGTCCTTTATGTTAGTTCTTACACGGCGTTATGCAGCTCTTTATTTGGTTGAAATCTTAGGTTTTTGTTTTACCCAGTTAAATAATTTGAGGCCGTAATAACGCCGGCGGACAAGTGTCTCAAAAGCAAAAAAGACCGGATCAGAAGGTATCGTAGATTCGTCTATGAAGCAGGATCTTTGAATCAGCCTGAAAAAGGGAAGGTCAAGGTCATTAAAGATAAAGTTCTTGATAAGGAGCGCAGATGATAAATGCTAATTATTGGATTAAAAAGCTTGGTCTTAAACGACACCCCGAAGGGGGGTATTTCAAAGAGACCTATCGATCGAGTGAAGTCATTTTGAAGCACGCTTTACCAGCACGTTTTAATGGTGATCGCGTGTTTTCGACCTGCATTTATTTTTTATTGGACAAAAAAGAGTTCTCTGCATTTCATGTAATTCAGCAAGATGAAGTATGGCATTTTTATGAAGGGTCATCTTTAACCGTCCATATAATTGATCAAAAAGGAGAATACACCGCCAAAAAGTTGGGAAGAGACATAAAAAATGGCGACTCTTTTCAGACAGTTGTCCGGGCAGGTTGTTGGTTTGCAGCTGCCGTGAATAACACAGAAGCATATTCATTAGTGGGGTGCACGGTCGCGCCTGGTTTCGACTATGCCGATTTTGAAATGGCGGACCGAAATAGACTTGTCGCGTTGTATCCCGAACATAGAGACATTATCGAAAAATACACATAAATTTAGACGGACAATGGGGGGCCAAGACATGGGTCGCATCTTAATTTTTAATTATTTACCCTACCTGCCAACCGAGATAACCTGCTTTTTAATTCCAAGATGAAAGACGCTATCCTATGCACCTAGTTTGAAAAATTCCTCAGCCCCGTATTTGATGACATGGGCTTTGGTGACATGCCATAAAATTATAATATTGTTTAATATGCCTCCTTCGATTTGTGACCCTGATCCGACATTTTTTAAAGAAAATTTATTGCTTAGCATATACGCATTTTGTACATACGATTCTATCATCGTTTTTGTATGGGACTTTTGCAGCGTTGAGGTAAACTCATCAAAGCTGGGATAACATTTTCTTGACAGTTTTAGTGTCAACTATCAATAGCAAACCGTGGCTATTTATTTTAATGTCTACCACTCAAATACAAATTTAACTCTTGCTGAAAGTTCAAAGCTTGGAGGCGTTGATGGGCCTCAAAGCAATTTTATTTTCCTAGGAATAGAACGCCAAATTTTGTTTGTATTTATCAGTTTACCAGCCAGAAACGCTTCCGAATTGTGATCTGATCTAAACCGGTCTTCAGCCGATTGTTGCAGGAGCACCTGTTTGAAAGATATGGCTTTTAAGTGGTTGATTCATCAAAAAGCACCTCCCTCGTTAATCCAAAAGACATCTGGCTGGGGTAAGTGCTGAAGAAAATCTAACGTTTCTCAGAATAGGATACTGGAACATCAGGGCCGAAATTTCCATATTTATTGACGTTATCCATTGGTTTCAGCCGCCCCGGCTTTCCAGGAGACACGGCAACGCTTAAACCCCAATTGAGTGAAACTCAATTGGTGGGTACTCGGTATCTGGTACTGGGTATTGGTTTTAAGGAATGGGTTTGATTTTTAGTATATCACCCGCAAGGGCCATATAAAATGAGTTGCGCAAGGCCACCAAACCAATACCTGATAGCCAATACCCAATTCCTGCTAATTGGGCTTCGCTCAATTAGGGTTAAACGGATAAGGGGGAAATGATAGGAAAATTTGGCAATAAATTCTTAAAGACGCCCTTTTGACACCAAAAGCATGACTTTAAGCGTAAAAAAGGACCGGTATTTTCAACAAGATTTGACACGCTAAGCCCTTTCCCGACGGCAGTTCTTAAAAACGCCACCATTTGAAATTTTCGCCCAGGGTGCCAATGAAGCAGCCCCCTCCGCCGCCGCCGCTGGCCGTAGAACCTGAAACGACGGCAGAGTCCGCAGTGCCGAGTCCCGAAGGATCTTCGATGACTCCGTTTTGCTGACGGTCGTCGTCACCCGTGCCGCCGTCTACCAGGGTTATGCTCAGCCGTGTTCGATCGCCGTTGAGCGACACGTGTGAACTGTAGTCGTACCAGCCCCGGCTCTGGCTGTATTTATACCATTTGTAGCCCTGGGGCATGGGCTCCGGCAGAAAAATCGTGAGGGTCGTGCTGCTGCCGGGTATGTCAACTTTGATCTTAAAGTCCATCAGGCCGTAAATCAAATTTTGCGGCATTCCGTTTCGATTCGTAATTTCATCACTTTCAGGATCAAGAGGCAACAGCCACACCAAATGCGAGCCGTTATCCGGCTTGAATCCCAACACCGAATTCGCTGGGGTCTGGAAGGTGATGGCATCGTCTGGAAATGTGTGGATTTCATTTTCGGTGATGGTGATTTCAACCGTATCCGAATCAGAATCTCCGCCCGAGTCATACACGGTCAATTGAAAAACCACCGCAGCATCTGCTGTGATCGGGGCGGCAACAAAAGTGGGCCGGACGGCATTTGCATCGGATACCGTTGTTGCCGGGCCGCCAGTCTGGGTCCATTGGTAAGTTACGACCGCATCGTTGGGGTCCGATGACTGAGACCCGTCCAGGGTGACAGTTGCGCCCTCGACAACATCCTGATCCGGGCCGGCATCAGCGGTGGGCGGAAACTGATTGAGCGCGAATTCGATCGCAATTGAGTGGCTGCTGCCAACATTTGAAAACGTATAGATTATGGCAATATCAACAGCCCCTCCGTCCACCAGAACTTCGGCCACGCTGTACCCGGCGGCCGGCGTGATGGTAAAGGTGATATCGCTGCCCTGATCTACCGCGATGTTTCCCTGCGGCGCAATGCTGCCACCCGGTCCGGCCGTTGCAGTGATAGTATAGGTGGCCGTTTCAGGACAGGAGCTGATACCGCTTCGGCGTCCAAAATCCTGTGTCCAGTACTGGCGGTAGGTGCTGTCTGCTACATAAGCATATCCGACACCGATATCGCAAAAATTCGGGTTCAAAATATTGGCCCGGTGCCCTGAGCTCGACATCCAGCCATCGATGACATCTTCCGGTGTTGGCTGGCCGGCGGCGATGTTTTCGCCGTAGGCGTTCCAGGTGTAGCCGGCGTCCTCGATGCGATCCCGCGCGGTGCGTTCATCAAGGCTCGTGTGGCTGAAATAATCCTGCAGCCCCATGTCTTCCGAATGGTCCCGGGCGGCATCAGCCAGGCTGGCATCATAAGTTAGCGGCGGCAGCCCTTCGGCGTCCCTTTCAACATTGACCAGATCAATCACCTCGGATTCAAAGTCGGCATAAACCGGCCCGCTAAACAAAAAAAAGCAGCATGCAAATAAACTCAGTACCCGTCTCACCGGTGTGATCCCTCTTGAAATTGTATCGATTTTTTTTAAAATAGACGCAAGTTGAAATAACCTGCTGTAATTATGCAATAATCGCACCATTAATCGTCTCTATTGTAAAAGAGCATAAATCCAAATGGTTATACGCCTAACCAGCCATTCTTTTGCTCCGGACTGACAAATTTTAGCAACAGGAGGTATAAAAAAAGTCACGTACGTTCTGCGCCGGCATCCCCTTACTCCTTTTCGCTTTTCAGCAAATCGTTAAACTGGTAAGAGCAGACTTGAACCCTTCGGGTTTCCTAAACCCTTTAATTTCTCAACCGGTCAGATGCACCTGTATCTAAACTAGGCGAGCGAGCATTGGACACGGTCAGATGAAAATTCGCCTGTCGGAGTGATTCTTTGCTCCTATAAAGACAGAGCCGATGTAAAATATGCCCTGCATGGCCTGCCGAACAAAATAATGGCGTCCGCATATAAAACTATTCTGCCTGATGAAAAGATGCTCGCGCATGAGTTGAAGCGAACACGCAAGGTATTAGATAACCGCCCAACCGATGATTTAAGGGTACCGAAAACTATGCACAGGAAAAAAAGCTGATTTCCGATCGGTGAAGAAATAACGAAACTTTAAAACTTGAGATGTCCCCAAAATTCCTTACATTATTGAGAACCGTCTCGAAGAGCCGGAAGGTATGAATTTATTTTAACGATAAACAGCAGCGAGACCTATTCATGGATCCGAATGAAATCCTGGCCATAGTGAAATCCGGCGTAACTGTTTCAGAACTCTCAGGCAATCTGGCAGAATCGTTTCATCAAGCAGCCGTTTCACAATTGTACGCATGGTGGCGCAGTAATCGTCTTATAGTGGAACGGTCATGGGGCGGAATTCTGGACCCGCCGGAGATGATTATCTACTCCAATAGTGAGTGCCTGTTGCCTGATGACCGAATTCACTTAAAAGAGCAGGTTTCGGCAGAAACTCTCAAGATTGCAACCTGGAATGTTAATTCAATCCGAATCCGTTTGCCGCTCATTCTATCTTGGCTCACGGAACAGCAACCCGATATTGTCTGTCTTCAGGAAACCAAAGTGGAAGATCACCAGTTTCCGGAACAGGAAATTCGAGAAACCGGCTATAGTGCAGTATTTTCGGGACAAAAGAGTTATAACGGCGTGGCGTTGCTAAGTAAATTACCAATAGCCGAAATTCAACATGGATTTAAAGATGGCTACGATGCTGAAAATAAGCGCCTGATGAGTGCACGTATCGCCGGTATCAATATTGTAAATGTGTATGTGCCTCAAGGACAAGCAGAGGAGTCACCTAAATTTCAATATAAACTCGAATTTTTGGCAAAACTTCTTTCAGAGCTGTGCGACCGTTTTACTTCTGCAGATCCTGTAATGGTGCTCGGCGATATAAATGTTGCGCCGGATGAACGGGATGTTGTTTCAGCAGAAAGAATGAAAAACAGGGTCAGTTTTCACCCCAAAGAACATCTCTTCATTGAGCAGCTTAAACAGTGGGGCTTGCATGATATTTACCGTAAATTCCATCAAGGAGGGGGATTGTTTAGTTGGTGGGATTTCAGAACCAGAGGATTTGAGAAAAATGAGGGGATGCGGATCGATCAGATCTGGATGACAGCCGGCCTTTCCAAATTATGCCAAAGTTGTGAAATTGATATTGACAACCGGTCTCAGCCAAAACCATCTGATCATGCGCCTGTGATTTGTGTCGTGAAAAACCTCGCCCTGTATCCCACTCAAGGTAATAAAATATCCGTCCAGTGACAGGTTTCTGACTATATTGTTAAAACTAACCGCAGCCGAAAAAAAGAGGACATATGGCCAAACTGTTTGCTCTGGATTCAATGGCGATTCTATACCGGAATTTTTTTGCCATGATCCGAAGTCCCATGATCAATTCCAAAGGGCTCAACACCAGTGGCGTTTACGGTTTTTTTTCACAGATTGTGAGGATTATCGATGTGGAGAAACCGGATTATTTAGCCGTGGTCTCTGATACCAGCCAACCCACATTTCGACATAAACAGTATCCCTTGTATAAGGCCACACGCCAGAAGATGCCGGATGATCTGGTTGAGCAGCTGCCCTATTTACCAAAGTTGATCGAAGCACTTGATCTGCCTTTTATTACATTTGCCGGGTATGAGGCGGATGATATTATCGGCACCCTGATGCGCATGTGTTCTGAGAAAGAAATCGCGGGGGCCATGGTGACAAGTGATAAGGATTATATGCAGCTGATCACAGATAAACACTGCATGTACAATCACAAAAACCAGAAACTGGGGCTAAAGTATGTTCAGGAAAAATTTGGATGTCGCCCCGACCAGGTGATCGATATTCTGGGTTTGATGGGCGACTCATCAGACAATGTCCCTGGTGTGAAGGGAGTTGGAGAAAAAACGGCTATCAAGTTGATCACCCAATATGGTTCTATTTCAAATTTGTATGAACATATTGATGAACTCCCCAAAAATAAAATGCTGGAAAAACTGATCAATAATCGGGAGAATGCATTTTTGTCCAGAGAGCTTGTGACGATTGATGTAAATGTACCGCTGGATTTGTCGCTGGATGATTTAAGAATGGATCACCGGAGTTTACTCGACAATCCTCAATTGATCGAAATCCTGGAAGAATTGGAATTCAAATCCTTTCTCAAGAAACTCAGCTCCGCGGGCAGACCGGCTTCATTGGCAGCAGGAAAAATTGATGTTGAATCCACTCAGCAACCTGTGGCGGAAATCCGGGTGGACAAAATAATGCCGAATCTCGTGGATTCCATCGATCGGTTTAAATCGCTCATCCATTCAGCAGGGCAATTGAAACGCATTTGCCTGGATGTTATCAAGAAAGGGGATCGCTTTATCGGCGGTGAAATTGAAGGTCTGGTGTTTGCGGTGGACTCCGCGCAGGCTTGGTTCATGTCACTTGATGACCCTGATTTTGAGGAACATCAATCCTTCATCTTTGAAAAGTTACGGTCGTTGTTGGCATCAGCCGATATTCAAAAAATCGTTTACAACTGGAAACATCTCCTGCAGCTGCTTTCGCCACGTGGAATACGCACGGGCAAGGCTATTGTGGATGTGATGCTTGCCGCACATCTGGTTGAATCAAATGAAAGGGATTTTAGCCTGGCAGCCATAATTTCCCGTCAATTGCACTATTTACCGCACTACTTTATCCAGTCAAAAAAGCAAAAGCCCTCCGAAGACCAACATGCTATTGAGTCAAAATCGAATTATTATCTGGCTTATTGTGAAAATACAGGCGTGATGGGTCAGCTGGCCACCCATTTGCTAAAACAGTTGGAGCAGACCCACATGCTGCGAACCTATCAATATGTTGAGATGCCGACAGCTGAAGTGCTCTCGACAATCGAGCAGAATGGGGTGAGGATCGATGTCGCCGGCCTGGAGAAGATCTCCCAAGAATTTGATAAGCGTTTGGTGGTATTAAGTGACCGGATTTATGAAGTCGCAGAGGAAAATTTTAATATTAACTCAATCATCGAACTGCAATCTATACTGTATGACAAGCTGGAAATTCATAAGCAATGCAAGGTCAAACCCAAAAAAATTAAGTTGGGCAATAAGATGTCCACCGATGAAGAAACTCTGGCGAAGATGCAGGCTCATCCATTGCCCGGGTTGATCCTGCAATATCGGGAACTGAATAAGTTGAAAAATACGTACGTGGATCAACTGCCTGGATTTGTGAACCCGGACAGTAACCGTATCCACTCATCATTCAGGCAAACCGTCGCCGCCACCGGG
Source organism: Olavius sp. associated proteobacterium Delta 1 (assembly GCA_902749685.1). Classification (GTDB taxonomy): domain Bacteria; phylum Desulfobacterota; class Desulfobacteria; order Desulfobacterales; family JAFDCJ01; genus JAFDCJ01. Next base: position 2,925 of record CACVKW010001513.1, on the reverse strand, counting down.
AGATTGGCTTCAGATAATCCAAATCTTCAGAATATCCCCATACGCACTGAGGAGGGACGACGAATCCGGAATGTGTTTGTACCTTCAGACAGCAATCATGTGCTGGTTTCAGCGGATTACAGTCAAATTGAGCTGCGGGTTGTCGCTCATTTTTCAAAGGATCCGACTTTTATGGCCGCTTATCGTCAAAACCTCGATATTCACGCCATCACGGCAGCGACTATTTTTGAAGTTCCGCAAGATCAAGTCACCCGCGAGATGCGCACCAAGGCGAAAGAGGTCAACTTTGGACTGATTTACCGCATGGGCCCTGAACGATTGTCTTTGATCACACATACCTCTAAAACGGAAGCGAAAGGTTTTATTGAGCGATACTTTCAAAAGTATGCAACGATTCATACCCTGCAGGAGCATTTTCTAAAGCAGGCTAGAAAACAAGGGTATGCGCAAACCCTGATGGGACGGCGGCGATATCTGCCGGCTATCAATGGGCGGGGTCTGCAGCGACGCATGGCGGAAGGTGCAGCGGTTAATACTCCCATCCAGGGGACTGCTGCAGAAATTATCAAATTGGCGATGAATGCAATTCAAAAACGGCTGCAACGAGAGAGATTAAAGACAAAAATGATACTGAGTGTCCACGATGAACTGGTTTTTGATATGCCTCACCATGAAGAAGGAATCATCCTTTCACTGGTCAAGCAGGAAATGGAACAGGTCATTACCCTGGAAGTTCCGTTGGTTGTTGATGTCGGTTTTGGTGTCAATTGGCTGGAAGCACATTAGACCATAGCTTTCAGGCGTCTCGATCCCTTAACTTCCCGCTTCAAATACTTTAAGGCCGGCATTGTATGCCTTTGTAATTTCAACTAAGGCGTCTAATTTCCTGCCGGCTGCATCCAGTTCATGGGCCCGGGCAAGGCCCAGTGCAATGGGTTCAGCCTCATCAGGCGGCAGCCCCTGAACCGCAAGATCCGCAAGCAAACGCCGTTCATCGGCTCGACTCAAACCCAGGTAAGGTAAGGCATCATACCATAATAATTTATCTTCCAATCCCTGAAACCGCGCACGTTGGACGGCCATTTTTGCAATTTCGCCTCCCAATTCAGACGCCCGCTGCAGGGCCGCGTTGAAATTAAACCGCGTTGCGGGAAGCGGCTCGATGGCTCGCATACCCATCATCTGAAAATAATGGTAAACAGGGCGAAGTCCGGAAACAAGCCCGTTTCCGGTACCCCCGGCAATGGCAATGCCGAAGGCCGGTAATCCATGAAACGGCGCCGACATGGCATATACCCGGAACATTTTCAGGATCAGGTATTTCACCAGACCGCTGGTATCCCACCAATAGACGGGCGTGCCTAAAATCAGCGCGCCGCAATCCGTGATTTTCTGACTATAAAATTTAAATGCATCATCGTCAAATGTACATTTCAGGTTATCTTTGCAAACCCACGGCAGGCAGTCTCGACAGGCGCTCACCACATGATCCGACATCTGAATCAGTTCAGTGGCCACCCCCGCTTGTGCCACGCCCTCCAGGGCCGCTGAAACCAGTTGATTGGTGCGTCCGTCCGGGTTGGGACTTCCGACCAGTCCGATTACATTTCCGCTCGCTTCCATAATTGACCTCCTTTTTATTGCAGAGGAAAACCGGTCGATTAAGACCATTTCAAAGATGTTTTTATGCCATCTTATTCGCAATGTCAATTACCCGGCGTGGCCTCCCCCATCCGGTTAAAACTTGAGAACGTCCCCAAAATTTACATTACAGAATTTCTAACTGTTACCGTGGTTCGACCCCCAGAATTCAGCACTGTATCCTGATCCAAAAATACATAGATAATAAGTACAACATTAATGTTGTAGTAAATTAATTTTATTACAATATAAATATTGTTTATTCTTAACAATAGCACAACATATATGTTGTACTGTCCAATATTGAGCAAAATGCCTAGTAACCCCAACTTAATGAAATATGATCATGAAAAAGAAAAACCTGATTAGAGAGCAACTCGATGCTTCACTCCAACGTCTTAGCCCTCTACTTAACATCACAGCACCTCCGAAAGGATGGATTCGGGCTATCCGTGACGCATTAGGGATGACTGCCAGGCAATTGGCCAATCGACTCGGTGTCACTCAGCAAGCTGTGGCGCGTATTGAAAAGGAAGAGATAGCGGGCTCAGTCACCCTCAAGACCATGCGCCGAATCGCAGAGTATCTCGATTGCGTATTTGTCTATGGGTTCGTGCCACGTACAAGTCTTGAAGAGGCCGTGGCTCGTCAGGCGAAAAAAGTCGCGACCCAGCGCCTCGCCCTGGCTTCTCAAACCATGAGCTTGGAGAATCAAGCACTCAGCAGGAGAGAGAACGAGAAAGCCTTATCGAACTTGGTTGATGAACTCATACGCACGCTTCCTTCAACTTTATGGAACAAATCATGATTGACTTCAATTATCCTGAGGGAACTACCCCCATTGATCCGGATGAGGCGGGAGGCTTGCTACTCTCCCTCATAACGACACAAGGTGAATTGAATCGATGGGAACAAGACAACATAGTTGACGCGCTGGCTTGGATAGAAAAGAGAAAACCAACGGATATTCTCAATGAGCAGTTCATCAAACAGTTGCACAAAAGAATGTTTGGTAATGTATGGAAATGGGCAGGACAATTTCGTCGGTCTGATAAGAACATCGGTGTATCATGGCATCAGGTTCCGGCAAGTCTCAAAAACATGTGTGATGATGAAATGGAAATACGTGGAAATACGGGACGTTGTTGACTGAGTTGATTTACTGGCTGGCCTGCTGCAAAATTATGGATATGGCAGAGGTTGAACTCCCCACTCGCCGGACAACCTCTGCTGACGCAACACGCTTTCATTCCCCCACAATAGCATGACGCAGTGTTCCAGAAG